>CAYTIQ010000006.1:0-35442 GCA_964437935.1 uncultured Rheinheimera sp.
TCTTTGCCAGCAAAGAAAGTACCTCGGCAACGCCGAAAGCTTTTAAAAAGCCCGCTGCCAAGGCGAAATAGGTTTTATTCAAAAGCACGCCGCAAAGGCGGAAACGATGTAGAAACACACAACAAGCGTGCGAAACCAAAGCCTGCTTGCAGGCGAAAATCATTTAAAAACAAATTCAAACCACCAACATGCGCGACATCCTCGCAACCCTCAACTCCCTTGCACGCCCCGCCGGCAGTCGGCACAATACTCGCCTGCGCTCGCCTGCGCTCGCCTGCGCTCGCCTGCGCTCGCCTGCGCTCGCCTGCGCTTGCCTGCGCACCCCGCACCACCATCCCCAGCTTGGAGGCATGATGCCGCATATTTTAGTCGTGGAAGATGAACCCGCTATCGCGGATGCGTTGCTGTTTAGTTTGCAAGCCGAAGGCTGGAGCACGCATTGGAGCCCCTTGCTCAGTGATGCCAAAAACCAGTGGCAACAGGCAGATTTGGTGGTGTTGGATGTCGGGCTACCCGATGGCAGTGGCTTTGAGTTTTGCCGTGAAGTACGCAAACACAGCGAGGTGCCTGTGTTGTTTTTGACCGCGCGCAGCGACGAAATCGACCGCGTGGTCGGTTTGGAACTGGGCGCTGATGATTACATCAGTAAACCGTTTAGTCCGCGTGAATTGGTGGCGCGGGTGCGGGCCAACCTCAAACGCTGGCAGCGGCCGCTGGCGGGGCAAACTGTGGCGCCCCTAAGCACCGCGGCGCCAGCAAGCCCGGCGCAGCTGTCGCACAGTCAGCCAACGCCCGTTCACACCAGCTTGAACCCACCTCAGGCCATCACCGCGCCTGCGGGGCTAACGCTGGGCGATTTTATCCTGCAAAGTGCCAGTTGCCGGATTTGGTTGTGCGGCCAGCTGCTGGAATTAACCGCGCTGGAGTATCGGTTGCTTGCGCACTTTTTGGCGCAGCCGCAGCAAGTGCATAGCCGCGAAACCTTGTTGCTGGCGTGCGGCCAAACCTCAAGTAGCGCTTATGAGCGCAACATGGATACGCATATCAAAAGCCTACGCGCCAAATGCAAACAGGTGTCGCCGCGCAGTTATATTCAGACGGTGCGGGGGTTTGGTTATCGGTTTGAACCGACCGGTGTGGACGAGCCCGCAGGCTTGCCCCAAGGGCCGCAGCATGACTGAGCATTCAGCAACAGGACATTCACCAACAGAACATTCACCAACAGAACATTTGCGGCCGGCTGGTGCTGAGCTCACGACTTCACCAGCGCCTGGCTCACAGCCGACTAATCCAGTGACCACAAAGCCAGCAACCACGGACTTAGTGAGTTCACAGCCTGCAAGCTCGGCAAGCCTTAACCCGCCCAACAACAGTGGGTTAGCGAGCCCAGCGCCACAGCGCAGCATCAGTCAGCGGCTATGGCGTCATCTGCGGATCCCCTTTGCGTTGCGGTTGTTTTTGTTGTATTTCCTGTTGGTTGGCTTGACCGGCTATTTGGTGCTGAACCTGTTAAGCGAACAAATCAAACCGGGGTTTCGCCAAGCCAGTGAAGAGACCTTAATTGATGCCAGCCAGCATTTGGCCGATTTGGTCAGTCCTTATCTGCGTCAGGGCGACGTGGCCAACCCGCAGTTGCAGCAACTGCTGCGCAATTATGGCAAACGCTCGCTCCCTAGCAATTTGTGGGGGTTACCGCGTGAAAAGCCCGATTATCGCCTGTATATCACCGACGATCGCGGCATTGTGCTGTTTGATAGCACAGACCAAGCGCTCGGGCAGGACTACTCGCGCTGGAACGATGTCTACAAAACACTGCGTGGTGAATACGGTGCGCGTTCCAGCAAAGCCAGCTTGGATGCGAATGCGCCGTCGATGATGCATATCGCAGCGCCCATACGTAATGCCGACGGCAAGATCATCGGCGTGCTGACGCTGGCCAAATCCAATGGCAGTTTGCAGCCCTTTATCGATCGCAGTCAGCGTTATGTGCTAGAACGTGGCTTGTTGCTGATGGCGTTAGGTTTGCTGGTCGGGGCTTTGTTGACGTGGCGCTTGCAGCTGGGGCTGAACCGACTGCGTCAGTATATTCACAGCCTCAATGCAGGGCTTCGAGTACCGCCGCCGCAGTTTCGGCTGTTTTTTGAGTTTGGCGAGCTGGCGGAAAAACTTGATACCTTGCGCGGTACGTTAGAAGGCAAAGCGCTGCGCGACCAAGCGCTGCAAACCCTCACCCACGAATTAAAAAGCCCGCTGACGGCCATTCGCGCCGCCACGGAAATTTTGGCGTCAGGCACGACTGAGCGGCCGTTACCCAATAGCCAGCAGCAAAAATTCTTGGGGCATATTTCGCAACAAGCCGAGCGTCTGACGCAGTTAACTGAGCGCTTATTGCAAGTCTCAAGTTTGGAACAACTGCCGCATTTGGCAGCGCCACAGCCAGTGCCGTTGCGCAGCTTAATTGACAACCTCTGCAGGCAAAACCAAGCGCGTTTTGATGCCAAACAGCTGGTTCTGAGCGTGCCAGACAGTGATAGCGATTTCTCGGTTGTGGGTGATGCGTCGCTGCTGCAACAGGCGCTGCAACACTTGGTTGATAACGCGATGGACTTTGCACCAAGCGGCGGTTATCTGCGCTGGCAGCTGCAACAACAAGGTCAACACATGGTGTTGACGCTGGCCAACCAAGGCCCGCAGATCCCAGACTATGCGCTATCGCGAGTGACCGAAAAATTCTATTCCTTGCCACGGCCGCAGTCGCAAGGCGGCGTGCCCAGTAAAAGCACAGGTTTGGGACTGGCGTTTGTTGAGCAAGTGATGCAGCTGCATCAAGGCGAGCTGCGGATAGCCAACGTGGCGGATGGCGTGCAAGTGAGTCTCATGTTTCAGCGCTGACGCTGGTTCGCTTCGTTTGCTTGGCGCTATCGCTACACCGTTTACGCCACAGTCCGCCTAATGGGCTCCATCCATTCTCCACACACTCTACAGCAAGTCTCCAGCTTAGCTCCACCCAGCGTTTGTTGCGTTGCCTTAGGCTACACAGGTCAATTCAAACGGAGTGGAGCCATGTTTAAAAACAAAATTGTGTTAATCGCGATGCTGATCTTGGGGCTGTGGTTGCCTGTGGGCGGTATCCACAACTTAGTGTTGGAGCGCGCTGAATTAAATCAGCAAGTCCAGTCGGATATTGCGACCAGTCTCAGTGGCGCACAGGCCATGGTAGGGCCTGTGTTAGTGCAGCAGTTGCAACTGCGTAAAACGGCAGCGAATGCAACAGTGGCGGACCTGCCGCAATGGCAGGTCAATGGTGCGTTACAACTGAAAGTACAAAGTAATGCGCAGGTGGAGCAGCGCAGCCGTGGCTTATACCGGGTGCGGGTGTATCAAAGCCAGCATCACATCCAGGCGCAATTTGGTCCACAAGCGCTGCTACCCAGCAGTTTTGTTGCTCAAGGCGTGGTTGGTGATGAGCAAATTCGCCGGGTCGATAGTTACCTCGCCTTTGCCGTGTCCGATGTCCGTGGTTTATCGACGCTGCCGGTGGTAAAAATCAATGGCGTGGCGCGGGCAGTGGTTGCAGGGAGTGGCTTGCAAGCGATCCCTGAAGGCATACGAGTGCCTGTCTCTGCCGATGAGCTAGCGCAAGGGTTTCAACTGGAGATGGCGGTTGATTTGCAAGGCTCCACTGGCTTGGATGTATTACCAACGGCTGATAGCACTGAATGGCAGCTGCAGAGCAATTGGCGCGATCCAGCCTTTGTTGGGCGCTTTTTACCGCAACAACGGCAAGTGCGTGACGATGGTTTTGCCGCCAAATGGCAAAGCACCCAGCTGTCGAACCCAAGTGTGTCCTTGTTAAAACTCTGTGCGGAACGCAACGAATGTTCGTGGCAAGGCAAAGCGTTTGAAGTGCAACTGATTGAAGCGGTTGATCCGTATCAACAAAACGAACGAGCGGTAAAATACGCCATCTTGGTGATTGTGCTGAGTTTTGCTTGGTTCTACTTAGCGGAAATTCTGCAAACCAAACCACTGCATTTGATGCAATACCTGTTGGTGGGTTTAACGCTGGTGATGTTTTATCTGCTGTTATTGTCGATGTCGGAAGTATTGGGGTTCGCGTTGGCTTATACGCTTGCCAGTGTGGCGTGCGCCGCGTTGCTGGCGTTTTATCTCAGCGCCGCACTGCACAGTGTCAGTCGTGGTATCGCTATGGCTGGGGCTTATGGGGTGCTGCAGGCGTTGTTGTTCCTAATTCTGCAAGCCGAGACCTATGCGTTGTTAAGCGGCAGCTTGTTATTGTTCGTCACCTTAGCCGCGATGATGGCCGCGACTCGGCACTTGGATTGGCAACAACTGTTGGCAAAACCGCAGGCCCGTGACGAGACCTTATCAGACTAGTGTGCATGCGTTAAACCTATCAAACGCCGCCTTGAGGCGGCGTTTGTTTTGGCGGGGATGTGAACGTGACCGGAAGCCTTACCGAGTGAATGCCAGATGCACCTCGTTACGGCTGTTGCTCGTTTAGCGCCTTATTTAATTTTTGCTGCCAGACTTTGGCTTCTGCCGCGTCCGGTTTGTAGGTGGTAAAGCTCTGCTCAAGCACTTGTTGCCCTTGGTAGAAATAACGAAACACCCAGCGGCCTTCCACCATTTCATACGGATGATCAAAGGTGTAGACCCGTATGTCGGGGATGCCGGGTGACACATACACGTTTCGCTCTTCTTGATAGCCAGTGCTGACACGACCGTCGGGGGTGGTGATGGGCGGGTGCTCGACTTGCCAGAGCATTTTGTAATCGCCGTTCAGTGTTGGAAAATCGTAGAAAAAGCCAAAACTTAAGCCACGTATCAGCGGTACTCGCGAACCAGTGGCTAACACCTCGGCGACGTGACCGCCTTCAAAGCGCAGCGGATTGGTGGTGTTTTTACTGATGATCACGGAGGAATTATCACGTGACCAGGCATAGATGCCTTGCTCATAAATGGCCGCTTGCGGCGCGTTCAGATGTGCGGGTGCGAGCATGGAAAGGTATAAAAAAGCGGTGCTAAGCATAGGGATAGGTCGTCCTTGTCAAACATCCAGCAATCAGTGTAAGGCAACAAAGCGATAGAGCCAATGGGCGCTTGACCTTGGGTTGCAGCGCCAGTCGCAGATTTTTATTGTCACGTTGGCAGACAGCAAGTGCTAACACCAAGGCCATTAAAACCCTGCGGGCAGCAAACAACAGGAGCTGTGACATGGCGCAAACAACGTGCGTCTTGAGCCTGCCAATGGCGACAGTTTGCACAAAAAATTAGCAATTACTTAATCAAACCGGCCTTTTGGCGACAAAAAACTTGATCTGTGCGTAAAATCGGCGCATAACAAGCTGCCCGAATTATCTAAAGAGCACTAGGGCATGCAAACGATCGATTGGAACTTGCTCGCAGAGCAAGCAGAACAAGCCGCCACTCAGGCGTACGCACCGTACAGCCGCTTTCCTGTTGGTGTGGCTATTTTGGCCAGTTCAGGCCGTATTTATACCGGATGTAACGTCGAAAACGCGTCGTATGGTGGCACCACCTGCGCTGAGCGTAATGCCATTGCCGCCGCAGTCGTGGCTGGCGAACGTCAATTTCAGGCCTTGATGGTCTATACCCCGCAAGAAAAACTGACACCGCCTTGTGGCATTTGCCGTCAAGTGATCGCCGAGTTTTTCACGCCAGACAGCCCGATCGCCAGCTGCAACCACTTAAAACAACAGCAAAGTTGGTCGTTGCAACAGCTGCTGCCGGACGCATTCACGCCGCTGTATTTGGCGCAAAGCACCAAAGTTTGATCAAACACGGGGTCGTAATCGCGTCGCTTTGTCACACTGACATAGCACTATAACTCAGCGACCCTCGTACTTAGCGCCAGCAAATCCGCGCTTAGGAGACCTTATGTATTTACCTCAAGAAATTATCAAAATGAAACGCAACGGCGGCGTGTTGCCATCCGCTGCCATTGAACAATTTGTCGCTGGCATCACCGACAACAGCTTTAGCGAAGGCCAAATCGCAGCACTTGCCATGGCGATTTATTTAAACGGCATGCAGACCGAAGAAACCGTCGCGCTGACCCGCGCCATGCGCGACTCGGGCGCAGTGCTGAATTGGCAAGGCAAGTTAAATGGCCCGGTGGTTGATAAACATTCGACCGGCGGCGTGGGTGACAAAGTCAGCTTGATGTTGGCACCTATGGTCGCTGCGTGCGGTGCTTACGTGCCGATGATCGCGGGCCGTGGCTTGGGCCACACCGGCGGTACGGTCGATAAACTGGAAACGATTCCAGGCTACAGCTGCACCCAATCGCTGGAAACAATTCAGCGCGAAGTGGCGCGACTGGGTTGTGTTATCGTCGGCCAAAGTGCGCAGCTGGCACCGGCAGATCGTCGCTTGTATTTGATTCGCGATGTGACGGCAACCGTCGAGTCTATTCCACTCATTACGGCCTCGATTTTGTCGAAAAAACTCGCCGCAGGCTTAGATGTGCTGACGATGGACGTGAAAATCGGCTCAGGCGCCATCATGAAAACGGTCGATGACGCCAGCGCGCTCGCGCAATCGATTGTCAACACCGCCAAAGGCGCCGGCGTGCCAACCGAAGCACATTTGACCGACATGAACCAATGTTTGGGAAACACCGCCGGTAACGTGCTGGAAGTGCTGGAAACCTTGGATTATCTGACCGGCAAATACCGCGAGCCGCGGCTGCATCAAGTGACGTTGGAACTCGGTGCTAGCATGTTGCGTCTGGCCGGTTTATACCCTGACAAAGCGGCGGCGATTGCGGCGCTGGAGCACAGTTTAACTTCAGGCAAAGCGGCAGAAATTTTCGCCAAAATGGTCGCGGCGATGGGCGGCCCGATTGATTTATTGGAAAAACCGCAGCTGTATTTAGGCCAAGCGCCAGTGATAGTTGATATCAAAGCGCCGCAGGCCGGTTACCTCGCAAGCCTTGATACCACGGCCATGGGCATGGCGGTGGTGCGCCTCGGCGGCGGTCGCGCGCATCCGGCGCAAGTGATTGACCCTGTGGTTGGTTTTAGTGACTTGTTACCGCTTGGCACTAAGGTTGCCGCCGGTGACGTGATTGGCCGCGTGCATGCCGCATCTGCTGAAGCCGCCGCCAAAGCCAGCGCTGAATACGTAGCCGCACTGTCGCAATCTGCAGAGGAGCCAACCCTGTCGCCGATTGTGCATAAAGTGATAAGCTAATCCCACCTCCGATCAAGGGGTCAGAGTCGTTGATTCGCACGCCTGCGTTCAACAACTCTGACCCCTTGATTTGTTTGTTGAACTGCAAGGATGGCATATGACCTGCGCACTGCTATTGATCGACCTCCAACAAGGCTTGTTTCCAAACGGCCACCCGGCGCTGGATGGGGTGGCGACGCGATTGAATGCGTTAATTTCCAGCGCCACCGCCGCGGCCGTGCCGGTGATTGCCGTGTATCACCAAGCGGCGGGCACCGCCTTTGTGCCGGGCGAAGCGCCATGGCAGTGGCTGGCGCAAATTCCGTTGCCAGACGATGTGATTCGTGTCGATAAAACCACACCCGATAGTTTCCTGCGGACTTCGTTACAGTATGAATTGGCCACCCGCGGCATCACTCGTTTAGTTGTTGCAGGGTATGCCAGCGAATTTTGCATCGACACCACCGTGCGCAGTGCCGCAGCGCACGGCTATGCGGTGGATTTGGTCGCCGATGGCCATCTGACGCACAGTAAGCCACATGCTGACTTTACCCAGATCATTGCGCATGAAAACGCCACGCTGTCGTCGATTCGAAGTTTTGGTGTGGCCATTCGGGCTGTTCCGGCGGCAGATATTCAGTGGGATTAGTCGATGGCCACTACGCCAAATACCATCAGGCCAAATACCATCAGGCCAAATACCGTTATGCCAAACCAAGTCACGCCAGATCTCACCAGAGCCAGCGCCAAGGAGCCCAACCCCATGATGGATAGCCGAGGTGCGTTGGCTGCATGGCAGGGGCAACGGCGACTGTTTTTTGGTGTAACTCCAAGTTCCTCGCAAGTCGAGCAACTCGCCAAGGTGCTGCAACAGCTGGCTGCGCCATTAAAACCCGTGCTGCCGGTGAATCTGCATCTGACTTTACGTTTTTTAGGGGCGGTGGAGTATGCGCAAGCGCAGGCGCTGTGTCGGCGATTGGATGCATTGACGGATGCAGCAGGTTTGTCGGAATTTTCGGTGCACTTACAGCACGTCGAATGCTGGACTGGCCCCAAGGTGTTGTGTTTGGCAGGTGCGGTGGAGGATCCGGCGTTGGTAGCGTTGGACGCATGGCTTGATCAGCTCGCACTTGAGCAAGGGCTGGCGACGCGACAACATCCGCTGCGGCCTCACATCAGCCTTGCGCGTCATGCGCACAGCACCGCATTGCTAACGCTCGAGCCGTTACAAACGCTAAAGCCGATGGTGTTGGTTGCGCATGAACTTCGGCTTTATCACAGCGAATCGACCGCAGATGGTGTGCGCTATCGCGTCTTAGCGAGTTGGCCCTTGCAAAGCAAGGGCCGTCAGCAGCATAACCCGCAAGTCGACAGTGCTGGTGAGTGACTTACAACCAGTAACTTAAGTGCTGATGGAACCGCACCAACAAGTCTTGCCGCTCAGGATCTAACGCCAATTGCCGAGCGAGCTGGCGTAAACACTCTTCCACTTTCGCCACAAAACGCGCATACCCTTGGTCATGGACATCGCTGGGTGTGGCGACAAACACCAGATGCACAGTGTCGGGCAGGATGTCAGGTTGCCAATAACTTTGCAGCTGTGGCGCTGTGTCGTTGACATCAAAACTGAGCAAACGTAACTCACGACTGACCCGCGCTTTATCCGAATGGCGATTACGTACCAGTGGCGTGGTGCCGTCAGCCACCAGCGCTAAGTGCTGCAAGCCGCGACTGTGCGCCGCATCGCGCAATAAGTCTTCCAATTGCACAAACAGGCCGCTGTAGGGCAGTTGCGGCTCGCTTGACACACCCAGCACTTCTTTTAAGGTACGCGTAAACGGCAAGCTCACAGTGACATAACTCATCAAATGGGTGCTGTCGGGCAGTAGGCAGTCGCGCCGCTGATAACGTTGGGTCATACAACGCATTTTGTAGCCATAGGTCTCAGTGGCTTGTTTTTGCCGAGCAAACACATCGTAGGTCAGATGTTGGTGGTCCCGTAATTTGATGCTGTGAGCCGGTAACATCAACGCTTCTTGCAAGCCCAGCAATACCTGACGGCTACGTTGATGCAAGTCGGCGGCGTCTTGGCGAATGTTTTCGCCGCTGGCTAAAAATAGCAAATTGATTTTGCGCGCCCGTTGGTAGGGGTCAAAAAAGGCTTGTTGCCCTTCGTGCACTAACGGATTGTAAAAAAACAGAATTTGATCAGGCGTTTGGAAATGTAAGGATTCTTGGTGATAACGCACCACTGGTAACTTGTCATTGGCGATGACATGGCTATGGCGGATCTGTTGTTGCAAACACAGTTGGAAGAACTTCTTGCAGATGGCTTGGTAACATTGCTGGTGGTCGGTAAAACGAGCCAGTAGGTCATCGGTAACAGCAAATTCTGCCAAGATATATTGGTTGGAACGAGCGGTCTGCGGTAAGTACACCTTTTGCATCACGAACTCCTTGTCGTGGTTGAAATTGCCGGCAAGTGTACAAAGAGCAGGTGACAACAATGTTGTTTAATCGCAACATTTTGATGAAGAAACGCCGAGTTTTTACTCGGCGTTTTGCGTCAGATCAATGCAGTTTTAACCGCGGGCGAATGATCTTATTGATGCGGCCGATCATCGAGATCATGATGGTACGCCACCAGCCATGCAAGGCGACTTGGTGCATCCGATACAGGCTAATGTAAGCCATCCGAGCGATGCGACCTTCGATCATCATGGCGCCACCCACTAAGTTGCCCATCAGGCTGCCGACAGTGCCAAAACGGCTCAGTGAAATCAGCGAGCCATGATCGCGGTATTGATAGGGCGTCTGTGGCCGGCCATCGAGCACCGCCAGTAGGTTTTTCACCAGATGCTCCGCCATTTGATGCGCCGATTGCGCGCGCGGTGGTACCCATTTGTTGTCAGGCAGCGGGAAGCCAGCGGCATCGCCGATGACATAAATTTGATCATCGCGGGTGGTTTGCAGTGTCGGTTTGACCAGCAATTGGTTTAGGCGATTGTTTTCAAGGCCGGCCAAATCTTTCAGGAAATCGGGTGCTTTAATGCCCGCGGCCCACACCATCAGCTCCGCTGGCAATTCTTCATCACCCAACTGTAAGCCGTGCTCGCCGGCGGACGTGACCTTGGTGGCAACCCGTACTTTCACCCCTAACTTTTCCAGTTCGCGGTGTGCAGCCATCGCAATGCGTTCTGGCAGTGCGGGCAGAATACGTGGTCCGGCTTCAACCAAGGTGATTTTTAACCGGTCACGGTTCATCTCAGTAAAACCATACTGATTGAATTCTTTGGCGGCGTGGTGCAATTCAGCCGACAATTCCACACCCGTCGCACCACCACCGACGATGGCGATGTTCAGGTTATCTTTTGGATGTTGTGGCGAATTCAATTTGATATAGGCTTCGAGCAAGCGGCGGTGGAAACGACGCGCTTGGTCGGGGCTATCGAGGAAAATACAATGCTCGGCAATGCCTGGGGTGTTGAAATGGTTGGACACGCTGCCCATCGCCAGTACTAAATAGTCATAACCGACGCGACGCTCGGCAAGAACTTCCTCACCAGATTCATCGGTGAGCGGTGCTAGGATGACATGGCGCTGGTCGCGGTCTAGACCGGTCATGCTGCCGAGTTGGAATTCAAAATGATGCGCGGTGGCGTGGGCGCGGTAGGTAACTTGGTCGATGTCGACGTCGAGGGTGCCTGTTGCAACTTCATGCAGCAGCGGTTTCCAGATGTGGGTCGAGTTGCGATCAATCAGCGTGATCTCAGCCCGTTGCTTCTTACCCAACTTGTCACCAAGACGGGTTGCAAGCTCAAGGCCCCCGGCGCCACCACCCACAATAACAATGCGTGGAAT
This sequence comes from uncultured Rheinheimera sp., assembly GCA_964437935.1. Classification (GTDB taxonomy): domain Bacteria; phylum Pseudomonadota; class Gammaproteobacteria; order Enterobacterales; family Alteromonadaceae; genus Pararheinheimera. Next base: position 11,080 of record CAYTIQ010000006.1, read on the forward strand.
AGCCATTTTTTCCTAACCTTAAGGTGTGTAAATGAAAGCGTTGTTCCAGCGAGAGCTGGATACAGGTTTGCCCAACAAACCTGTGTCGAATGGTGATTAAAACCACTCGGTATGTTCAGTGACTAGCACTAAACAGAGAAGAATTTCGTCTGCGATGCAATTGGTCGCGAATTTTATACCAACCGACTGTCATACGCTCGTAAAATTCTTATAAAAAAACCGGCATTGCTGCCGGTTCTTGTTTAACTATTTTTCTGCCGCTTCATCGCGTCGAAGAATTCGTCATTGGTTTTGGTCATCGACAGTTTATCGATGAGGAATTCCATACAATCGGTCTCATCCATTGGGTTGAGGATTTTGCGCAGGATCCACATTTTTTGCAGTTCTTCCTGGCTGGTCAGCAACTCTTCGCGACGGGTACCTGAGCGGTTGAAATCGATGGCTGGGAACACACGACGTTCGGCAATTTTGCGCGACAAGTGCAGTTCCATGTTACCTGTCCCTTTAAACTCTTCGTAGATAACCTCGTCCATCTTCGAACCGGTATCGACCAAGGCTGTGGCGATAATGGTCAAGCTACCACCTTCTTCGACGTTACGCGCTGCACCGAAGAACCGTTTTGGTTTGTGCAGAGCATTCGCATCCACACCACCGGTTAAGACCTTGCCTGAGCTTGGGATCACGGTGTTGTAAGCGCGCGCTAAACGAGTGATGGAGTCGAGCAGAATGATCACGTCTTTTTTGTGCTCGACTAAACGTTTGGCTTTTTCAATGACCATTTCGGCGACTTGCACGTGACGGCTGGCTGGTTCGTCGAAGGTTGATGCAACCACTTCGCCTTTAACCAAACGTTGCATCTCGGTGACTTCTTCTGGCCGTTCGTCAATTAACAACACCATCAGCACGCAGTCTGGGTGGTTCGACGCAATGGATTGGGCGATGTTTTGCAACAGAATGGTTTTACCGGCTTTTGGCGGTGCAACAATCAAACCACGTTGACCTTTACCGATAGGCGCGGCCAAATCTAGCACACGGGCGGTTAAGTCTTCTTTGGAGCCGTTACCGCGCTCCATGCGCAAGCGTGAGTTGGCATGCAGCGGTGTTAAGTTTTCAAACAGAATTTTGTTACGGGCTTGCTCTGGGCGGCCGAAGTTCACTTCGTTGACTTTCAGCAGCGCAAAATAACGCTCGCCTTCTTTCGGCGGACGAATCAAACCAGAGATGCTGTCGCCGGTGCGTAAGTTAAAACGACGAATTTGGCTTGGTGAGACGTAAATGTCGTCAGGACCTGCCAAATACGAGCTGTCGGCTGAACGCAAAAAGCCAAAGCCATCGGCCAGAATTTCGACGACGCCGTCGCCGTAAATTTCTTCACCGTTTTTAGCGTGGGACTTTAGGATTGCGAAGATGATGTCTTGCTTGCGCAGACGGGCCATATTTTCGAGGCCCATGGATTCGGCCAGATCAACCAGCTCGTTAATCGGCTTCAGCTTCAGTTCGGTTAAATGCATAGTGATGGGTTCTTGTTTTATAAACAGAATGAATAAAGCATGTCGCTGAGCAAAGGAGTAAAGGGAGTGGGTTGATCAACGAACAAGCGGGTTCTTAGAAAAGTTATTGGTTTACACCTTAGCAGTTTAACTTTTAGCCGTCCAGCGGCAAAAAAGAAAAAGGCGCAAGAATTGTGCGCCTTTGGTAGTTTTTTTCCAAATTACGCGTTGGCGTCAAGGAATTCTTTTAATTGCGTGCGGTTCATCGCGCCCACTTTAGTGGCTGCCACTTGGCCGTTTTTGAATAACAACAAGGTTGGGATGCTGCGAATACCAAACTTTGCGGTCGTAGCGTTGTTTTGGTCAATGTTCAGTTTGCTGATCACAACTTTGCCAGCATATTCCTTAGCAACGTCGTCCAGGATTGGCGCGATCATTTTGCATGGACCACACCATTCAGCCCAGAAGTCAACCAGCACTGGCGTGGCAGCTTGCAATACGTCAGCGTCGAAGCTGGCATCAGTAACATGTAATACGTGTTCGCTCATGGTAATCTCCGGTTGGGCGACAACAGGAAAGTAGAGGTTGTCGCTGGGCTTTTTTACGGTACTTTAGACCATTTTAGGTCAATTCGGTGACCGTTTTCGGCCAGTTAAAAAATCGGTTCAATTTTATCCTGACTGTTCCTTATTGCAAGCGTAACGGTTATGCTTAGTCGCGTATGAATAAAACACACCTCACACCGCATAAATTCGCCGATTTTGCATTGGCACCTCAGGTTCTTGCTGCATTGGATGCGCAAGGTTATCAATATTGCACGCCTATTCAAGCGCAGACGTTGCCGATTGCTTTACAAGGCAAAGATATTGCCGGACAAGCACAAACAGGCACAGGGAAAACACTGGCGTTTTTAACCGCCATGTTCCATTACCTGCTGACGCATGAGCCACGGGGCAAAGGTCAGCCGCGTGCCATTATCATGGCGCCAACCCGGGAGCTCGCTGTGCAAATTCACAGTGACGCCGAAGCGCTGGCTAAACACGCCGGTTTCCGTCTTGCACTAATTTATGGTGGCGAGGGTTACGATTCTCAACGCCAAACCTTAGAAAATGGCGCAGATATTTTAATTGGTACCACAGGTCGTTTGCTCGACTACATGAAACAAGGCATCTACGACCTGTCACAAATCCAAGTGGCGGTGCTGGATGAAGCCGATCGGATGTTCGATTTGGGCTTTATCAAAGACATTCGTTATATGTTCCGCCGGATGCCACCGGCCACTGAGCGTTTGAACTTATTATTCTCCGCCACGCTGTCGTACAAGGTACAAGAACTGGCGTTTGAGCAGATGAACCAACCGACGCACGTGCACGTCGCGCCGGAGCAAATGACCGGTTCACGCATCAGTGAAGAATTATTCTACCCATCGCAAGAACACAAAATCCGCTTGTTATTAACGCTGATGGAAGAAGAATGGCCCGATAAAGCCATTGTGTTTGCCAACACCAAACATTGGTGTGAAGATATTTTCTCGTGGCTAGAAGCTGATGGTCACCGCGTCGGTTTACTGACTGGCGACGTGATGCAGAAAAAACGCTTAAAAATCCTCGATGATTTCACCAGCGGTAAACTCGATATTCTTGTGGCAACCGACGTTGCGGCGCGCGGCTTACATATTCCAAAAGTCAGCCACGTGTTTAACTTCGATTTGCCTGATGACTGCGAAGACTATGTACACCGCATTGGTCGTACCGGTCGTGCTGGCGAAAGCGGTAAAGCCATCAGCTTTGCGTGCGAGCGTTATGCGCTGAATCTGACAGCCATCGAAGACTACATCAAACACCCGATCCCGGTCACTCAATACGACGCCGACGCGTTGTTAACCGACTTAACCGCGCCAAAACCGCGCGTGCGTCGTCGGATGGGCCAACCGAATCGCGGAGGCGGTAATGGTCCAAGACCTGCGCGCCCACGAGCTCGCTAAAGCGGGTTTTGCTCGGCCAGCGTCATCACAGCATGAAGATATTTATGCTGTGATCGACCTCGGTTCTAATAGTTTTCATATGTTGATGGTCAAAGTGGTTGGTGGCAGTGTGCAAGTCATCGGCCGGGTCAAACGCAAAGTGCGCTTGGCCTCTGGCCTAAACGACTCGTTGGTGCTCTCCAAAAAAGCCATGACGCGCGGCTGGGAATGCTTGGCCTTGTTTGCTGAGCGCCTGCAAGATATCCCATCCAGCAACATTCGAATTGTCGGTACCGCCACCTTGCGCCTTGCTCGCAACGTCAAAGTGTTTTTGACCGAAGCGGAAAAAATCCTTGGCCAACCGATTGAAATCATCTCGGGTGAAGACGAAGCGCGGCTGATTTATTTAGGCGTGGCACACACCTCGGCCTGTGAATCCAATCGCTTAGTCATCGACATCGGCGGTGCGTCGACGGAGCTTGTCGTAGGCCATGGTTTTTCGCCGATCGCGCTGGCCAGCTTGCATATGGGATGCGTCACCTACTTAGACCGCTATTTTGCCGATGGCTTGCTGAGCGAAGACAACTTCAATCGCGCCATTGAGTCGGCTGAAGTGGAAGCGCAAAGCATAGTCGCCGAATTTACCGGTATTGGTTGGCAAATTGCCGTCGGTGCCTCGGGCACAGTGCAAGCGATGCAAGAAATTCTGGTAGCGCAGGGCCTAGATGAAGTCATCACCTTGGCGCGACTGGAAACCATCATGCAACAAGCCATTGCGTGTGGTCAGGTTGATAAGCTCGAAGTTGTCGGGCTGGCGCAAGAGCGCAAGCAAGTGTTTGCTTCGGGGCTCGCCATTTTAATTGGCTTGTTCCGCAGTTTGCATATTCAAGGCATGACGCTGTCTGGCGGTGCGCTGCGCGAAGGGATCTTGTACGGCATGTTGCCGCAGCTGCAACACACGGATGTGCGTAACCGCACTATCGCATCCTTGATGGTGCGTTATTACATCGACCAGCAACAAGCCAACCGTGTCGGCGATATGGCGCTGGAGCTGGCCGAACAGCTGAAAGACCAGTGGAATTTAACCCGTTTTGAAGGCCTGAGTATGCTGCGCGCCGGCGCTTTGTTGCATGAACTTGGGCTTTTGATCGAATACAAAAATTATCATCATCACGGCGCTTATATCATCAGCCACACCGAGCTGCCGGGCTTTACCCGGGCGCAGCAACAACTGTTGATGGCCCTGGTATTCAACCACCGCTTGGATATTCAACGCGATGTGATCGCCAAACAAACCATGACCTCGGTGCTGCTGGCCGTGCGCTTAACGCGATTATTGCGTTTAGCGGTGATTTTATCGATGCGCCGGCAGCACGAAGCGCTGCCAGAAGTGTCGATTAGTGCGCAAGCCGAAGTGTTGTTAGTGCAATTACCGACCGGTTGGCTGGAGCAACATCCGCTGATGCGTGCTGAATTAGAACAAGAAATTGCTTACCAACAAAGCGCGGGCTGGCAGTTACAAATTAAATAACGATGCTTTGCCAAGCAGCGTTGCGCCACTTAAAACACCGCGTCGCGGTGTTTTTTATTAGGCAATCGCCGCTTTGAAACAAGCCATCAGCAGTGCTGACTGGTGAAACATAAGGAACTAGCATGGATTTTAACGACGCCGATGATTGGCTGTGGTGCGACAACCAACTGCCTGCCATTGAAGCTTATGTCGAGGCACAGCAAATTCCGCACGGGGTCATTTGTGACACGCCTGAGTGGTTTGTCGCGCCTTATGTTGGCTTATGGGCGGTGGAAGATCCAACCGACCCGGGGTTTGTTGGCACATGGGTGCTGGCAGGCGATGTCAGTGGCGCCCAAGGTCAACCGGTGCCGTTTGACCACTTACCGGCGGCCGATTTAGCCGAACCGCGCGACGCGTTAGCCGCCTTTGCTAGTCGCTGGGCCAGCCTCGCGGCAGCGGCCGCCAAAGGTGAAGCCTGGCAGGGCAGCCCGCTGCTGACCGGGGATGTGGCGGCGCAAGCTAAACAACTGGCGCGGCAAGCGCAGCTGTTGCAAGTCTGGGTGCAAGACGATGAGGCGTGGCTGGAAGACTAAGCCATCGCACGGGCATAGCGGCCATGACGTGGCTCCGCTGCTTGCCGCAAGCGAACCAGACCCACGCTAGGCTAACAGCTAGGCCAAACGCTAGGCCAATAAAAAAGCCCGCAGTGATGCGGGCTTTGGATGTTTAGACGATAGCGTCGGTTACTTGTCGTCGCGCAGCCACTGCGCTACTCGCTTGGCGAAATAGGTCAAAATGCCATCGGCGCCGGCGCGTTTAAATGCCAGCAATGACTCCAGCACCACAGGTTTTTCCGCTAACCAGCCGTTTTGAATCGCGGCCATATGCATGGCGTATTCACCACTGACTTGATAGGCAAAGGTTGGCACGCCGAATTCATCTTTGACGCGACGAACGATGTCTAAATACGGCATGCCGGGTTTGACCATCACCATGTCGGCGCCTTCTTCCAAGTCCATCGCCACTTCGCGTAGTGCTTCGTTGCTGTTGGCGGGGTCCATTTGGTAGTTCTTTTTATTGCCACCTTTGAGGTTACTGGCAGAACCGACCGCGTCGCGGAACGGGCCGTAATAGCTCGAAGCGTACTTGGCTGAATACGCCAGAATGCGCGTATTGACATGACCAGCGGCTTCCAGTGCTTCACGAATGGCACCGATGCGGCCGTCCATCATGTCCGATGGCGCCACAATGTCTGCACCCGCGTCGGCATGCGACAGCGCCTGTTTGACGAGCGCGTCCGTGGTGATGTCATTCAGCACATAACCGCTGTCATCAATAATGCCGTCTTGGCCGTGCGTGGTGAAGGGGTCCAGCGCTACATCGGTGATGACGCCTAGCTCCGGCACATGCTGCTTTAACAAGCGCACCGCGCGCTGCGCTAAGCCGTCTGGGTTCCACGCTTCTTGTGCATCCAAGGATTTTTTGTCTTGGGGCGTCACTGGGAATAACGCGATGGCGGGAATGCCTAAATCAGCCAGTTCACGGGCTTCTTGTAACAACAAATCCAACGTGACGCGTTCAATGCCAGGCATCGACGCAATCGCTTGACGCTCGTTGTCGCCTTCGATGATAAACATCGGGTAAATCAAATCGTTGACCGTTAACTGATGTTCGGCCATCAAACGACGGCTGAAGTCATGCTCACGCATCCGGCGCATGCGGCTGGCCGGGAAATAACTAGGGTTCATCATTTTCTCCAACAGGGGCGAACAACAACTGCGCTTCTTCGGCGCTTAACGCCGAACTGTTCGCCTGAATTTTTTCATCATGAGCCACGCTTGAGGCGGCGCTGGCATGCACTTGATTTCGACCGGCGTCTTTCGCCTGATATAAGGCGCGGTCAGCCGCTTCGGTAAAATGAGTACTGGCCATATCTGCTTCAGCGACCGCGCTGTAGCAGCCGGCGCTAATGGTGGCGGCTAAGTCACCAATGTCGGTGGGCAGTGCGCTGTCAGCGATCACGCTGCGGATCTGTTCGGCGAGTGTCTTAACGCCCTCGATATCGGTATTGGGCAGGATAATGGCAAACTCTTCACCGCCGTAACGACAGACCTGGTCACTGGAGCGTTTTAACTGCTGACTAATGCGTGAAGCCACACCGCGGATCACCGCGTCACCTGCGACATGCCCGTGGTGATCGTTGATTTTTTTGAAGTGGTCGATGTCGAGCATAATCAAACCCAGCGGCCGTTGTTCGCGGCGGCTGCGTTTCATTTCGGCTAACAGCTTTTTGTCGAAATAGGCGCGGTTACGCACGCCAGTAAGCGCATCGCGGGTGTTTTGTTCTTCCAGCGCTTTATTTTTTTCGGCCAGTTCAGATAGCGTTGCTTGCAGTTCTAAGGTGCGGGACTGAATAGCATCTTCCAGCGCGCCGGCAGTTTCTTCTTGCCATTTCAGTTGCCGACGATGCACGGTGAGACTGTAGACGGCGATCGTCAGCAGCACCCATGCGCAGGTCCAGCCGAGGAAAAACCACGGGTGAGCCAGCAGCGGCGTTAACAGCGCATCAAGCCAGCGTTGCCACATCTGGCGCCTCCACGTTAAACAACTGACAACTATTATGCCACGCGGCGTTTAACACCTGTTCGAGAGGGCACTGCTTGAGATGTGCGACCATCTCGGCAATTGCCATTAAAAACGCAGGTTCATTGCGCCGCGATTTTGGTTTCGTCGCAAGGTTGCGCGGCAATAAATACGGGGCATCGGTTTCTAAAATCAAGCGATCCAGCGGTAGATAACGCACGGCGTCTTGCAGCGCGGCACCACGGCGTTCATCACAAACCCAACCGGTGATGCCAATGTACAAGCCAAGGTCTACATAGGCCGCGAGCTCGTGCTGGCTACTGGTAAAACAATGCGCGATACCATGATGGATCTGGTGTGCTTTTAATAGCGAGATCTGGGTGTCAAAGGCATCGCGTTCATGTAAGTACACCGCTTTGTTGACCGTGGTGGCCAGCTGTAATTGCTGTTGGAATACGTCAATTTGTAGCTCTTGCGGTGAAAACATCCGATTAAAATCGAGGCCACATTCGCCGACGGCACAAACATCAGGGCGTTGCACAAGATGGGTTAATTGTTCCAGCCAACCCGGCTCTACACGGGCAGCTTGGTGCGGGTGCACACCGGCGGTGGTTAATAAGTCTGGGAACTGAGCACACAGCTGCAGATTTAACTCGGCTTCGGCGAGGTCGCTAGCAATACATAACTGATATGCCACCCCGGCATCGCGGCTGCGTTGCAGCATGTCCAGACGGTCCGCATCAAATTGTGCAGAAAACGCATTGAGGCCGGCGTCAAACAGCGGCGAATTAATCAAGGCGTTTAACTCGGTAGGTTTTATTGCTGCCATCTTTTTGCAGATAAAAAGCACCCATCATGCCTTTTTTGATGATGCAACGATCACCGACCACGGGTAAAAATTCGACTTCATCAGTCATTAACCATCGTTGGCCGTTGTCCAGTTCAATGGTGGTCTTTTTCTTGCGGGTGATGGCTTTGATCAAACTATGTTGTGAGTCTGGACCAAGCTCTGCCACAGTGACAGTTTTACCAAAATTGGCCGGGTCAGCAGCGGCAGCTTGCAAGGCGGCAGTCGCAACATCCGAGCTGGCAGGGCTTGCTGCAACAGCCATTGCTACCGAAGGTTGGGCTGACGGCGAAGGCTGATGTGCGCTGATGTTGGTGGGACTCGTCGTCAAAGCGCGGCTTAATGCGTCATAACAGGCCAATCGTGCTGGATCTTGGCCAATGGTCAGACAGTGCTGTAACTGCTGTTCAACCGATGTCGCTTGAGCAAACATGTGCGGACTGATCAGCAAACAAAGACCTAGAGCCCTGAAGATCCAATTGCGCATATGGCTAAATTCCCTATTGGCGTTGTGGCTGCATCACAACGCATGGTTTTATTATTCTTGTCGTTTGACGCGTATTTTTTTCGCCGAGCCTTTTTTCTGCAAATAAAACGAGCCTAAGGCGCCTTTACTGATAATGCAAACATCGCCCGCTTTGAGCTGCATCGCGCCCGCTTCGGTTTGTTTCCAGACTTGGCCGTTGCTCATAATCAGCTTGTATTTGTTATAAGCATCTAAGGTTAATGCAGAAATAGTCAGTTCCAGTTGGGCTGGCCCTTGATCGTCGACGGAAATTTTCTGGCCAAATTTTGCTGGGTCTTGGTTTGCAGGAACCGCGGCGACGACCGGTGCTGGCACTGGGGTGCTTGGAGCACTTGGCGCTGCAACCATCGGCATTGGCAGTTGGTCATAACATTGCAGCCGTTGGCTATCGGATGGAAGCTGACGGCATTTCTGGAAATCAGCTGTGAAATCAGCTGCATAGGCCGAGCTTGCTAGGCAAAATGAAAACATCAGGGCGCGTAACATCACTTACTCACTGCGGGCTGTCGGTTGTTCATCTGAGGTGTCTTCATCATCGTCTTTGCGTTCGTAAAACCGCCCCAGCCAGATGCCAAGTTCATACAAAATGCACATTGGCACGGCCAGTAACGTTTGTGAAAACACATCTGGCGGTGTTAAGAACATCGCGATGGTAAAAGCGATCACAATAAAATAGGGGCGTTTTTCAATCAGCACGGCGCGTGTTAGTACACCTGACCAGATCAATAACAAAATCGCCACCGGGATCTCAAAACACAAACCAAAGGCAAAAAACATTTGCAGAATAAAATCAAGGTAAGTGCTGATATCAGGGGCATTGGTGACGCCCTCGGGAGTGACTGAGGTAAAAAAGCCAAACACGATTGGAAACACCAAAAAGTAGGCGAAGGCGATACCGGTATAAAACAAAATGGTGGATGACGCGATGAGTGGCGCAATCAAATGTTTTTCTTTGCTGTAAAGCGCTGGTGCGATAAAGCTCCAGATTTGGTACAGGATGTACGGCACTGAAATCAGAAACGCGACAATAAAGGTCAGTTTAAACGGCACAAAGAAGGTTGACGCCACGCCGGTAGCGATCATGGTGGTGCCTTTGGGCAAGCTAGCAAGCAACGGCAACGACATAATGTGATAGATATCGTTGGCCCAGTATGCCAGTGCTAAAAACACCAGCACAACCGAAGCGATGGCTTTGAGCAAGCGGTTGCGCAGCTCAATTAAATGGCCCATTAAGCTATTGGGTTCATACGTGCTTGTTTTGCTCATGACTCTCAGTACTTACAGCAGGGCTTGCCGTCGTCGAAGCGGTTGCCGACGGAGCCTGAACCGCAGCAGGAAGGGCTTGCGGCGTGACAGGGATTTCTGGCGCTGTCGGTTGAACAGCAGCATACGGGTTATTCACGGAATCGGCGGCCTTTTTCAATTCAGCCAAGGCCGCGATTTCGTCACTGGTTAAGCCTAACAAGCCTTTTTCTTCGGCGTCTTTGAGCTTTTGATGCAGTTCATGCACACGGATCTCATCTGCCAGTTCGGCTTTCATTTGGTTGCCAAATTGCCGCACGCCCGCGATAAAGCCTGTGACACTACGAATAGCGCCGGGTAGTTTTTCAGGCCCGAGCACTAGCAATGCGACAACGCCAATGACGACCAGTTCCCAGAAACTCATTACTGCTTATCTTGTGTTGGCGCTGTAGGCTGGGTTGGTGTCACGGTTGGTTCAGCCGCTTGATATACTGGTTGCTGCGCAGGTTGTTGCGGCTGTTGATACACCGGTTGCTGTACAGGCTGTTGATACATCGGTTGCTGCGCAGGCTGTTGCGGCTGTTGATATACCGGTTGCTGCACAGGTTGTTGCGGCTGTTGATATACCGGTTGCTGTGCAGGTTGTTGCGGCTGTGCCGGTAAATTCTGCTGTTCTGCATCAGGGAACTGCGCATCGCCGGTGTTTTCTTGCGAATCTTTGATCGAATTACGGAAACCGCGAATGGCCGAGCCTAAATCTGTGCCGATGTTACGCAACCGCTTGGTGCCGAATAATACAACAACGATAATTAAGATGATCAGGAGTTGCCAAATGCTAACGCCGCCGAGACCCATAATAGTTACACCTTTAGTTAGTTAAATAGTCGACGTGAAGTCTGCCCTAGTATAAGCGCAAGAATGTGACAAAAACTACGCTTGGATCACAAGCGTTGGTTAATCTTGCGCAACTTTACTGAAAAAAACTGCGCCACACGGCGATCAATGCCACCACAGCCAGCGGGATAGCCAACCAAGGCTTGTCGGCGGCGAGTAACAGGCATGCACCGATCAGGGTACTTGCCAGCACCAATCCCCACTTGAGTTGGCTGGCTTGCGCCATTTGTTGCGCTTGTAACTGTTGCATCTGTTGCACCAGCTGTTGCTGCTGTTTCGGCTGATTTTGCAAATAGCTATGTAATAAATCCGGCATCTGGGGCATTTTTTCTACCCAGAATGGCAGTTTCTCTTTGATTTGCTGAAGCAAGGCGAGTGGCCCCATTTGTTGCTTCACCCAATTTTCTAAAAACGGTTTGGCGGTTTTCCATAAATCCAATTGCGGGTACAGCTGCCTACCTAAACCCTCGATATATAACAAGGTTTTTTGCAACAGTACCAGCTGTGGCTGCACTTGCATGTTAAAGCGACGTGCCGTATTAAACAGGTTCAACAGCACTTGGCCAAAGGAGATCTCGGCCAGTGGCTTTTGGAAAATCGGCTCACACACGGTGCGAATGGCACTTTCAAACTCTTCGACCGACGTATCGGCAGGCACCCAGCCTGAATCAATATGGAGTTCTGCCACTTTGCGGTAATCGCGGTTAAAAAAGGCGACGAAGTTTTCTGCCAGATAGCGCTTATCCTCGCGATTTAAGGTGCCGACGATGCCACAATCAATACCGATGTATTGCGGGTTCTCTGGATGTTCAGGATTGACGAAAATATTGCCAGGATGCATATCCGCGTGGAAAAAACTGTCGCGGAACACTTGGGTGAAGAACACTTCGACGCCTCGTTTGGCCAGCAGTTCCATGTCCGTGCCATTGGCAATCAACCGCGCGGTATCGGACACAGGGATACCGTAAATCCGCTCCATCACCATCACATTGCTACGGCTGTAGTCACTGTAGACAAACGGAATATACAGACTGTCGGAACCTTCGAAATTGCGTCGCAACTGAATGGCGTTGGCGGCTTCGCGTTGTAAATCCAGCTCATCCAAAATAGTTTTGCGGTATTCCCGCACCACCTCACGCGGCCGAAGGCGCTGGCCATCTGGCAAAAAACGCGCGGCGACGCCTGCTAAATCGTCCATCAAGGCTAAGTCGGCAAGAATTTGAGCTTCAATGCCTGGGCGAATGACTTTAATCACCACATCGGCACTTTGGCCATCTGCTTGTTTGAGGCGCGCGGTGTGGACTTGAGCAATCGACGCTGACGCCAGCGGTGTCACTGCAAACTGATCAAAGAGTTGGTCAATGGACGTCAGTTCCAGCGCTTGTTCAATCAGTTGTTGCGCAAGACGCCCTTCAAACGGCGCCACTTGGTCTTGCAACTTTGCCAGTTCGTCGGCGAGGTGCGGTGGGAATAAATCACGCCGAGTCGATAACATTTGGCCAAACTTGACCCACACCGGCCCCAAGCTTTGCAACGCCAAACGCAAGCGGACGCCTAACGGCTCCTGCGGATATTGATTGCGTAACCAGAACAGACAGTGACGTAAGCCCCTGGCCCACCACGGTTGCCACTGCGCGGGGATTAACTCATCCAAGCCATATTGCAGTAAGGTTTTTTGGATCTGATAAAAACGACCAAGACTCATCAAACAGCTCGCAGTAAGGTCAGTTGCTGAAGTAAATGTTCGGTACGCGCTTCCAGCTCACGCACGTCACGACCAAATTGCCGCACTTCGGTCGCCGTCGCGCTTAACTGCAGCTCATCATGCGCCAAGCTTTGTAGCGTTTGCTGGTGTTGGCTCAGTTGCTGTTGCAGCCAGTGGTGAAGCTGGCTGATCAGGTGCGCCAAGCGGTGACTGTTGGCATCGCCAATCCAACGGGCGAGCGCCTCTTGCCAATCGGGGTTCAGTTGCTGGAAAAAGTGACTGAATTTTTGCAAGGTGGCTAAATCACCTTCTAAATCCAAATCATGTTGCCGAATCAAGCGGGTGATATTTGCTGGATCTTGCAGCTGCTGAAGTGCTTGCCAACGGACTTTCACGCGGCAATCCACGCTTTCCTGATGCTGATTGAGCCATAGGCCATCGGCTTGGGCAGTTAACACCAGCTGAAACGGTGTATCGAGCAGTTCCACGGCCAATTGTTTACCAGCTAAGGCTGCCAGCTGCGCAGGGGAGTTGGGATCAAGGTTGATCACTCTATTGAGCAGTGGCTCTAGTATGCCAAGGCCTAACGCAGGCAACAGCACCGGTAATTTCATTAGAACTTGTACCCACGGTGCAAGGCGACGATGCCACCGGTTAAGTTGTGGTAGGTGACCTCGGCAAAACCTGCTTGCTGCATCATCGATTTCAAGGTGTCTTGGTCGGGGTGCATCCGAATCGATTCGGCCAAATATTGATAAGATTCGCTGTCGTTGGCGATCAGTTTACCCATCATCGGCAGCAGGCGGAACGAATAAGTGTCGTAAACCTTGCTCAACCAAGCTTCGGTAGGCTTGGAGAATTCCAGCACTAGCAAGCGGCCGCCTGGCTTTAACACGCGGAACATCGAACGTAACGCGGCGTCTTTGTCGGTGACATTACGCAGACCAAACGCGATGGTGATGATATCAAAGCTATTGTCCGCAAAGGGTAAGGCTTCAGCGTTGGCTTGAACGTACTGAATATTCTGCACCAAGCCCATATCGCGCAATTTGTCTTTGCCGACATTGAGCATCGACTCATTGATGTCCGCCAGAATCACTTGGCCGGTTGGCCCGACACGGCGAGAAAACATCGCCGTTAAATCGCCGGTACCCCCAGCTAAATCCAACACTTTTTGCCCAGGACGTACGCCTGAACAATCGATGGTAAAGCGTTTCCAAATCCGGTGAATACCAAGCGACATCACATCGTTCATCACGTCATATTTGGCAGCGACCGAATGGAAGACATTCGCCACCAGCGAGGCTTTTTCCTCAGCGCGAACTGTTTTAAAGCCAAAATGTGTATTGTCAGTGGTGGGTTGTTGCACAGTGTTCGAATCCGTCATGGGAGGACCTTCAAGCCAAAAATTGGCGTTAGTGTAAAAGAATCAGTCGGCGTCGCCAACTTTATCCGCATTCAGCATTGTCTTTGATCAAGTCGAAGTGCTGTGTTGCGACAATCTGACCATTCACCACCACGTGAACTTGATGGCTGCCAGCATAATGTCGTCGGGTGGTTAAATCGACAAAGCGGTAACTTTTATCCAGCAACAGCTCACCCTGAACCTGTTCGCGTCGAAGCCACTGAAATACTTTATGCCGAAGCTTGCCGTTGGCGCCGACAAAATCGATGGCATATTCCAATCGTAGTTTCGCCACCGGCGTGGGCAGTGTCAGTCTGGTTCTAAACTGCAACAGCTCACCATAATGTACGACAGGGGTTTGGATCTCGATCTGTGCCTGGACCTGCACCGGGGCGAAATCAAACAAAGCCAATGCTTGTGGGTGACGTTTTTTCAGCAAGTCACGCAGGGCATGCTTGATGATCCAATCGGTGTGAGGGTGGACGCCGTACAGGTCCTTCACCTGCTGCAACAACCAGTCTGGGTTGTCTTTACTGATGTCGTTTAAATGATTGGCAACACTGCGGCGCACATACAAACTTGGGTCTTGCAACAAGGCCACTAAGATAGGCCAAGTATGCCATGGTTCGCGTTTAAATAGCGGCAGCGCTTGGCCCCAAGGTAAACGCGGGCGTGAGCCTTCGCTGGCGAGGCGACGCAGATGTTCGTCATCATCCTGCGCCCATCGTTGCAGCTGCGCTAACGTTGCGGTGGGGTTACGCAGTAAAAAAGGCCGAATTGCAAATTCAGCGGTGGAATCACGGGTAAACACCGCGAGAGCTTGCAGCGCCTTGGTGATGTCTTGCTGTCCATGGTCTTCCACCAGCTGCGGTAGCACCAGCGCGGGTAAGCCTTTCACCGCAGGGCTGATGGCCATACATACCACCATCGCCTCGGCAAAGGGCAGTTGCAAGGTCTGCCACAACGTTGTTGCCACAAGCTTGATACGTTGTTTGAGCGCTGCATCTATAAACGCTTGGCGTTGACTGAGCTCATCAAAGGCGTCGAGCGGAAAATTCGCATGTTGTTGATGCAACAACGCCGCAAGGTGGGTTAACCATGCGGCGTTAATTTGGTCTTTTAGCAGCGGGTAGTCAGTCATGCCGATTACAGCATGGCTTCGGTCGCGACTTGGTTGCGGCCGCGTTTTTTCGCCACAGTGAGCACTTGGCTGCTGCGTGCTAAAAACTGATGCCAGTTCTCTTGTGCTTGATACAAGGTGACGCCCAATGAAATCGTCACTTTCGGCAACGCCTTTTTGGTGCGTGATGACACAAAGCGCAACTTCTCGACCCCTTTACGCACTTGTTCGGCAATTTCACCGGCGGTACGTAAATCCACATCGGGTAACAAAATCAAAAACTCTTCCCCACCGGCGCGCACCGGTAAGCCGCTTTCTTGCACGTAACCGGCAATTTTCTTCGCCACCTTGGACAAAATGACATCACCAATGGTGTTACCGTAATCTTGGTTAAACTGTCTGAAATGATCCAAGTCGACGGCAATGGCGGCGATGCGACGTTTGGGGTTTTCGGTCAGCCACAAGTCCACATGCTCTTGCATCGCCAATCGATTGTACATACCGGTTAATGGGTCCACTTCACGATTACGTTTCAGTGTTTCCAACTCGGTGCGTAATTGATGGCTTTGTTCATTGCTTTGCGACAGCTGATCTTTGAGCTTTTGATGAGATGCTTTTAAATCGTAAGTGGCATCGAGCACGCGATGGATCGTGTCTTTGGCTTGTGCGGGATTGTCGGTTTTTAACGACAATAAACTCGAATCCAACACTTCGATATATTCACTGATCGCATCGGCTGCATTTTCAGCCGACTGATGGATTTTGGTCACGATTTTATGGACCGAATTCACCAGCTCTTCATTCTGTTTGCTGGTAGGAACGATAAAGTTGCTGTAGAGCTCCGTCATGACAAAATCGTCAAACGGGATACGTGCACTCAACTTATCTTCAATGGCCTGACACAATTCAGCATTTTGGCCGCTGATGTAATCGTAACTGACAGTGTAATTCACCGGATGGGCGGCCAAGCGATGTCGTTGCAAAAAAGCAATGGCTAACGCCGCTTTCTCGCTCGCTTGATCTATTGAATCCTGATACATCATGCCAAGAATAACTCCCTAAGGATACTGCAAGACTTAGCCGTTAAAAGGCCACCATGTTACGGGAAAGTCTTGCCAACGCAAGTCGGGCACCTACATTGGGTACCCTTTTGCTTAAAATAACGGCTGGATGGCTGGCCGCCAAGCCTTTTTTTGGTGCAAACCCACAAAAACCGTGCTTTTAGCGCATTTTAAGCGGGTTACGGTGCGGAAATCCGGTCAGTGGTCAAAATAACCCGATCAGCGGTCATGGCGCGTTGGCAGCAAATGTATACAATCGAACCATAGTTCCAGCGGGGGTCGTTATGTCTTTTCGAATTACCTGTGCAGCAGCCTTGGTGGCTGTGGCACTTGCAGGGTGTGCTACGCCATCTCAAACACCAGCAGCACCAGTGAATTTTGACCAGTTTGCCAACGACTGGTGGAGTCGTGTCGAAAGTATCCAGCAAATGCCCGTTGATGGTTTACCTGATATGTCCGAACAGGCGTTGGCGGCTACACAACAAAAACGGTTGGCATTGCTCAACGAGTTGGAGGCGGTGAACCGACAACAACTCAGTGAACAACAACAAATCAATTTCGATATCCTGAAATACCGGCTGAAAAACGACATTGATGAGTATCAGTTTGGTGCTCAGTATATGCCGTTGACGTCGGAAGGCGGGTTTCACAGCGATTTGTTATTTGCTTTTTCCCCGGAGCGCGTCAAAACCAAAGCCGATGTACAAAATTATTTGAAAAGGTTGGCGCAAGTTGGTCGTTACATCGATCAACAAATGGGGTGGATGCAAAAGGGGCTGGCGAACGGCTTCAGCCAGCCGAAAGCGGTATTAGTCGGATACGAACAAAGTATTGCGGCCTTTATCAAAACCGATATCAGCCAAAGTCCGTTTTACCGGCCATTTCTGAAAAAGCCTGCGACTCTTTCGGAGGCCGAATATGCGGAGTATGCCGCGCAAGCACGGCAGTTGATTCAGCAGCAGGTTCAGCCGGCGTATCAACGTTATTATGATTTCTTCACTAAGACATACCAGCCGCAAGCACGTGAGGCTATCGCAGCCCAAGCATTGCCAAATGGCGCGGCGTATTATCAGAACCGTTTGGAATACTACACGACGTTGCAGATGACACCGCAGCAGGTCCATGACATTGGTTTGAGCGAAGTCAAACGGATCCGGGCCGAAATGGATCAAGTGATCAAGCAAACCGGCTTTAAAGGCAGTTTTGCCGAATTTATCCAGTTCTTGCGCACGGATCCGCAGTTTTATGTCAAAACACCGGATCAGCTGTTAAAAGAAGCAGCGTTTATCTCCAAAAAGATCGATGCCAAGCTTCCTAAGTTGTTCATCACGTTGCCGCGAACCCCTTATGGCGTGGAACCTGTGCCTGCGCAAATTGCGCCGAAATACACCACTGGGCGTTACGCTGGGTCAGGCCGTGCCGGTGAAGCAGGTTATTATTGGGTGAACACCTATGCGTTGGAGCGTCGGCCGCTGTATGAGCTTGAAGCCCTAACCTTGCATGAGGCGGTGCCTGGCCATCACCTGCAAATTTCGTTGGCGGCAGAGCAAAGTAGCTTACCCAGTTATCGACGTGATTTTTACACCTCAGCCTTTGGTGAGGGCTGGGGGTTGTACTCCGAGTATTTAGGGCTCGAAGTGGGTTTTTATCAGGACCCCTACAGTAACTTTGGTCGTTTAACGTATGAAATGTGGCGCGCGTGTCGCTTAGTGGTGGACACAGGTATGCACACGATGGGTTGGAGTCGTCAGCAAGCGATTGATTTCCTTGCCGGCAATACGGCGCTGTCCATGCACAATGTGACCACTGAAGTAGACCGATATATCAGTTGGCCAGCGCAAGCGCTCGCCTACAAACTCGGTGAATTGACGATTAAACGTTTACGAGTCAAAGCCAGCACCGCGCTTGGCGATAAGTTTGATGTTCGTGAGTTCCATGACAAGATTTTAGAAAATGGCGCGCTGCCGATGTCTGTGCTCGAACAACAAATCGATCAATACATCGAAGCTAAACGAAAGTCATAATTGAAAAAAATGCAGTTTAGCCCTAACTGCATTTTTAGTAACATAGGAGTCCTATATTGGACTCCTTTTTATTTCAGAGAGTTAGCATCATGTGGTCGATTTTGGCCTTTCTCGCCTTGTTGGTAATTATCGTTGGCTTAATCATCAAAACCGAAAGCTTAAACAAAGAATACAAACGGCTTGTATCGCAAGTACGCTTGTCTGATATCGATAACCAACAAACCCAACAAACCACCTATGAACTGGCTGATATGTTAGCGCTGACGTTGGCGGCACAACTGCAGGCGGCTCGTCGACTCAGTCGTTTTGATGATAAAGATTTGGATATGTTTGAAGTGTGTCTGCAAGCGATCCCTTATGTATGCAAAGAGATGTCACAGCGGCGCCCAAGTTTGTCTGTGGCGTTTCAACGAGCCGTACGTCAACTGACGGATATTGAACCCTCTGCAATGGAAGCCTTTGTGACGCGGCATGGCCGATTGGTTCCGGCTTGGCAGCGCAATAGTTTTCAAGGGTATTTGCAGCTGTGCCAACAGATTGTGTTGTTAGTGCAGGAGTTTTCTCACAAGGAGACATTTCGGGGCGTCAATGAATCAAGCGTCTAGCGTAGTTTGATGTTTGATGGAAGGTGAACAAAAAGGAACAAAGAATTTTAGATAGAACAAAACTAAGCGACGTTAGAGCCGCCGGCGACAACAAGGTGTCGCGAAGATAGACGTGCTTAATTACGAAAGTTAATTTTCGGCGCCGTATCAATTTGACCGTCTTGATCCACCGACGCGACACGTCCCTCAGAACGTAACACAGCCAATGAAAAACTTGGACTACGACGAACAAATTCCAACTCGTAACCAAAACGTTGTAATTCCGCGACTGAAAACTTTTGCGCCATATTCAACTGGTCCCAAAAGTAATTCACATCTTTATCGTCACAATCATCTGTGCGGCGATCTTCAACTACAGCGACCATACCACTTCTCCGCTATTCATTTCGCTTTTGAATGAATACACCATACCACTGTATTCATTGGGGGGACAAGGCTAAGATAAATTCTAGCTCGTTATCCGTTAAAGGCATAATCGACAAGCGATTTCCTTTTTTCAACAGCTGCATCTCAGCTAACGGCGGATATTGTCGCAGTGTTGCAAGACTCAGGGTATGGGGAAAACTCCTGATATGTCGCACACGCACGGCTACCCACCTTGGGTTGTTTGGGTCAGCTTTTGCATCAAAATACAAACTTTGCGCATCAAACTGACTCGGGTCCACTAAGTGTGTTTCGATGACCTCTGCCAACCCGACGACTCCAACATGCTCACAACTCGAGTGATGTATTACGACCTGATCACCAACGTGGACTTGATCTCGTAGAAAATTGCGCGCTTGATAATTGCGCACCCCTTCCCAGAGGACTCCATGCTGGCCAGCTGCCGCGATATCGTCGATACTACATTCTGCGGGTTCGGTCTTAAATACCCAAGGCACGTTGTTAGCCACTCACGTTACACCGTCAATCGGCTAACATACTGCCGAAAGACTAGTTATGCAAGAATGTTGCATAATGAATGTGACATTTATTGTAGTGAATGTAAACAATTTACAGCACTGCCTAGAATGGTCAGAGGTGTGCGAATTGCCAACCTTTTTTGTCAGTATCGTGCATAGGAATGCACATTACTATCTCTCATTACTGTTGGAGTCCTGCTATGAGCCAAGTCTTGTCTGACTTATTGTCATTATTGAAACTGGAAACTATCGAATACGGTTTGTATCGGGGGCAAAGCCAAGATTTAGGTTTTAAAGCGGTGTTTGGTGGTCAAGTGATGGGGCAAGCGTTATCGGCCGCCAAAGAAACGATCCCAGAAGATCGAAAAGTGCATTCGTTCCACTCTTATTTTTTACGCCCAGGTGATGCCGCACGACCCATCGTCTATGAAGTGGAAAACATTCGCGATGGCAAAAGCTTTTCCACGCGTCGCGTCAGTGCCATTCAATATGGCAAACCAATCTTTTACATGACCGCGTCATTCCAAGCCGATGAACCAGGCTTTGAACACCAAGATCTGATGCCAAGTGTGCCGATGCCGGAAGAGCTGGTGTCTGATTTAGAGTTCTACCGGCAACATGCAGAGTTAATTCCTGAGGCTCTGCGGCATAAGTTTATCTGTGATAAACCCATTGAGATGCGTTCGGTCGCTTTCCATAACCCATTTAAGCCACAAGTTAGCACGGCCAAGCGTTATGTCTGGTTTAAAGCCAATGGGGCTATGCCAGATGATTTGCGTATCCATAAATATTTGCTGGCATATGCGTCGGATTTCAATTTTTTACCCACAGCGTTACAACCGCATGGTAAGTCATTTATGGCGCCGAATATGCAGGTAGCCACGGTCGACCACGCGATGTGGTTCCACCATGATTTTCGCTTTGATGATTGGTTGTTGTACGCTGTAGATAGCCCTGTTGCATCAGGGGCGCGTGGTTTGGTGCGTGGCCAATTCTTCAACCGTGCCGGCACACTGGTCGCGTCGACGATGCAAGAAGGGGTGATCCGAAGCTACGAAAAAGCGCGAATGTAATCGAGCGTAAGTAAGGCAGAGACCGCATCGCTGCGGTCTCTGGGCCGTGTTAGCGCCTGTTAATGCGGCTGAATAATTTGATGCAGGCTGGCGGCGATTTCGGGCGCTAATAGCTGCTGCAGCGTATCCCGCAACACATGAAAATCCCCTGCAGGCAAGAGCTGATGGACATCATCGACAGCCACAAACCCTGCATCTTTTAACGCATTAATTAAGGTGCCAAAAAGATGTTTGTCGTGGTACTCAGGCGAGTCCAACCCATGCAAGGTCAATAATCGATGTGCAAGCTGCTGCGCCAATTGCTCTAAATCTGCCCGTGGCAATGGTGCTCGCGTTTCAAGCAGGTTGATGACCATCGCATAGCGTTGCAATACACCGTCAGCGTTATGCGCCAGTAACTTTAATGAGGCGATTGCGGTTGGGTTACTTTGCAACTGACCATCGTTGTCAAAAGCCCAGCCCAAATCCAACAAACTTTGCACAATCTGCTGTACGTACAATGGGGTATTGTCAGGCTTTAAGAACAATTCTTGGTTCAAGAGCGGCAATAGACGTTGCACCGTCTGTTGCAATTGGCTGAGTGTCATCGTGTGCTGTTGCAACAACGCACTGGCAATGATCGCAGGCACGATCAGCAAATGGCTGATATTGTTGCGATAATAGGTCATTAAAATTTTATCGTGCTCAGGGAAGCGGATTAACGCCCCAAACTCATCAGCTTGGCGTTGCACTTTCTCTAAGCCAATCGCATGCTCGAGTAGCCCTTTGGCTTCGTCTGCGGGTAAGGTGACCAGCGGACTGTAGGGGGCTTGGCGCAACATCTGTAAATAAGCATTCATTTGCGCCAACACTTGTTGTTCAGACAGCACTTGTTTGTCTGCCGCCAATAAACAGGTGGCCAATAACGTGATGGAGTTGACCGCGGCACTTTGGTTGATCCGCTCCATCATCAGCTGCGCCAATTCAGCGACGGCAGGGTTTAACCAGGTTGGTTTTTGTGGCTCAAGCGGGTCAATTAGGCTTTTCCAATCAGGATAACGTTGCTGCAAAAATTGATTAAGCGACAATGGCTCGCCAAAATTGACAAAGCCAAAGCCGTAGTTTCGAAGGTTGGCCGCCGCTTTGACAATACCAAAGGCTGACTCTTTGGTTTTGGCAGACCCCTTGAGCTCACGCAAATACGTGCTCACTTCCATCACATGTTCATAGCCAAGGTACACAGGAACTAGGGTTACAGGGCGGTCGATGCCGCGCAACATAGCTTGCATCGTCATCGCTAGCATCCCCGTTTTGGGCTGCAATAAACGCCCCGTGCGGCTGCGTCCACCTTCACTGTAATACTTGACCGCATAGCCCTTGCGAAACAATTGGCACAGATATTCACGAAACACAGCGGAGTACAATTTATTGCCGCTGAAACTGCGTCGAATGAAAAAGGCGCCACCACGACGGAATAGTTTGCCGATAGGCCAGAAATTTAAATTAATACCGGCAGCGATGTGCGGTGAAGCTAGACCTTGTTGATAAATGATGTAGCTCAGCAGTAAATAATCCATATGACTGCGATGGCAGGGCAGATAGATAATTTCATGGCCACGTTGGGCAAGTTCACGGATTTGTTGGTTGTTGTTGACGTTGATGCCAGTGTAGAGCTTGGCAAACAACCAACGTAAAAAACGTTCACCGACCCGAATGGTCGATTCGCGTGCGTCCGCGGCAATTTCTTCGAGCAGTTTTAATGCTTCGGTTCTTGATTCGTGCAGACTGACTTGGCGGGTTTGTGCATCTTGTTCCATGGCCTGTTTGAGCGCGGGGGAGGCCAATAACGCGTTAAACAACGCTGAGCGATCCGGTTGCCGTGGGCCATTGGCTGCCAACTGCTGTCGATAAAAATGCACTCGTGCCATGCGCAATAATTTGTGGGCGGTCTCTTCATCAGCACCGAAGCGGTCAGCCATTTGCTTCACGTCAACAGGACGAGACAGTTGGACGAGCGTATGGCGACCGGAAATCAACACGATCATCAATTTGGATAGCCAGCTCGGTGCGGCTTGCTCGCCAATCATTGCTTTAACACTGGCTTCTTTACCTGGCGCTCGGCCCCAGTTGATGGCCACAGGCATCAGCTGTACTTGCAACGTGCTATCGGCCAGATGAGCGTGCAGCAGCTGCTGACCGTGCTCTAAGGCATTGCCATGACGGTGTTGTCCCCACAAAGGTGAAGGCTGATCCAAAAATAAGGTGCGTGGCAAACGCTGGCCATTCAATTCCACTTCATCGGCAGGATTAGGCAGATTCAGTTCATGGCAAACACGCTGTAAAGTGGCCAGATCAGATGCGGACGAAACTTTGGTAATATAGAAAAGTGGTTTTTCAAATGATAAACCCAACTCAGCCACAGGCTCAGCCGGAATAATCTTGTATTTGACCCAAGGTCTAAGCGGCCAGAACAACAAGCTGGCGAACAACTTCAAGCGCGAAAACATAAAGTACCTGCTCCAAAAACAGCCCTCTAGGATACCATGCTTTGAAAATGCCGCCAAATTGGTGGTTTTTTGCGTTTTTTTCGTGGTAGATCGCTTGGCAGTGTTGATATCACTGTATATACTCCCAGTATCCACTGTATAGGCATTCAGCATCATGCGTCCATTAACACCAAGACAAGCCGAGATTTTACAACTGGTTAAAGACTATCAAGCCGAGACCGGCATGCCACCGACGCGCGCCGAAATTTCAAAGCAGCTAGGCTTTAAATCAGCAAACGCAGCGGAAGAGCATTTAAAAGCGTTGGCGAAAAAGGGATTTATCGAGATGTTGCCAGGCACATCCCGAGGAATTCGACTGATTGAAGATGAGCAAGAGGATTCTGCTGCCAACGAACCTGAGATCAGTGGCTTGCCTTTGATTGGTCGAGTAGCGGCTGGTCAACCGATTTTAGCCACACAGCATATTGAGCAGTATTATTCTTTAGACCCCAATTTATTTCACCCAAGTGCCGATTTCTTATTAAAAGTCAAAGGCATGAGTATGAAAGACATCGGGATTATGGATGGTGACTTACTGGCGGTTCACAAAACGACAGATGCTCGGCAAGGCGAAGTGATTGTGGCCCGGGTGGATGAAGAAGTGACGGTGAAACGGTTTCGTCGCGAAGGTCAGTTTGTCTATTTACATCCAGAAAATGATGAGTTTAATGTCATTAAAGTCGATCTCAGTCAGCAATATTTTGCTATTGAAGGCTTGGCGGTTGGAGTGATTCGCAATCAAACGTGGTAACACGTCAGCGGCCATGCCATCCGCTGTATGGCCGCTTCCTAAATTCGTTTTTTTTAGATTGTTCTCGATGTAAGCTGTGCCAAACCCAAACCCAAACCCAAACCCAAACCCAAACCCAAACCCAAACCCAAACC
>CAYTIQ010000006.1:35542-92263 GCA_964437935.1 uncultured Rheinheimera sp.
CAAACCCAAACCCAAACCCAAACCCAAACCCAAACCCAAACCCAAACCCAAACCCGCACTCCGCTTGATCTGCGACAATTTGCAGCAGCCATCCATGCAAGATTTTTGATATGCTCGAGCATGTTTATTGTGGGGGTGTCTGATGCAACGTCTATGGTTGGTGGTAGTTCTAGTGCTAGCTGCGGTGGTCGCGGTGTTTAGCGTGCAGTTTTTTACGCAACAACAGCAGTTGTTGTCGGCCTATCAATTGCCCACTCCAAGGCAAATCAGCAGCTTTCGCTTAACCGATGCCGATAATCAATCGATTGGTCCTGAGCAGTTGAAGCAGCATTGGACCTTAGCCTTTGTGGGTTATACCTCATGCCCAGATATTTGCCCTATGACCATGGCGATGCTTTCTGGCAGTTACACCGAGCTGCAACAAGCCGCAGGGAACACGCCGGTGCAAATTTGGTTTGTCTCTGTCGATCCGCAACGCGATACGCCGGCGCAATTGCATTCCTACATGGAGTATTTTGCCAATCCTGCGATGCGTGGAATGACGGCAAATCATGACCAGCTGTTTCCGTTGGTCCGAGAGTTAGACATGATGTATGCGATTGCCACGGATACCACCGATGATTATCGAGTGGATCACAGCGCATCAATAGCGCTCATTGACCCGCAAGGCCGTCTGGTGGCGAGTTTTAAGCCTGAAACCGCCAAACAAGGAATGCCACCGCTGGTCGACAAGCACAAACTGCTGACGGATTTCACCACGCTGGTGCAAGGTGCTGCTCACTAGCAGCACTTAAAGCGTAGTTACTTCGGTGGCGACTTCACAAACACCCATGGTTGCGAGAACCAGTAAAAATAACCTTTGTGGGTCAAACTCGGCGCAGTGCAATTGTAGCGGTTATGTGCCAGCTGCAGCGGCATCGTCGCTTGAATACGAAACGTCGTCTGATCTAGCCATTGCAGTGGGATAGCTTTGCCATCGAAAAAGCAGTGCAGCGCTGATTTTTTGAAATCAGAGCTATCCACGGATAACTGCAGGACCGGTGGATTTGTCGTGCTGACGGGGTCGGCATGGCTGTAATCCGTCACGGGCAAGGCAAGAGTTTTTAATTTGGGTGCGAAGTGTTTTAACTGCGCAAACTGACTGGATGATGGATAACGCGGAATGCGGGTCATCGACACACCTGGACCAACAGCACCCGATTGTTGGCCAATACCAATAAAATCTAACTCTTTTAACAAGGCTTCCAACTCAGCGCTGAAATCGCCATACGGATAGGCCAACCAGCGCCGTTCCACGCCAAGTTGCGCTTTTAACTGGTCATGCGCCAACAAAATGTCAGTTTTAACCCGCTCGCGCCATTGCGCCAGTGTTTCTCCCTTGTTTGGGACCGCTAAGCGATGGTGATAGGAACTGTGATTGGCGATAATCACCCCTTCGTTGTGCATCGTTTTGATTTGTTGCCAGGTCAACACTGGGCCTTCCCGACGATCAATTAACGCAGGGCCTAAGAACATGGTGTATGGATAGCCAAATTCCCGCAGGATCGGGCGCGCGTTGTCATACACATTGGCAAAGCCATCATCAAAGGTAATGGCCACCCAATTCAAAGGCATGGCTTTTTGTTGTTGCAGATGCAACATGATCTGGTCCAAGCTGACGACTTGCATGCCTTGGTCTTTTAACAATTGCATCTGTTGCCGAAATTCTGTAGGCGTGACACTGGTGGTCTTGGGAGTGTTTGTCGCCACATGGTGATATTGTAAAATGATGGCGGCGTGGGCCGCAGAAACAAGCAGCTGTGGCAGGATGACCAGAGCCATCGCGATGAGGCGAAACAAGACACGCATAAACACTCCAGCAACAAAAAAAGCGGCCGCAGCCGCTTTTCAGAAAGCATCGATCAGTAGTACGAATGTTCACCACGTTGGTGTTCGGTGACATCGCGTACGCCATTTAATTCACCAGGGAAACGGTTTAACAATTCTTTTTCGATGCCTTCTTTTAAGGTCAGGTCGACTTGCGAACAACCATTGCAACCACCACCAAATTGTAAAATGGCGACGCCATCATTGGTCAGCTCCACGATGGAAACACGACCATTATGATTGGCCAGTTGCGGGTTGATTTCGGCATCAATCACATATTGCACGCGTTCTTTTAAAGGTGCGTTGTCTGAGACTTTACGAACCTTGGCATTGGGGGCTTTTAGAGTGAGCTGCGAGCCCATTTGGTCTGTGACGAAATCGATCTCCGCATCGACTAAAAACGGCTGGCTTTCCGCATCAACAACAGCTTCAAAGCCGTTAAATGGCAGACGCAGATCAGATTCTTCGAGGGAGTCCACTGGGCAATATGACACGCCACATTCGGCAGAAACAGTGCCAGGGTTTACGACGAACACTCGGATGTTGGTGCCAGCGGCTTGTTTTTCCAACAGTTTTACAAAATGCGCCTGAGCGGCTTCGGAAATACGGATCATCGGTAGTACCTGACTAAATTACTAGGTTAATCGCTATGATAACGCCGCAGGCGGCGATTGCCAAGCCGATAGCGTTATGCAATACCCTCGGGCGGAGGGGTAATCGCTAGGGTGAGTACTATGATGGAGGTGCATCCAGCGGCTTTCAATAGTCCAGCGATTTGATTACAAGTGCTGCCTGTGGTGATGACGTCGTCCACCAGCAACACACTGCGAGGCACAGCAGAGCCGTCTCGGCAAAATCGGTTGGTCTGCGCCCGTCGCATCAGCCCTGTCTGGCCGACTTGATGGCGATGGGTTGAATTTCGAAGACCATGCCACAGCGGCAATTGCAATTGCCTGGCGACGATGTTTGCTAGTTGTTGTGCCTGATTAAAGCCGCGGTGCCATTGACGCCAGCGCGTCATCGGTACATAACACACAGCATCGGCCTCAAGACCCAGTGCTGCCCAGTGCTGACAAGCGGCGGCAAATCGCTGGCATAAAGCCTCACCGGCAGCCAAGTCGCGTTGAAATTTCCATGCGACTATCCAACGTGACCATGGCAATTGATACCAGCTCAGACTCAACAAGCCGTCGATGTGTAGCTGTGGTAAACGGTGACCAATGCGACTGCGAGCTAATTGATCGTGCTGCAGCGACAAGCGTGGCAAAGCCGCGATACAATGGGCACAAAGTTGGTGGTCTTTAGCAGCCATAGGTTGCAGGCACCACAAACACAAGTTAGGTAATAGCCAGTTCAACAGGTGTTTCATCACACTTCCTTGTTAATGAAATGTTTAAATATGCATGAAGAACGACATTTCACCAAGCCAAGCTTGGTGTTTTTGCATGGTTGGGGTCTCAATCGTGCGATTTGGCCACAGGCCTTGCGGCAGGCCTTGGCGGACTGGGATGTACGCTACTTAGATTTGCCCGGCTTTGGCGAGCGTACTGTGGTGGATGCGCCGGAACAGCTAAGCGCATGGACCGATGCACTGCTGCAGGATATTCCGCGAGGAAGTATTGTCATTGGTTGGAGTTTAGGTGGCATGTTGGCGATTGATTTGGCCGACCGCTACCCAGAGCGGGTGAGGGCGTTGGGTCTGATAGCGAGCTCGCCGTGTTTCTTAGGCCATGACGACTGGCCAGGCATGAAAGCGTCGGTGATGAATCAATTTGCCAGTGCGTTAAAAGCCGATACCGCGTTGACCATTGATCGATTTTTGGCGATCCAAGCGATGGGTAGTATCACGGCTCGCCATGATGTGAAGTTATTGCGTGAGGCGGTGGCTAGTTTACCGGCGCCAAATTTGGCGGCCTTGCAAGGCGGGCTACGTATACTGCACGCGGTCGACCTTCGGCAGCGCTTGCCGCTGCTATCGCAGCCGGTGTTTGGTTGTTTTGGTCGCTTAGACACCTTGGTGCCTGTGGCGATGTTAGAACCACTGCAGCACCTTTGCCCTCAGGGGGCATTTCATGTAGTGGCAAAAGCGTCGCATGCGCCTTTTGTGTCCCACCCAGACGAATTTTCCAGTTGGTTGTTGTCTGAGCTCTCGACCCTCTGTAAAGAATAACGGTCAAAAAAACAGCGCAAGCGGCAAAGAATTGCCGCTTTGCTTGTGAATTGTTCCTAAATTGCTTATTCTTTGAACATTCAGGCTGCTGTTGGAGGTGCGTGATGGATGTTCAATCCAGTTTTTCTGCCGGTATGATGGGGTTGCGTCGTGCTAGCGAAGGCGTGACCGAGGCGACCGTGAACATCAATCGAGAAGCCGTCAATCAGCAACAGCTGCGTGATCAAGACGCCAGCGCCCGTGCAGATAGTGATGACCGCATTCAAGCCAAAGCGGCTAGTCCAACGCAAATCGATAATCTAGTTCAACTCACCCAAAACAAATTGCAAGCCGAGGCGAACGTCAAATCCATCCAAACGGCCGATGAAATGATGGGTACTTTGATTGATTTAAAGGTGTAGCTGCATGTCAGTGACCTCGGTTTATCCTAATGTCTCGCCGTACGTTGGTAATCCAGCGACCGACATGCTTAGGCGTGAAAACGCTCGGCGTGAGGTCATCGCGCCAGTTGCGCATACCGAGCAACAACCTGCAGGTCAAAGTGTGGTTGCGGAAGATAAGAGCCGCAACCAACCACAAACGCTGACTTATGACCTTGAGCTGAAAAACCGCGGTACTGAGTTGCGTCAAGCGATCGAGGGGCGACAGCAAGACCCGCAGCACAACGGCTCACAACAGGGTCAATCGGAGCAACAGTCATCACAACAACACAACCAGCAACAGGCCAGCGATCAACCATCGTCAGGTCAGCATGGGTTCCAGCAATCCAGCCAGCAACAAGCAGGTTCTGAGGGCTCGCCTGAACGTCGTGAGCGTGGGGCGACCGCGCAGCAACTTAGCGTGGACGAACTGGAGCAGTTAGAGTCATTGCAGCAGCGCGATGATGAAGTTCGTCAGCATGAACGAGCCCATGCTAGCGTTGGTGGGCAATATGCGGGCGCACCATCTTATGACTTGAAGCGCGGCCCCGATGGCGGCCAGTATGCGGTCGGTGGTGAAGTGCCAATTGATGTCAGTCCTATCGCAGACGACCCCGCGGCAACGATTCAAAAAATGCAGCAAGTGCGTCGTGCAGCACTCGCGCCGGCGGAACCTTCGGCAGCCGACCGCAGCATTGCGGCGCAAGCAGCGATGCAAGAAGCCGTAGCACGGCAGGAATTAGCAGCACAAGCCATTAAATCTCAAACCACACAGGGTTCCACTGATGAGGGGGTGGACAGTGCTGGCTCTTCAACGACAACCGCTAGCCCTAGCGCGTCGAATTCACTGAAGGGACGTGATTTTCGCGCATTAAACCAAGACGAGTTAATGCAACTTCGCACCCAAGTGATCCATCAGTTTTACCAAACTTCAACAGTGCCTGCTGAGAGGCCGCTGCGTTTAACCGCCTAACTGCGCGCCTGACCTATACGAGCATCTGCAAGGCACAAGAGTTTATACCTGCGCGCAGCGCACCATTTTCATCGAGCCGTGTGACAACAAAAAGCCACCTTGCGGTGGCTTTGTGCTAGCGATGTCAAAACCGCAGCAACGCTGCGCCTGACACTGTTATTTCTTCATCTTGGCAAACGCAGCAGCAAAGGCATTGCCCATCGCCGCATTGCCGTTATCCACTGGTTTTGCGGCCTTTTGTTGAGCGGCAGGCGCGCCGCCGCTGCGACGTGGCGCGTCATTGCCGCGGCTGGCGCTTGCTGCGCCTTTGGCTTGTGGCTGTTCGTCCATCCGCATGGTCAGGGCAATGCGTTTACGCTCAACGTCGACTTCTAACACTTTGACTTTGACGATGTCGCCGGCTTTGACCACTGTGTGTGGGTCGCTGACAAACTTGTCGGTCAGCGATGAAATATGCACTAAACCGTCTTGGTGTACGCCGATATCCACGAAGGCGCCAAAGTTAGTCACGTTCGTGACCACACCTTCCAGCAACATACCCACTTGCAGGTCTTTTAATGTCTCAACGCCATCTTTGAACTGCGCCATTTTGAATTCAGGGCGCGGGTCGCGGCCCGGCTTATCAAGCTCTTTTAAAATGTCTGTGATGGTTGGCACACCAAATTGCTCATCGGCAAACTCGGCTGGATTGACTGATTTTAAGAAGCTGCTGTTGCCAATCACGTCAGACACCGGTTTTTGGTGTTTGGCCAAAATGCGCTCGACTAATGGGTAGGCTTCAGGGTGCACCGCGGAAGCGTCCAGCGGGTTGGCACCTTGGTTAATCCGCAAGAAACCCGCGGCTTGTTCAAAAGCTTTCGGCCCTAAACGTGGCACTTTTAACAGGTCACGGCGCTGCATAAAGCGGCCGTTACCATCACGGTAGGTGACAATGTTTTGCGCCAAGGTCTTGTTTAAACCGGCCACGCGGGCCAGCAACGCTACTGAGGCGGTGTTTAAATCCACACCGACGGCGTTAACGCAGTCTTCGACTACCGCATCCAGTGATTTGGTCAGCAGGCTTTGGTTCACGTCGTGCTGATACTGGCCAACACCGATGGCTTTGGGTTCGATTTTTACCAGTTCTGCCAGCGGGTCTTGCAAGCGGCGGCCGATCGATACGGCGCCACGCAGCGACACGTCCAAATCAGGGAATTCATTGGCGGCCAACTCTGAGGCGGAATACACCGATGCACCGGCTTCGGAGACCACCACTTTGCTGATGTTAAGTTCAGGCACCAGTTTAATCACGTCACCCGCTAGCTTGTCGGTTTCGCGCGATGCGGTGCCGTTGCCGATGGCGATTAACTGGACTTTGAATTGCTTGCAGTAAGCGGCGAGCACTTTGACGGACTTGTCCCACAAGTTTTGTGGCGCATGCGGGAAAATAGTAGTGTTGGCCACCAGCTTGCCGGTCTCATCGACCACCACCACTTTGACGCCGGTACGAAGGCCAGGGTCCAGGCCCAGCGTGGCGCGCATGCCGGCAGGAGCAGCCATCAACAAGTCTTTTAAGTTTCTAGCAAATACCGCAATTGCTTCTTCTTCGGCTTTTTCACGGAGTTCACCGAGTAAGTCGTTTTCCAGCTGCAAGTGCAGTTTTACTTTCCAAGTCCATTGCACCACAGTGCGCATAAAGGCATCACCGGCACGTCCGGTAAAGCGCAAATCAAAATGGCTGGCGATGGTTTGCTCGCACGCAGCGTGTGCAGTGGTTTCGTCGGCGTCTGGCACTAATTGCAGGTTTAAAAAACCTTCATTACGGCCACGGAACATCGCGAGCGCGCGGTGCGATGGCACACTACGCCACAGCTCGTTGTGTTCGAAATAATCACGAAACTTTGCGCCTTCGGTTTCTTTGCCAGCAACCACTGTGCTTTTTAAGACCGCATGCTGCGCCAAGTGGCGACGTAATTTCGCCAATAAATTCGCATCTTCGGCAAAGCGTTCCATCAGAATGTATTTGGCACCGTCGAGCACCGCTTTGACGTCGGCAAACCCAGCATCTGCGTTGAGAAAGGACTGCGCCTGTTGTTCTGGCACTAAATCTGCGTCAGCCAATAACTGCTCGGCTAGTGGCAACAAACCGGCTTCGATGGCGATTTGGCCTTTGGTGCGGCGTTTGGCTTTGTAGGGGCCGTATAAGTCTTCGAGGCGGGTTTTGTTGTCGGCGGCGAGGATGTCTTTTTCCAGGTCACTGGTTAACTTGCCTTGCTCGGCGATGGTTTTTAAGATGACTTGGCGACGATCTTCCAATTCACGCAGGTAGGTCAGGCGCTGCTCTAAGGTACGTAGCTGTGTGTCGTCCAAGCCGCCGGTGACTTCTTTACGGTAACGGGCAATAAAGGGTACGGTGGCGCCTTCATCGAGCAAGCCGACCGCGGCTGTAACTTGATCGGGACGAGCAGCAATTTCTGCAGCAATCTGTTTAATAATCATCGACATAACTAGATAAATCCTTGCGCGGCCAACGGGCCTGTTCGAAAAGCTGGCCGCTATTGTCGTACGATAGGCTAAAAAAATCCACAATGGGCTGACAGACGTGAGCTGAGTTGGTATAACGCGGCGATAAACCCGACCAAAGCGTGAGTGTAGAGGATGGTCACAGCATGAAACGAGTGCCAGGAAAAACCAAATTAGTCACCCGCGATGGCTATAACAAACTCAAAGCGGAACATGATGAACTTTGGTTTAAAAAACGGCCCGAAGTGACAAAAATCGTATCGTGGGCTGCTAGTTTAGGCGATCGAAGTGAGAACGCGGACTATACCTATAACAAGCGTTTGCTTCGGCAAATAGATAGCAGGATCAGATACTTACGCAAGCGTCTGGAAGACCTGCAAATCGTCGACTATTCACCGCAGCAAGACGGCAAAGTGTTCTTCGGCGCATGGGTTGCCATTGAAGATGAGGAAGGCGAGGAGCTGCAGTTTCGGATTGTCGGCCCGGACGAAATCTATGGCGAAGACGGCTATATCTCCATTGATGCACCTATGGCTCGTGCTCTGCTGAAAAAAGCGGTGGATGATGAGGTTGTGGTACAGACGCCGAGCGGCGAAAAACGTTGGTATGTCACAGCGATTTCTTACCAACACCCTGCAAAATAGCGCTGTTCAAGCATTCATCTGCTAGTCAGTTTAACCGCACCATGCTGGCAATGACTTTTCAGGAGGAACTTACAAGATGAAGTATGCGTGGCTGTTTATAACGTTGGTTTCAATGCCTAGTTGGGCGGATGAAGATGATTACCAACAATGTTTACAACGTTACTTACCGCAGGTTGAGCTGGATATCGCGGCTGTGATGGTGCGGCAAAAATGCAGTGGGTTGTATCACGGCGGTATTATGTTGCCGCGTGAAGAAGCCCGTTTGCAGTGTCAGTTAGATACAGCGTCGTCTGCGAAAACTGAGGTTGCTTTTGAAATGTTGATGGATACGTGCGATGAAGAACATAGCTTTCAGAACTCAAAAAACTAGATAAAACAATAAGATAAAATTATTTTGAAAATATTTTTGCGCTGTCATCTACGTGTCACAAAAATTTGCTAGGGGTTTGCAAGTTGATCTGGCTATAGTCAGTTCATCCCCCAGATGAATAGGACACTGCCATGAAAAAAATTATCAGTTTGTTAGCCTTTTCTGTTGTCATCGTGTGCAGCGGTTGTGCTACTTCGCCGGTGGCGTATCAAGTGGATTACCAAAAAGCGACCGAGACGGAACAACAAGCACGTAAATTTGATGCGATCGGTGATGTGGTGTGGGTCAATCCACCGCTGAAGAAGCATCAAAAATAACATCTCGTGTTGGCCGATTAAGTTACACCTTGTAACAACCAAACCCGCTGCGATCGAACATCGTGGCGGGTTTTTCGTTTATAGTGCTTTAAAAGACGTTTTCTGATCACGGAGTGAGCCGATGCAATCTCAAGAAACCACCAAAATTTTAGTTGTCGATGATGACATGCGATTACGCGCCTTGCTGGAACGTTACCTGGTTGAACAAGGCTTTATCGTTCGAAGCGCAGCGAATTTTGAGCAAATGAACCGCTTGATGGAGCGTGAAAACTATCATTTGTTGGTGCTTGATTTGATGTTGCCCGGTGAAGACGGTTTGTCGATTTGTCGGCGCTTGCGTCAGCAAGAAAATGAAGTGCCGATCATTATGTTAACAGCCAAGGGTGATGAAGTAGACCGGATCATCGGCTTGGAAATGGGCGCAGACGATTACTTACCCAAACCCTTTAATCCGCGTGAATTATTGGCGCGCATTCGTGCCGTATTACGGCGCAAAGCCAAAGAATTGCCAGGTGCTCCAGCCCAAGAAGAAACCTTGGTGAAGTTCGGACCCTTTAGTTTTAACCTAGCCACCCGCGAAATGCGCAAAGGCGATGAATTGATGCCGTTGACAAGCGGTGAGTTTGCCGTGCTTAAAGTGCTGGTGAACCATGCGCGTGAACCTTTATCGCGCGATAAATTGATGAACATGGCGCGTGGTCGTGATTATTCGGCGATGGAACGGTCGATTGATGTGCAAGTGTCACGGTTGCGTCGCATGATTGAAGACGATCCTGCGAACCCACGTTACATTCAAACCGTTTGGGGATTGGGCTATGTGTTTGTGCCGGATGGATCTGCGACTTAATGGCGTTGTTACCTCGTAGTGCGTTTGGCAAAACGGTCTTCTTGATAGGCTTTTTATTGCTGATCAACCAGTTAGTGTCGTACTTTTTAGTCGCTGTTTACGTGATCCAGCCCAGTTTTCAACAGATTAACCATCTGATTGCCAAGCAAATCAAGGTGGTGTTCATTGATATCGGCGAGCCAGGTGATCGGCTGCCGGCGGAGTTGATCGTCAAGTTTCGTGAAGCGACTGGCATCGAAGTGTACAACGAGGCGCAGGCCTTATCAAACGGCTTGGATCAAGCCACCTACTACCCGTATTTTTCGAATCAGATGTCGCATGAGCTAGGTGGGCACGCCGAAGTTCGGATTGAACAAGACAATCTATTTGCCTTTTGGGTGCGACCGCCGCAGGCGCCGCAGTTTTGGATTAAAGTGCCGCTGACAGGCCTCAATGAAACTGATTTTTCCCCGCTGCAAATTTATATTCTGTTGATTGGTTTCTTGAGTGTGGCCGGTGGTTGGTGGTTCGCTCGGCAGTTAAACCGACCGTTGCAAAGCCTGCAGCAAGCCGCACTGAAGGTGGGGCGTGGCGATACCCCAGACCCTCTACCGGAAGAAGGTTCCACCGAGATCATTGCGGTGACTCGTGCCTTTAACCACATGGCCAATGGTATTCGACAACTGGAAAAAGATCGCGCCTTGTTGATGGCGGGGGTGTCGCATGACTTGCGCACGCCACTGACACGGATCCGACTGGCCAGCGAAATGATGGCGGAGCAAGACAGCTGGATCCGAGACGGTATCGCCAATGATATTGATGATATGAATGCAATTATCGACCAGTTCATTGATTACATCCGTCATCATAAAGATGAGGACTTGGCCAAGATTGATATCAATGAACTGGTACAAGAACAAGTCAGTGCTGATCGCGTGCAGCAGCGTGATATGCAAACCTATTTGGCAGCACGTTTGCCGCTGGTTCCGGTGCGTTTAATCGCCATTAAGCGGGTGCTGGCCAACTTGATTCAGAATGCTATCAAGTATTCCGATGGCGCCATCGAGATCCGCACGGGCTTTGATAAAGTCAGCCAACGGGTGTATTTGGAAGTTCGTGATCACGGGCCTGGCATCCCCCAAGAGCAAATGGCGCGGATGTTTGAGCCGTTTACCCAAGGCGATACCGCCCGGGGTAGCGCAGGTTCAGGTCTTGGCTTGGCGATCATCAAGAAAATCGTGGATATGCATGAAGGTGAAGTTACCTTGCACAATCATCCGCAAGGTGGGTTAGTCGCCACCGTGTTGTTGCCGATCCAACGGCGTAAAAGCTCGAAGTCCTAAGCGGTGTTCACGACGATGTCGTCGCCAAGGTTGATGTTTCTAAAGAGATAAAAAAAGGCCGCATAGCGGCCTTTTTGTCATCCAGCAACTTAGGCTTTCGGGCCTGCGTTGCGGATAGCGTCTGATACGTCGTATTTCTTGAAGTTATTGGCGAATTCAGCGGCTAACTTCGCGGCATATTGGTCATACGCTGCTTGGTCTGCCCACGTGTTGCGTGGGTTCAACAGCGTGCTATCCACACCTGGAATAGCCACTGGCACGTCCAAGTTCAGTTGTGGCAAGTGCACGGTTTCAACGTTTGCTAACTCACCAGACACGATGGCATCGATGATGGCGCGTGTGGTTGGGATATCAAAACGTTGACCAACACCGTGTGGACCGCCGGTCCAGCCTGTGTTGACCAGGTACACTTTTGAATTGAATTCACGGACGCGTTTGATCAGCAATTCTGCGTACACGCCGGCTGGACGTGGGAAGAATGGTGCGCCGAAACAGGTCGAGAATGTCGATTCAATCGCCGACGTAGAACCGATTTCGGTTGAGCCAACTTTCGCGGTGTAACCTGACAGGAAGTGGTATGCCGCAGCTTCTTCTGACAGCACGGACACTGGTGGCAATACGCCAGACACGTCACAGGTCAGGAACACGACAGCGCGTGGCTCACCAGCGCGGTTTGCTTCAACACGTTTTTCAACGTGCGCTAATGGGTAAGCGGCGCGGCTGTTTTGCGTCAGGCTGCCATCTTTGTAATCTGGCGTGCGGTTGTCGTCCAACACCACGTTTTCTAAGATGGTACCAAAACGGATCGCATCCCAAATCACCGGTTCGTTTTTCTTCGACAGGTCGATACATTTGGCGTAGCAACCGCCTTCGATGTTAAACACGCTGCCTGGTGCCCAACCGTGCTCGTCGTCACCGATTAAGAAGCGTTTTGGATCGGCTGACAGCGTCGTTTTACCAGTGCCTGACAGACCGAAGAACAACGTGACGTCGCCTGCTTCACCAACGTTGGCCGAGCAGTGCATTGGCAATACGCCTTTGGCTGGCAACAGGAAGTTCTGTACAGAGAACATGGCTTTTTTCATTTCGCCAGCGTAACGCATGCCTGCTAACAGCACTTTACGTTGGGCGAAGTTGATCATCACAGTACCGTCTGAGTTGGTGCCATCGCGTTGCGGATCGCAGACGAAACCTGGCACGTTCAGGATTTGCCATTGGTCTTTGTTTGAGACGTTCCACTGCGCTGGTTTGATGAACAGGTTGCGGGCAAACACGTGTTGCCATGCAGTTTCAGTGGTTACAACCACTGGGATGTAATGCTCTGGGTCAGCACCGACTTCTAAGTGAGACACAAAATGCTCACGGTCAGAAATGAAGTTTGCAGCTTTATCCCACAACGCGTTGAACACATGCTCAGAGATCGGCTGGTTGACGTTGCCCCACTGAATGTCGTTTTCTGTGCTCGCTTCTTTAACGATGAAACGATCTTTAGGCGAACGACCTGTGCGTTGACCCGTTTTAACCACTAAAGCGCCGTTATCGGCGAGCACACCTTCTCCGCGACGGATAGCATGTTCAACCAGATCGGCAACTGGTAAATCAACGTGACGAATTGTTTGGGTGGTCATGAGCGACGACTCCTCAGGGTACAGACTGTAGGGTTGGGTAATTTCTGACTATTGTACCGTAAGTTGTCAGGAAGGGCGACAAAATTTTATTCCGAAACATACGGAATAATTCAAATATGCAAATAAATAACTTAAAAATGAATATATATGCGGTTAAAGGCCATTTTATAGCCAGTTTAGTACTGAAAATAAATAAAATTGAGGTGTCGGGTTACAGGTTGGGTTTCAGAACGAAAGGTACAAAAAAAAGACCGCCCGAAGGCGGTCTTTTCAATCTAACGATGATTACGCTTTGATTTTACGGCGTAACAGAGCCAGAGGTAACAGCATCAGCGCTAACAGACCACCAGCACCACCAGAAGATTTCGGTGCTGCAGCGACTGTTAAGGTTGTAGATGCAGTCGCTGACAGGTTGGCTGAGTCAGTCACTGTCACAGTGATTGATTGTGAACCAACGTCAGAACCAGTGACCGCACGTGTGGTCACGATAGCACCATCTTTGTAAGTGA
Organism: uncultured Rheinheimera sp.; assembly: GCA_964437935.1. GTDB lineage: Bacteria > Pseudomonadota > Gammaproteobacteria > Enterobacterales > Alteromonadaceae > Pararheinheimera. The sequence continues at coordinate 49,110 of CAYTIQ010000006.1, forward strand.
ACAGGCTTGGTGACACTGTTACTGACTTGGTGGTTGCGCCAGATTCTAAGATCTTCACGTTGGCAGTCGCCACTGTGACACCTGCGCCGTCACCTTCAGTTAAGGTTGCACCTGAACCTTGCAGCGATACGGTTGGTTTCGCGTCAGCAACGTTGTTCACATTCACTGTGATACGTGCCACGTCAGAATCCATACCTTTACTGTTCACAGCCACAACGTCCAGCGTGATAGTGTTGACGTTCGATTCGAAGTCCAGATCGCTGGCGACAACGATACGACCATCTTTCTCAACTTTCACTTTGTTTGAAGACGCGCCCGAGGTGATAAATTCAGTCACTTGAGCTGCGTAGTCAACGTCAACGGCCAGTTGACCGATAGTGGTACCAACCGCAGTGTTTTCATTGACGGCGAAAGTACGGTCAGCAGTGATCACTGGACGACCTGCCGCTTGTGACAGATCCGCAGTGAAAATGGCATCACCAGAATCTGACATCACTACTAAACCTTTACCTACTTTGTCAGCAGGCAGGTTCAGCACAGCTTCTGCGCCTGGAGCCAGTTTAGTCACATCAGCTTCGCCTGACTTGAATACTGCATCTGGAGCAGGTTGCAGTTTCGCGGTCGCAACAACCACGTCATCGGCGTTGTTGGTCGCTGGGTTGTAACCTAAGGCATAACCATCGTTAATGGCGAAGGCGCGAACACCAATGGTGTTGCCCAGCTGAGCACCTGTTAAACCAATGCGTTCGAAACAGCTGCTCAACGTGACGTTACGTTGACCGGTCGCGTGGAACAAGTTGCTTGAGAAACCGCTTAATGTGCCGTATGGCACAGTGAACGTCACCATCAAGCCTGGTGGGTTGGTGCTGTTCAAACGGCTGAACAACAGGCTCATCGCCGTGAAGTCATAAGTACCGTTATTGTCGATGTCCAAGTCAAAACCGACGTTAGCTTGTAACAGGTGAGTTAGACCGTTTTCCAGCGTCAGTGATGGTAACAACAAGTAGCCTGAGCTACAGGTCGTGGTTGGAACTTGCAATACGTCCAGTGACACAGCGCGGATGTCTTGAGCGACAGCTTTCTTCGGTGAAGTGGCAACCAGTTGTGTTGTAAACGGTTGTGCTTCAACGGCACCGTTGTTCTTAACGATGATTTCTGATTTGCCTTTGCTGTTCACACGGTTCGATACCGCAAACTCAGCGCGAGCTTGTGGGATCACGTGGTACACCAAGTGCAGATCGTAATCACCTTGAACGGCTGGATCATCAAACACCAAGGCACCGTCGTATTCGACTTTGGTCAGCGCGGCATCTTTGCTGGTGGTTGGGGTGGTGTTTTGTAAGCCAAACGCTGGCACTTTGGTTGGGTCAATGGTGACGCTCACATCAAAAGTGATGGTTTGGTTTGCAGGTACTTTCACCGATGCTGGAATGTTCCACTTCAGAGCACCTGTTGCAGTGTCATCAGCGAAACGGTCTTTGATGCGCAGGTTGTATGTGCGCTCAGTTGCGGTGAAGTTTTTCAGGGTAACTTTCTTCGTCAGCGTCGTGGTTTTCGTCATACCAACTAAACCAAACGACAGCGCTGCTTGTTTGGTATCGAAAGTTGCATCTTCAACCCAAGCTGCTACTGGCAGTGCCGCTGCTTTTTCCACATCCACTAAACCGGCACCGATCGCAGAGATTGGTGCCAACTTGGCTTGTGGATGCGCTTTAGGCAAGTCATACACTTCTGGGTTGGCCGCGTTCATAATGGTGGCTTTGATTTCAAAGGCATTACGAGTTGGCAAGGCGTGACGTAGTGACGCCACTGCACCGGCTGTTAATGGGCCAGAGAACGAAGTACCCGAGTTAAGAACGTACTCAGTACCAGAGCCTACTTTAGCCATCAGGATGTTGGTGCCTGGTGCAGTGATTTCAGGTTTTAACAAACCGTCCATCGCTGGGCCGCGTGAGGTAAATGTTGCGATACCACCGGCGGTAGCAATTTCTGATGATTTAATGGCATAAGCCACTGTACCTGCAGCAATCGCTTTTTTGATTTCAGCGCCATCTTCTAAAGAAATACCCACGGATGGGATTTTCACCGCTGGATCAGAGCCACCTGGTGCTGCTGGGCCTGCACCTGCGGCGTTGTTAACGATGATGACGAATTTTGCACCGGCGTTTTGCGCGTTTAATACCTTGGCTGTGAAGTTACAGGTACCACGGTCGATCAACACCGCCTTGTCTTTCAGTGAATCGGCAGCAAACGGGTCACAACCTAAGGCATTGGTAGAGACATAGGTCAATGGCGCGGTCGCGTCTGTGAATTCAAACACTGAGCTTGGGTTAAAGCTTGAGGCTGACATCGTGATCGCTTTGCCAGCGATGGTATTTTTCTCAAATACACCGGTTTTGCCAGCAGGGTGTGTCATCGCGCCAACAGATAACGCGTTTGGCGTTGTCGATGGACCACCAACACGGAATGGGTTCGGGCCGTCATTACCGGCAGAGATCACCATGTTCACGCCCAGCTTCACTGCGCGCTGAATTAAGAATTGGGTACCAGATAATGTCGCGGTACGACCGAATTGGCCACCCAGTGACATGTTGATGACGTTTACACGGTCTGCGATATCACCATCTTTGTTTGGGTCCATCGCCGCTTCTAAAGCGCCGATTTGCGCAGCACCAGGACAAGTGCCTGCACAAACTGTATAAGCGTAAAGCTCAGCTTCTGGTGCTGTAGCCAATACAGATGAAGCAACTTGAGTACCATGGCCGCCGCTGGTAGGGTCAATTGGGTTTGAATCGTTATTTAGGTAGTCATAGCCACCCAACACTTTGCCTTGTGGCCATGTTGGAGCAACTTTTTGATCTTGCGCATTATAAGCTGCAACTGTACCTGCACCGCCGATGGCTTTGTGCGTGTAGTCAACACCGGTATCCAATATCGCAACGCGTTGGCCTTTACCTGACGCCGTGCCTGCTACGATACCGGCTTTGGCTTTCATGTACTCAACGCTTTGCACTAAAGTTGGTTTTGAATCGTAGACTGGTAACACTTGCGCGACGTCTGGGTTTTGCGCAATGGCAGCCAGCGCTTCGTCAGAGGCTTGGACCACTAAACCTGCCGCCAAGTTTTGCGTACGTTGCAATACTTGCACGTTACGATCTAAAGCATACAGCTCAGCTTCAATCGTTTGTTGTGTTTGCTCAATCGAAGCGGCTTGGCTTTGCAGAGACGCTTGGTTTGCACCATCCAGCGCCATTTCAGAAATGGACGCTTGTTTGAACACCACGTAATACGACGATGGTTTCGCAACTTCACCATCATCTTGCACGCTATATTGTTGGTTTAACAGTTCGGCAGGGATCAGGTCCGCCAATTCTGGCGAGCCCATTTTGTATTGTTCTAGGGTAGCCGCGGACAAACTGCCGCTGACAGCAAGACCGACCGCGGTCGCGATCAAGGTTTTATTGAGTTGTTTCACTTGTGTTCCCTCCTGAAGTGAGCCTTCAGTATTTTTAGTTGCATCGTGTGATGTACAGATATGGCGGGTTACGCGCTCGTTCATCAACAGATGAGCGATACCATAACAAATATGCAAAAAACACGCTTTTGCGACCAACAGCCGCAGAAAACTTACCAATGCGTTTTTTACATCCAAAACCATACTATGTAATTGATGCGTTGCTTGCAATGGTCAAAAAAATGTATCTATTAAATTAACAAACCCTGATTTATGCTGGGGTCTTGAGCAGTTTTGTTAGTAATGCCTGTGAGGGGATGTAACAAAAGAACCATTCATTCCCGAACAAATCTCGGTAACCTTTAGTTACTTATGATAACAAGTTGTGGTATTTCAGCGGCTTGAGCGCGGCGGAGGTTGTACAGAAATGTTGACTGAAAGCACGACTCAGTCCGATGTACTGAGTCGTTACAAGATATAACTTAAATGGAGGCTTTGATGCGTTGCAGCTGCGGGGCATCAAAGTGATAGGACGTATTGCAGTATTCACAAGAAATATCTAGAGCGCCATCGGCAATATGCTCGTCGATTACGCTGGTTCCTAACGAAATAATCGCCGCTTCACACTTCTCTTTTGAGCAACCACAGACAAACTGCACCGCTTGTGCTGGATACAGCTCAACCACTTCTTGATGGAACAACCGGTATAAGGTTTCTTCAATTGGCAGTTGCAATAACTCGTCGCTGGTTAAAGTATCGGTGAGCGCCACCACATGGCTAAAGTCTTCACGGGCTTTTTGCGGGTCGACGGGCAGTACTTGCACCAGCATACCGGCAGCGAGACTGCGCTCACTGCCAATGTCAGTATGCATATAAAGGCGAGTGGGTAACTGCTCAGATTGTTGGAAGTAGGCTTCCAGCGTCGTGGTCAGGCTGTCACCTTCCAGTGGGATAATCCCTTGATAGCGTTCACCTTGGTCTGGAGTAATGGTCACCAGCAAATACCCTTGTTGACCAATCAGCTCGCGAAAACTGGTGCCGGTGATTTCTTTTTGCAAGCGCACCACACCACGAAACTCTTGGCGATGGTTGCCATTGACCGAGGCAAAACGCACTGGGCCATCGCCTTGCAAATTGACCGAAATGCTACCTTCGAATTTCAAGGTGGCGGTTAATAAGCTGGTGGCGACGACTAATTCGGCAAGTAATTGTTTAACAGGCAGCGGATAGTCGTGGTTCTGCAACATCTGCTCTAAGCTAGTGTTCACTTTAACGACTTCGCCACGCACATCCAATTCGCGGAAAATAAAACGGACCAGCTGGTCATTCTGGCTCATGGGCACCTCAATTCTGGGACTTTAATAACAGCAATTGCCGCCGCATTTTTTTATCCGGTTTCGTGTCCGGATGGGGCGCATGCAACAAGTTTAACTTACGAAGCTCAGCACGCTCTAAACGCTCTTTGACGCTGTCTTCGGTTTCTTCATACAGGGTTTGGGCAATGGGCGCCGCCTGCCGTTGTTCAGATAATCCCTTAATAATGACGATTTTTTCGTCAGAACCTTGGGTGACACGCACAGTTGCACCAATTTCTACAAGTTTACTGGCTTTGACTCGTTGCCCATTGTACTGAACTTTTCCACCTTCGATCATGTCTTTAGCTAAGGAACGTGTTTTGTAAAACCGGCACGCCCAGAGCCATTTATCTAATCGTAATGAAAGTGCAGTATGCTCAGCACTTGTAGGGGTTGCATCTTTCATAGAGTCCCTCCAAATTTGTGCGCGACATTAGCATAAAAGCGCGGTAGGCTCCACCAAGCACCGCGGCGCGGTGGCGATTACCAGTGGTGCGACAATGTTAGGAAATGGTAAAAAAACGAGATTGCTGCCTTGTTGTGGCACCCTCAACTGAGTAAGATGAAATTAATCAGCAAAAAAGAACTAGAACAATGAATTGGCGCCAGTGGTCTCAACGCGATTGGAAAGCTGAATTTGATCAGCTTTATCAACAACTTCCCGTCTCTCTGCTCAATAAAGCCTTTGCTTTGTTGTTTGTTGTTTTTTTGGCATGGCAAGCCAGTCAACTGACCTGGTTAGCGATGCCTGCGCCAGTTACAACACCAAGCGCAGTGTCGACAACGACAGTATCGACAGCCAATCCAGCAGCCAGTCAGCACATCGAACAAATCGTAGCGGCACAGTTATTTGGTAAGTACCAGGAAAAAGCCAAAGCGCCTGTGGTGCAAGCCGTGACAACGGATGCGCCAAAAACCAACTTGAATTTAAAACTGACCGGCGTCGTGTCAACCAGCAAAGATCACCCTGAACAAGGGGCTGCGGTTATTGAAAACAACGGGGTCGAGTTGGCGTATGCGGTGGACGAACAAATTGAAGGCTCGCCGGCCGTGCTCAAACAAGTGCTTGATGATCGGGTGATTATCTCCGTCAATGGCCGGATGGAAACCCTGATGTTAGACGGCGTGGAATACCAACGTTTAAGTGCGGCCAATGCGCCGATTCAAGAAGGTCAGGTGCAAGAGTTTGTGCCTGACGCCAGCGCCCAAGTCGAACAAGTCGGCCCTGAGCCTGCGCCGGATATTCGGCGTGAAGTGATGGACCAACCGACCAAGTTATTTGATTACATCAATATTTCGCCGCGTAACCGCAATGGTCAAATGTATGGTTATGCGCTAACCCCCAAACGTGAGCCGGAGATCTTCAACCGGTTCGGTTTGAAACCTAATGATGTGGCAATTGAGATCAATGGAGTGCGCCTAAACGATATGCAGGCGGCTTATGGTGTCATTGCTGAACTTCGCGACGCCTCCCAAGCCACCATCAAAGTTGAACGAGATGGTGAGATCCGGGACGTCGTGATCAATTTGTCGCAATAAGAATTCTGAATGAGCGGTTTAACTCCAATGACTAAAAGCTTCCGTATTCGCCCAACTTTCGGCCGCTGGCTCGGCTTAGGTGCCCTCGCGTTGTTAAGTTTTTTCAGTAACGCGGTGGAATATCAACCGAATTTCAAAGGCACTGAAATTACCGAATTTATTGATATTGTCGGTAAAAACTTAAACAAAACCATCATTGTTGACCCGCAAGTGCGGGGCCGCATCAACGTGCGTAGTTACGAGATGCTCAATGAGCAGCAGTACTACCAGTTCTTTTTAAACGTTCTGGAAGTGTATGACTTCTCGGTCGTCGAAATGAAAAGCGGCGTGTTAAAAGTCATGCGGCAAAAAGACGCCAAAATGTCGAATATTCCGGTGGTAGGCGACAAAAACTCCGGCTTAGGCGATGAGATGGTCACCCGCGTGGTGCAGGTTAAGAACGTTTCAGTGCGCGAGCTAGCGCCATTGTTACGCCAGTTTACCGATCAAGCCGGTGGTGGTCATGTGGTGAACTACGACCCATCCAACGTCATTATGATGACCGGCCAAGCCGAGGTGGTGAATCGTTTAGTCGACATCATCCAACGCGTCGATAAAGCCGGTAACCAAGATTTAGATATTATCCGCTTAAGTTATGCGTCTGCCGGTGAGGTGGTGCGCATTTTGGACAGCATCTATAAAAAACAGGGCCAAAATGAACAGCCCGAGTTTTTGATCCCGAAATTTGTCGCCGACGAACGCACCAATGCGGTGATTGTGTCTGGTGAGTTGCAAGCGCGCCAACGCGTGACGGAAATCGTCAAACGCTTAGATGCGGAGCAACAATCGCAAGGCAACACCCGGGTGTATTACCTGAAATACGCCAAAGCCGAAGACTTGGTGAAAGTGTTGCAAGGCGTCAGTAACTCAATGGTGGCTGCGGCGCAAGGTCAAGCCAACGCCAACACTGCAGCGCCAACGGGCGGCAGCAGTGGTCGTAATCGCGATATCAGCATTGAAGCGCATACTGAAAGTAACTCGATTATTATCACGGCGCAGCCCGATATGCTGCGCAGCTTAGAAGACGTGATCCGCCAAGTGGATATTCGCCGCGCCCAAGTGTTGGTGGAAGCCATTATTGTGGAAGTGGGTGAAACGTCCGGTATTAACTTAGGCGTGCAAATTGGCTCCGCAGACGGCGGCATGACGCAATTTAGCAACTCAGGTGTGCCGATCTCGACCATCGCCGGTGGTGCTGCTGCTGCACAACGGACGACCAAAGGCACCATTACCAAAACGACAAGCGAAACTGGGGTTATCACGGAAAACATCACGCCAGACCAACCAGCCGATTACACCAAGCTCGGTGAAGCGCTCAAAGGCGTCAATGGCGCCTTGTTAGGCGTGGTGAAAAACGACTGGGGTGCGATAGTCCAAGCGGTGAAAGCCGACACCGACTCGAATATTCTGGCAACGCCACATTTAACCACCTTGGATAACCAAGAATCGTTCTTTATCGTCGGTGAAGAAGTTCCGGTCAATACCACCACCACGCCAGGTCAAGGTGGAACTCAGCCTTTTACCACCAAAGACCGCAAAGAAGTTGGTATCAAACTAAAAGTCACGCCACAAATTAACGAAGGCAATGCGGTGCGGTTAACCATCGAACAAGAGGTGTCTAGCCGTGCAGGCGCGATTGAAGGTGATTTGATTATCGCCAAACGCCAAATTAAAACCACGGTGATGGCCGATGATGGCGCGACCGTGGTACTCGGCGGTTTGATTGACGAAGATGTGCAACAAAGCGAATCGAAAGTGCCATTGTTGGGGGATATTCCGGTGCTTGGGCATTTATTTCGCAGCACCAACTCCAGCAAGAAAAAACGTAACCTGATGGTCTTTATTAAACCAACCATCATGCGTGACGGTGGTGTGATGAACGAAGTCAGCCAGCGCAAATACAACTACATGCGTGCTGAGCAACTGAATAAAACAGACAATGGCGTGAGTCTGATGCCAAACACCACCACGCCACAATTGCCAACCTGGGGCAAAGACAAAGCGTTGCCACCAGAGATCCAACAACGCTTGGATGAAATGGACAAAGAAACCAGCAAAACGCCTGCCGAGGCCGTGGCTGAGGGACAAAACTAATGAGCGCGGTAGAGCAGCCAGATCTTGGCCAGAAGCTGCGGTTGCCGTTTGGTTTTGCCAAAAGGCACAAAGTGCTGCTGCAACAACAAGGCGGTAGCATTCAACTGTTAGTGCATCCTGAAACACCCCCAGCAGCCTTGTTGGAAATTCGGCGGTTGCTTGGCTGTGCTTTTGTGGTGCAAAAAATGGCTGCGGTTGAATTTGATGCGTTGTTAGAAGCAGCCTATCAACGCGATTCCAGCGAAGCGCAACAAATTATGCAAGACATTGGCAACGAGGTGAATTTGGCGTCGTTGGCCGATGAGATCCCTGAAACGGAAGACTTGCTCGAAAACGAAGACGACGCGCCGATTATTAAACTGATCAACGCTATGCTAGGTGAAGCGATTAAACTGGGCGCTTCGGATATTCACGTCGAAACCTTTGAAAAAGCGCTGGTCGTGCGGTTTCGGATCGACGGCGTGTTGCGCGAAATGTTGCGGCCTAACCGCAAGTTATCCAGTTTGTTAGTGTCGCGTATCAAAGTCATGGCGAAATTAGATATCGCCGAAAAACGCGTGCCGCAAGATGGTCGGATTAGCTTACGGATCGCCGGTCGTGCGGTGGATGTGCGGGTATCGACCATGCCATCGAGCCATGGTGAACGTGCGGTACTGCGGTTACTCGACAAAAACAACTCGCATTTAAACTTGGCCGATTTAGGCATGACGCCGTCGGTACAACAAGCCTTTGCCCAACTGATTTTAAAACCACACGGCATTATCTTAGTGACAGGCCCCACCGGCTCTGGTAAATCCACCACGCTGTATGCCGGTTTAAGTGATATCAATACCAAAGACCGTAATATTCTGACGGTGGAAGACCCGATCGAATACGAGTTGGAAGGGATTGGTCAAACGCAGGTCAATACCAAGGTGAATATGACGTTTGCCCGTGGTTTACGCGCCATTTTGCGGCAAGACCCTGACGTGGTGATGGTCGGTGAGATTCGAGACTTAGAAACGGCACAAATCGCGGTACAGGCCAGCTTGACCGGTCACTTGGTATTGTCGACCTTACACACCAACACCGCCTCGGGTGCGATTACCCGGTTGGAAGATATGGGCATCGAACCATTTTTGCTGTCCTCGAGCTTGCTTGGGGTGTTAGCGCAGCGATTGGTTCGTACGTTATGCCCGCATTGCAAACAAGCGCATCAAGCCGACAAAGAAGAACGCAATTTGTTGGGCCTGAAAAAAACCGACGATGCCATCACCATCTTCCGTGCCGTTGGTTGTGAGCAATGCAATATGACCGGCTACCGCGGTCGGACTGGTATTCACGAACTGTTGGTCGTCGATGAACATTGCCGTGAACTGATCCACAACGGCAAAGGCGAACAATCGATCGAAAAATACATTCGTACGCAAAGCCCAAGCATTCGCCAAGACGGTTTTTCCAAGGTCATGGCGGGTATCACCACGCTCGAAGAAGTGTTGCGTGTGACGCGTGAGGATGCATAGTGGCGGCTTTTAGTTATCAAGCGCTGGACGCACAGGGCAAAAAAGTCAAAGGAGTGCTGGAGGCTGACAACGCCCGCCAAGCCCGTCAGTTATTGCGAGAGCAAAAACTGACGCCGTTGACGTTAGAAGCAGCAGCGGACAAAGAAAAACGCTTAAGTAGCGCGCCGAAATTATTGCAACGAGGGATTAAAGCATCGGAGTTGGCGCTGATCACGCGGCAGATCGCCACCTTGGTCGAAGCCGCCTTGCCGATTGAAAACGTGTTGTACGCCGTGGCGGAGCAATCGGAGTCGCCGCGCTTACGCAGCATGATGATGGTGGTACGCTCGAAAGTCGTCGAGGGCTACAGCTTGGCCGAAGGGCTGGCGGAATTTCCACATGTGTTTGACCATTTGTTTCGTTCGATGGTGGCGGCGGGTGAAAAATCCGGTCATTTGGATGCGGTGTTGTTGCGTTTAGCCGATTACACCGAGCAACGGCATCAGATGCGAACTACCTTGATGCTGGCATTGTTGTACCCGTTGATTATGGCATTGGTGGCTATTGCCGTGATCACCACCTTATTGGTGGCGGTGGTGCCGAAAATCGTCGAACAGTTTGACCATTTAGGCCAAACACTGCCTGCATCCACGCGGTTTCTGATCGCCTCCAGCGAGTTTTTGAACAACTACGGTTTGCTGATTTTAGTGGGGTTTGCGCTGAGCTCACTGGTGTGGATGAATACCTTAAGGCAACCGAAGGTGCGGCTGAAATACGATGAGAAGCTGCTGCAATTACCGGTGATTGGTAAAGTAGCACGCAGTATCAATACCGCCCGTTTTGCCCGTACCTTAAGTATTTTGAACTCATCGGCCGTGCCGTTGCTTGAAGCAATGCGCATCAGCAGTGACGTGTTGGACAATACCCATATGCGGCGGATGCTGGCTGAAGCAGCCGGTCGGGTGCGTGAAGGGACCTCGTTGCGGGCTGCGTTAGATGCCACCAAATTGTTCCCACCGATGATGCTGCATATGATTGCCAGCGGTGAAAAGAGTGGTCAGCTTGATAGCATGTTAGAGCGGGCGGCCAATTCGCAAGACAAAGAGTTCGAAACCCAAGTCAGTGTCACCTTAAAAATCTTTGAGCCGCTGATGTTGGTCACTATGGCCGGCGTGGTGTTTTTTATTGTTATTTCAATTCTGCAGCCGATTTTGGCGATGAATAATTTTGTTGGAGGTCATTAAGATGCGTCGTGCGCAAGGGTTTACATTATTAGAAATCATGGTGGTGATCGTGATTTTAGGGTTGTTAGCGGCGATGGTTGTTCCTAATTTGATGGGCAACAAGGAGCAAGCCGACAAGCAAAAAGTGGTGGTGGATGTCCAGCAACTAGAAAGTATGTTGGATCTCTACAAGATGAACAATGGCTTCTATCCGACCACCGAACAAGGTCTGCAAGCCTTAGTGACCCAGCCAACATCTGAGCCAGTACCACGCGTCTTTCCTGAAGGTGGTTATATCAAGCGGTTACCGCAAGACCCATGGGGCAAGGACTATCAAATGGTGAGCCCTGGTGAAATGGGTAAGATTGATATTTTCTCATCAGGCCCAGACCGTACCGTGGGTACAGATGATGATATCGGCAATTGGAATCTTGACGGTAAAAAAGAGCAATAATCTTGATGCGAGGTGGCCAAGCAAACCGAGGATTTACGCTGATTGAGGTCTTGATAGTCGTCCTCCTGATCGGTTTGCTGGCTGCGGGTATTGCTTATAATTTTGGCGGTGAAAGCCGCCAAGATCGGTTATCGAAAGAGATGGATGGCCTGCAGGCGCGTATTCAATTAGCCTCTGAGCTTGCCATGTTAAAGCAAGTGGAACTGGGTTTTCATATTGATGACAAAGGTTACCGCTTCATGGTGTTTGAAGATGACAAATGGCGGATCATCCAACAACCAACATCCCTTGCGCCGCATGAGTTTGCTCTGGATTTTAAGCAAAAATTAGAGCTGGATGGCTTAGCCTGGGCTGAAGATAATTTGTTAGCCGAGGCCGATTTTCGTCAAGACGATCAGAGCTTGTACGAAGACAGCAGCTTTGATGAATTAAAAGCCGCCGAAGAAAAAGCACAAGAAGAGAAAGAACGCGCCGAGCAAGCTGCTCAGGTTGGCTTGGACGGCAAACCCAAGCCCAATACCAAGCCGCATAAACGCCGCACTGGTATTGTGTCATTACCGCGCAAACCAAAAGATCCAAAGTTGCCACAGGTGTTTTTGTTATCGTCAGGTGAAGTAACGCCGTTTTTATTGACCATCAGTGAAACGTCCACCCGGCCAGCGTTAGAGGCCACGCTCAAAGCGGAGTTTAGCATTCCTTTGGAACGTGGTGAGGTGGATGATGCGAAATAACCTAGTGTCACCAAGCCGCGGCTTTACGTTGTTAGAGCTATTAATCGCCATTGCAATTTTTGCCATTGCTGGTGTCGCCATTATGCAGGCAACCAGCAACCATAACCGCACCTTGGGCATGATCACGGATTTGACATGGGCCGGTATGGTGGCTGAAAACGAGCTGCAACTGGCCAAATTGGAAGAAAAGTGGCCACCGGAGCTTCGGCGTGAAGGTGAAAGTGAGATGGGGCATCAGCGCTGGTTTTGGGTGATTGAAAGCGTAGAAACGCTCGACCCTGATTTTCGGATGCTGCGGATTAAAGTGTCTCCGAAAGATGCGCCTGAGCAGCCGGTGACCGTGCTGCAAACCTTTGTTGGGAAGCCACGTGATGAATAACCGTGGTTTTACGCTGATAGAAATGTTGCTCGCCGTGGTGATTTTTGCCGCGGTGGGGTTGGCGTCGGTGGCGGTGTTAAATACGGTGGTGCAAAACGACGCCAATTCCAAAGTGAGTATGGAGCAGCTGCAGCAAGTGCAACGTGCCATGCTGGTGATGGAACGCGACTTTTGGCAAATCGTGCCACGGCAAGTGCGAATTAATGGCGAAGCGCCGACTAAGTTGACCTTGGCTGGGGCGAAGAATTTTATTGAAAGTGATGATGATGGCATCACCTTCGTGCAAGGCGGTTGGACCAATCCTGGCATGGTGTTGCCTCGCAGCGAAGTGCAGCTGGTGGGGTATCGCTTAAAAGGGCAAAAGTTCGAGCGGGTCTATTACATTTTCCCTGATGCTGTGACAGGCACTGAGCCTAAAGTGCAGGTGTTGTTGACCGATGTCGAAGAATTAAAAATCCAGTATTTAGCGCAACAAACCGAAAATGCCGACGACAATGCCATCACATGGCAGAGTCAATGGGACTCGGAAAAGTGGCCCAAAGCGATTAAGTTAACACTGAAGTCGCCACGGTTAGGAGTGATTGAACGGGTGTTTGTACCTCCAGCAGGAGGGCGGCCATGAACAATCGCCTGCAGAAGCAACGGGGTGTGGCGCTCATTGTGGTGATGATGGTGGTGGCCTTGGTGGTGATCATCGCCAGCAGCATGGGCAGTCGCTTACAGCTGCAATTGCAACGGCAGTTGAACATTCAACAACGCCAACAGATGTTATATCTGGCATTAGGTGCCGAAGAATTTGGCCGGCGAACACTGCAAAAATCGTTGCAGGGCAAAGACACGGTCAATCTCGGCCAGCCGTGGGCGCAAGAAGGGGCAACCTTTCCGATTGAGCAAGCCACACTGACCGGTCGAATTACCGATTTGCAGGCTTGTTTTAATTTAAATTCGTTAAGACCGGCTAGAAAGTCTAATGAAGACGGTGCTGCGGGGGATGCGGACCAAGAACGCAGTGCTAATGGCCAAAATCAAAATGGCGAAACGGTGCAAGCCAGCGGTGAAGGCAGCAGTAAAGATGCATCGACACCGCCTCAACCTGAGGTGCCAGCTGCGCCCGGTGGGCCTGCGGCGAAACAAACGCCAGCGCAGAAAGCCTTGCAACGTTTGTTAGAGCAAAGTGCCACTGATTTATCGATCCCTGCCGACTATGTCGTGGCGCGGATCGCCGATTGGATTGATGCCGACAATGATTTGCAACAATCCGGCGGCGCGGAAGAAAACGATTATGCAGCATTGCCGCATCCGTATTACACCGCCAACAGTTTTATGGTGAATAAATCAGAGCTTCGAACCATTCTTGATTTAACGCCGGGGGATTATCAATTGTTAGCGCCCTTGGTCTGTGTGATCCCTGGGGAAGGGGCGTTAAAAATTAACGTCAATACCCTCAAGGAAGAACAAGCATCCTTGATTGCCGGTCTGGTACCTGGCGTGGATGAAGAGACGGCGAAAAAAGCGCTCAGCGCCCGCCCCAGTAGTGGTTATGATTCGGTCGATGCATTTTTTGGTGAGCTTGGTGGCAACGCGGGCTCCGATGCGGCGATTAAAACCTTGTTTGATGTGAAGTCGTCGTACTTTCAGGCGGAATTTACGCTGGAAACCGAGGACAGCAGTTTTGTGTTAACCACGATTTATAAACTAGATCAAAATGCCAATCCTATCGTGGTATCCCGGCGTTTCGGAGGCTCAGGGTGAGTGAACAATTAATTATTCGGCTGGGTAGTCAAGCGGATGAACCAATCTGGTGGCTAGCCTGGGCGGTTGAACAAAATGAAGTCATTGCCTCTGGGCGTTTAAATCATGCCGATGATTTAATCGGCCTGGCAGAGCGGATTGGCGTGCAACGGCCACTGACGGTGTTGGTACCGGCTTGCGATGTGTTGCTGAAAACCGTGACCTTGCCAAGCAAGCCAAACCGCCAGTTGCTACAAGCCTTGCCGTATATGTTGGAAGAAGAGCAAGCAGAAGATATTGATAGCTTGCTGGTGCTGCCGCATCAAGCACTGCCGCAAGGTGAGCAGTATGTGCAACAAGTGGCCGTGGTACGCCGCGCCTTGTTGGAGCAATGGATTTCTTGGGTGCAGCAGGCTGGATTTAACTTGCGTCAGTTATTACCAGATGCATTATTACTGCCCAACTTAGCGCAAGCGACAGCGATTGAGCTTGGTGATCAATGGTTATTACGCCAAGGCGACTGGCAGGTCAGTTGTGTTGATCGCAGTTGGTGGGCTGATTTCTTGCAGTTGGCTAACCCAAGCGAGTTACTCAGTTACAGCCCATGGCCCGCAGAGCTGGCGGCAGTGCCGCATCAGTTGGCACCGGCAGAGCTACCATTGCAATTGTTGGCGCAACAATTACCCGAGCAAAGCTTCAGCTTGTTGCAAGGTGAATACACCCCAAAACGGCCGCAAAATAAGTACTGGCAACAATGGCGGTTAAGTGCCTCGTTGGCGTTGGTCTGTCTGCTGTCGTATTTGGTGGTCACCGGGTTACACGGCTACCAGGCAGGGCAGCAAGCCGATTTGGCGCGTGAGCAGGCCGAGCAGCTGTTTAAACAACGTTTCCCGCAAGAGCGAGTGGTGAATTTGCGTCGCCAAGTGGAGCGGAAACTGGCCGCCAGTGGCGGTAATCCAGAGGCCACCTTCACTGGGTTGCTGGCGTTGTTGCAGCCACCACTGAGTAGTGTGCAAGGCATGACCTTGGATAACTTGCGGTTTGATAACAAAAAATTGGAGTTGCGTTTTCAAGCGACGGCCGCCGATTTTGCGGCGTTTGAGCAACTGAAAAGCAAGTTGCAGCAACAAGGGTTACAGGTAGAACAAGGCGCGTTAAGCCAAATTGAAGGCAAGGTTCAAGGAACCTTGGCGATCCGGGGGAAAGTATGAAGCCTTTGCTGGATTGGTGGCAGTCGCTGCAACCACGCGAACAACAGTTAGTCCGTTGGGCCGGTGGCGTCGTTGGCATTAGCCTGTTGTATTTTTCAGTCTGGCAGCCGGTGCATGAGTACCGCGAGAGCCGACAGATGGAAGCCGCTGCAGCGCAGCAACAACTGCAATGGTTGCAGCAAAAGCTACCGCTTATTCAAGGAAATAGCAGTGCTGCCGCCCGTGGCTCGCAAAGCCTCAATGACATCGTAGCGCGCACGGCGCCGCAATATAAAATCAATGTCAGTCGGATGCAGCCACAAAATGATCAGTTGCAGCTGTCGATCGATGATGTGCCATTTGAGCAGTTGTTACGGTTTTTAAATCAGTTGCAAACAGAACAAGGCGTGCAACTGGTGCAGTTGGATATCGCCAATACCGAGGTTGCAGGCACAGTGCGGGTGCGTCGGTTGGTGTTGGAGTAGGCATGAAAAAGTCGTGGTTATGGGCACTTGGGCTTGGCAGTTATTTGGTCTTTTTAGTGCAAACATTACCAGCGAGCATGCTGGTTCGTTTTGTGTCGTTGCCGCAAGGCGTTAGTTTGGGCGCGGTGTCAGGCACATGGCAGCAAGGCCAGGTGGCTAGTGTTCGGATCGGGAACTGGCAGTTACCGGCGCTAAGCTGGCAGTTGTCATTAGCTGACGTGTGGCGCGGACAAATTGGTTATGAACTGTCGTTAGGGTCGTCTG
The DNA here is from genome assembly GCA_964437935.1 of uncultured Rheinheimera sp. GTDB lineage: Bacteria > Pseudomonadota > Gammaproteobacteria > Enterobacterales > Alteromonadaceae > Pararheinheimera. Next base: position 65,529 of record CAYTIQ010000006.1, read on the forward strand.
AACTGGCAACCCAACCAAGTGCTGTGGTGGAGGGCCGCGTTGGTATGTCCTCGATGGTGTTGCAACGGGCGGATGTTCGTGTGCCTATTCGCTGGGTGCTACCGAATGTGACCTTACCGATGCAAATGGACGCGACCGGCGATATCGTGGTCAATGTCACCGAGTTTAGCTCGGGTCAGCCGTATTGCTCGAGTTTACAGGGCACGGCGAGTTGGCAAGATGCGCGTTTTCAATCGCCGATTGGCTGGTTAGATTTGCAATCCATCCAAGGGGCCTTGAGTTGCCAGCAAGGCAACTTGCAGCTGGTGACGGCGGCGAACAATGCGCTCGGTGCCGCCTTGACGGTGGACTTATTGGCGGATCGCTACCAAATCAATGGCACCTTACAGCCAGCATCGACCCTGCCACGCGAAGTGCATCAAGCGATGCAGTTTGTTGGGCCGCAAGACAGCCAAGGCCGTTATGTGATGCAGCTCGCTGGGCAAATTCGCTAAGGTCTACACCCAAAATCATCCAACAAACCCGCCGTGTGCGGGTTTGTTGTTTCTATGGCCTGTGCCACCGCGGCGGGCTTAACCAGCGGTTGTAATGAGCTCAGTCAGCGGGGCATAACTGACGATGGCTTCAAAATCGTCGATGGTCCGCACCGGTTGCTGGCTATCTGGGTTGGCCACCGCCAACAGATGCGCGATGCCATACTGCTGGGCTGAACGCAGCACCGACAGGCTGTCATCAACAAACAAAGTTCGCGCTTTATCAAAACCCAGCCGAGCTTGCAGCGCGTGCCACAGCTGTTGTTGTTCTTTGGTGTAACCAAATTCATGGCTGGAAATCAGCTCATCGATGTAGTGCTTCAGCGGTGTGCGTTCGAGTTTTAGCGACAAACTGTCGGGGTGAGCGTTAGTCACCAGCACCACGCGGCGGCCGCTTTGCTTGAGCGCCGTTAAAAACGCCGGCACATCAGTGCGCATGGCGATGCGTTGCACGATTTCGCGTTTGAGCTCCGTGATCGGCAGCTGCAAGCGCTCGGTCCAATAATCCAGGCAATACCACTGCAGTTTGCCTTGCAACACATCATAGGCATCTTTAAGTTCACGCTGCGCCCGCTCAACGCTGATGCCGGTTTGTTCGGCCCAACGTTTCGGCAAATGTTCGAGCCAAAAGTGGTTGTCGAAATGCAGATCCAACAAGGTGCCATCCATATCCAGTAGCACCGTGTCCACCTCGGGATAAATGCGGGCGAACCAATGTTCGGCGTGAAGTTGTCGCGAGTCGGGTGTGCTGGTCATGCGGGGTGTCCTTGCGTGAAAAAATGCCAAGTGTAGCGATCGCTGCATTTGAGCTCAATGGCTTTGCGGTCTGCCACGAAACCGTTTTATAGTAAGGGACAGCGTGAACAACGCCTTAGGCCGTTGAGGGAAAACAGATGACTGAACGACAAAAACCGACCATTTTGGCACAGCAGATTGTGGCGCAGAGCCGGTTGTTTCGTGTTGAACAGCTGGATTTAGAATTCAGTAACGGCGAAAAACGGACCTTTGAACGGATGGTCGGTTCTGGTCGTGGCGCTGTGATGGTGATCGCCTGTCCAGATCCTGAGCACTTCTACCTAGTGCGTGAATACTGCGCCGGTACCCATGATTACCAACTTGGCTTTCCCAAAGGCTTGATTGACCCGGGTGAAGATGCCGCCACAGCGGCCAACCGTGAACTGAAAGAAGAAGCCGGTTTTGGTGCCAACCAGCTGCTGATGCTAAAAGCGGTGGCTCTCGCCCCAGGGTACTTTAATGCTACAATGCAGCTAGTGCTAGCGACTGGCCTGTATGAAGAGCGGCTGGAGGGCGATGAGCCCGAACCACTGGAATTGGTACGTTGGCGCTGGCAGGAGGTGGATGCCTTGTTAGCGCGGCCGGATTTTTCCGAGGCGCGTAGTGTCGCCGCCTTGTTCTTGGCCAAACAGTATCTGGATTCCCAGCCACATGTTTTTAAGTAAATTGCTCGAACCGGTGAAAGCGACTGCGCATGAAGCCGGTGCCGCCTTGTGGCAGATCTACCAACAAGGCACCTACGAAACCCACACCAAAGCCGATGAAAGTCCAGTAACATCGGCTGATTTAGCCGCCAATGCGATTATCCTGCAGCGTTTATCCGAACTGACCCCTGACATTCCGATCATCTCGGAAGAAAGCCACTTGGTGCCGCTCTCGCAGCGCGAGCATTGGCCGCGTTATTGGTTGATTGACCCGATGGATGGCACACAAGAGTTTGTCGCGCGCAGCGGCGACTTTGCCGTCAGCATCGCGTTGGTTGAACACGGCTGGCCAGCGCTTGGCGTGATTTATTGGCCGCGCGAAAACATCTGGTATTACGCCACGCGCGGTCACGGCGCTTTTAAGCAACATGGCCAGTTCATCAATAAAATGGCGGTGCGCCAGCGCAAGCCCAATGAACCTCTGAAAGTGGCGGTCAGTCGCCGGCAAAGTTTGCATCATATTGAAGCGCTTCTAGCCACCAGTGCGCCGCAAACGCCGGTGGAATATATTCCGCTGGGCTCTTGTTCACTCAAAAGCTGTTTGGTCGCCGAAGGTGGTGCCGATTGTTATCTGCGCTTGGGGCCAACCGGCGAGTGGGACACCGGCGCTGTACACATTATTGTCGAAGAAGCCGGCGGCAAAATTCTCGATGGCGAGTTTTTCCCGCTGTCCTACAACCGGCGTGAGACGTTAAATAATCCTGATTTTATGGTGATGGGCGAGTCGAGTGTGCCCTGGCCACAACTGATCCGCTCGCACGGCACAGCGCGAAGCTTGGGCTAGGACTCTTAGACACGTCAGTTGGCGCCTGCACTGAACCGCAGGCGTTTATGACCTGACCGCGTTTACCACGAACCTTCGTCAGGCTGCTCCGCTTGGCGTTGCCGCCACTGCTGTTTGCTAAGCAAATCCACCGATTCATGTAACTCGCTGTACACAATCAGCACCTCGCCACGTTTAATGAGCTCCCGCACCTGCGCCACTTTCACCGCAAGTGGTACCTCGGCATCGCCGTAGTCGGTGCCTTCGCGCAGCACAAAACTTTCAATCAGCGCATCCAGCGTATCGGCGGCTAAATCACGCCAAGGGATCAACATACCGCGGACTCCTGAATCGTGTCGTTTGCTGCCAACGGCTGCTGGGCTGTCTGTGAACTGGCGTGTGAGCTGGTGTGTTGTTGCCACAGATAGGCGGGCACCACCTTGTCCAGCCAATACACGGGCCGCCACGGCGCACCGCCTGCGACAAACCCGACATGGCCGCCGTGCTGGCTGAGCAGCAGTTGCACTTGCGGTGGCAATTGTTGCGCATCTGGCACCACCTCGTCGTCCAAAAACGGGTCGTCTAAGGCGTGGATCAGCAGCAGTGGAATGTGCACCTTGGCCAGCAGCGGTTTGGCGCTGGCGCGGCGGTAATAATCGTCAGCATCGCGAAAACCGTGCAGCGGCGCGGTCAGGATCTCATCGAACTCGCGAATGGAGCGAGTTGCTTGGATTTTTTCGGGCGTCAGCGGCAGCGGGAAATCGCGATGCGCTTGTAACTTGCGCGTCATGCTGCGTTTGAGGCGGCCCAGCAAGTAGTTCTGGTAGACCTTGCTAAAGCCTTGGTTGATTTTGCGCGCGCAAGCCGCGAGCATCAAAGGCGCCGACACCACGGCGGCGGCACACAACGGGTTGTGCGCGCCTGTCTCGCCGCAATATTTCGCCAGCACATTGCCACCTAAACTAAAGCCCACCGCACAAAGCGGTGCGTTTGGGTAACGTTGTTGGACGTGGGCGATCACGGCGGCGAGGTCCTCGGTATCGCCGCTATGGTAAGCGCGCGGCGTTTTGTTCGGCGCGCCGTGGCAGCCGCGAAAATGCATCAGCAGCACGCGAAAGCCTTGCTGTTGCAGCGCTTGCAGCATACCGCGCACATAATGACTGTGTAGATTGCCCTCAAGGCCATGCAGTACTAGCGCAATCGGCGTCTGCGCTGCGGCATTGGATTGCAACCAATTGAGCTGCAACTCATCGCCATCGGGCAGCTCGAGCATTTCATCGATGGTATGCAAGGCACGCTTAGGCGCTAAATACTTGGCCAAAATCGTCTGCAAATGGGCGTTCTTCAGCCACCACGCCGGCTTAAATGGCGAAATTGGCTGAGTTTTAGTCGATGGTCGCGATTGCAATTTGCGGCAGACTCCTCAAGAATGGATTTTTTACTGTTCGGACCAGATGCCATGAATCGACGTCAGTTTATCAAAACCGGCCTAGCCTTGGGTACAGCGGCAGCGTTTGGCGTCACCTTATATCCGGTGGTGACGGCAGAGTCTATCACAGAGCCTGCTGCGCAAGGGCCAGCGCGCACTGTACTTTTGGCATTGGTGCCGGCCTTGTTATTCGGCGCCTTGCCTAAGGATACGCACGCGGCGCAACAACAGATTGCTGCCACTGTCGATGCCGCCTTGGCGTTTCTACCGTATTTACCGAAGCGGCAACAACACGACTTGCAGCAGCTATTTGTGATGCTCGACACCGAACTGCTGCGCTTAGCGTTAGCCGGTCATTTAACCCCGCTGGCGGATTTGCCTGTTGCGGCGCGTTTAGCGCTGCTGCATGGCTGGCGCGACAGTTTTATCGCGCTGTTAAACCAAGCATACAGCGGCCTGCGTGAGCTGCTGTATGGCAGCTATTATGGCAACCCGGAGCATTGGACACCGATCGCTTATCAACCGCTGGAGTTTCGTTCGTATGAGTAAATCGCTGATCCCCGATCCTATTGCGCAAGGCTTGGCCAGCGGCTGGTCGCATTTGGATGCGTCGACCCTGACGCAAGACCGCGACTTGGATACCGACGTGGTGATCATCGGCACTGGTGCCGGCGGTGCACTAGCGGCCGAATTGCTCAGTAAAGCCGGCCTGCGGGTATTAATGGTCGAACACGGCGCTTTTTACAGCAGCAGTGATTTTCGCCAGCAAGAACGCTGGGCCTATCCGAATTTGTACCAAGATGGCGCGGGCCGCAAAACCAAAGATCAAGCGATTGGTATTTTGCAAGGTCGCACCGTCGGTGGTTCCACTACTGTGAATTGGACCACGTCTATTCGCACGCCAAAAGGCGCGCTGGCATATTGGCACGAGCAGTTTGGCGTTGATTTTGCCGACGAATTAACACCGTATTTTGATAAAGCCTGTGAGCGGCTTTCTATTAGCGAATGGGCGTTGACGCCCAATGCGAACAACGGCCTGATCCAGCGCGGCTGTGAAAAGCTCGGCTGGAGCTACACCATCATTCATCGCAACGTAAATGGCTGCGCCAACACCGGTTATTGCGGCATGGGCTGTCCCATTAATGCCAAACAGTCGATGCTGGTGACGACCATCCCAACAGCGCTCAGTCACGGCGCTACATTGATAAGCCGCGCTCAAGCCTGGCAGCTGCAATGGCAAGGCGATGCCGTCAGCGGTCTGTTGGTGCATCCGGTCGATGCGCAGTTTCAGCCAAACCCGGCCATCGCCATTCGCATCAAGGCCAAACACTACGTGCTGGCGGGCGGCGCGATTAACAGCCCAGCGCTGTTGCTGCGCTCAAACGTGCCCAACCCGTCTGGGCGCTTGGGTAAACACACCTATTTGCACCCCAGCGTGATTTGCGGCGCCTTGTTTGATGAGGATGTCAAAGGGGCGATGGGCGCACCGCAGTCGGTGTATTCTGACCAATTTGTCTGGCCAAGTGACCCACAGGCTATGGGCTTTAAACTCGAAGCCGCGCCGGTGCATCCGGTGTTGATGGCCAGCAAACTAGCGGTGGATGGTCAGGCGCACGCGGATTTGATGGCGCAGTTTAATCAATTGGCGGTGACCATTGCGCTGTTGCGCGATGGCTATCATGTCGAGGCGCAAGGTGGCCAGGTTGAATTGGATAGCTTCGGCCAGCCGATGCTGGATTATCCGCTGACCGACTATTTCTGGCGCGGTGTGCGCCAAGCCTATCTGGCGATGGCCGAGCTGCAATTTGCCGCTGGCGCCAAAGCCGTGATGCCGATCCACCAGCAAGCGCAGCTCTACAGCAGCTTGGACGAGGCCAAAGCGGCGATCAACGCGCTGCCGCTTGAGCGTTATCAAGCAACGGTGGCGTCGGCGCATGTGATGGGCGGCTGTAACTTCAGCGCTGACCCAGCCAACGGCGTGGTGCGACCGGACGGACGGCATCATCAACTGGCGAATTTAAGCGTGCTGGATGGCTCGGTGCTGCCAACCAGTTTAGGCGCCAACCCGCAGCTGACGATTTATGGCCTGACGTGGCGCAATACCGAACTGTTGATTGAACAATTGCGTAAGGCATAACGGCTGCGCCTCCTGAGTTGGCCAGAATTGGTCAGGGTTGGTAAGCGTGGATAACAGTTGGCCAGTAGACGCTGTTTGATCGGCTAAGTGCAGGCAAGCGCAGCGCCCGCTGGGTCGCGTGGCAAAAAAAAGCCTGTCAGGGTTACTGACAGGCAATCGATTGGCAAGTACAAACAGAGAGCACGTGGGTTAGTCGTTTGGACCCGCGTGCGAAGTTTTGTAGATAAAATACACTGCGTAGAATGTGCACAGACCCAACACAATCGCTAAGCCAGTGAAAGAGATAAAAATGACTGGGTCATTTAAGAATTCGTGCCATAGATTCATGATGGTTGCCTCCTAAGACGTGATGCTGTCAGTGTAGGAAAGGCAAGGCGGCTAAATGCTGATTTAGATCAAGCTTTGGCTGCTGGCGCGACGCAATCTGGCGTTTCGCTTGATCCAGATCAACCAAGCAACAGCTGGCGAATTTCTGCGCGATTAGGCAGCTGTAATTGAGCGAGGTAATAGTCTAACAAGCAGCGCCCGCTCAATGCTAGCTGGTGTAGCTGCGGCATAGCGTCGCAGCACTCCACTGCCGGTTTGTCTGCTAAATACCGGCGGCTGACGTCGAACCACGCATCGATCAGGTGGTGTTGCTGTTGTTGTTCGATCGCCAATTCCAACTCCAACAACTGCTGGCGCAGCACAGCTTCATCCGGTTTGGCTTTGTCGAGCAAACGTCGCTGTGCACGAAGGGGCAGCAGCTGCTGCTGGGTCGGTTCGGTTGCCTGAAGCAACATCGTCAGAGAATCATGTAGCTCAGTGGCGGTCAGCGGTTCTGCGACAGAGCGTGCTGGCGGCTCGTGGTGAGGGGGGCTGGCGGTATCTGGCGTTGTTGTATCTGGCGTTTTGGTGTCAGGCGTGTTGGTATCAGGGTTTGCTGCGCCTGCCAGTGGCTGAGCGACAAAGGCCAACAGCAGCAACAGGTTCACCCGTGCCTGATACTGATCTTGCAACCGCAATAACTGCTGTTGCCAGTTGGGATACATGGCGAGACTAAACTGCCAGAAGCGGTCGTAATCGGCCTGATGTATACCCACAACCTGCTGCTGCAACCAGGCCGAGCTGCGCTGCAGCAACGCGGCGCTGTCCACTCCAGCCCCTGCAGGGCCGTGCTGCGGAATCACATGCTGGCTCATCTTACCCCCGTTTGGCGCCGAACTCCGCCTTGTTTTGACCGCTTTACTTTGACCGTTTCAAACTGCGGTGCAACTATCCTCACCCTGTGTCACAGCCTCAAGCCACACGGCGAAGATTGGCGCGCCACGCTTACGCGTTTTTCGCCCAAAAATCATTGGTTTGCTGCTCTAACTGCTCTTGCAGTTCGAACCATTCTTCTTCGACCTGGTTCAGCTGTTGTTGCTGGCTGGTTTGCTCGGCCAGTAACTTGGTCAACTCGGCCTTGCGACTGGCATCGTAAATGGCGGAATCACCGAGGGCTTGTTCAATCTCGGCCACGCGGCTGGTCAGTTTGGCTTGTTGTTGCTCGAGTTTTTCGATTTTTTGCTTTAACGGCCGTACTAAATTGCGCAGGTCCGCTTCCAGGCGTTTTTGATCTTTGCGTTGTTGCACCACAGGGGTAGCGGTGGCTTCGGTTTTTTCTTGGGCTTTTTGTGTGGCGCGCGCATCGGCTTGCAACCACTGATAATAGTCCGCCAGGTCACCATCAAAGGGCGCCACTTTGCCGTTGGCCACCAGATAAAACTCGTCGGTGGTGCTGGCCAGCAAATGCCGGTCGTGCGACACCACCACGATAGCGCCTTCAAACCCTTGCAGCGCCATGACGATGGCTTCGCGCATGTCGAGGTCTAAGTGGTTGGTCGGTTCGTCCAGCAATAACAGGTTTGGTCGTTGATAAACAATCAGCGCCAGCACCAAACGGGCTTTTTCACCGCCCGAAAACGGCGCACATGGGCTTAATGCTTTATCGCCATGAAAGCCAAAACCGCCCAAAAAGTCGCGCAGGCTTTGCTCGGTGGCTTGCGGTGCTAAGCGCACCATGTGCTGCAATGGCGAATCTTGCGGCCGCAGGGTTTCGAGTTGGTGCTGGGCGAAATAACCAATCGCCACGCCCGCGGCAAACCATAAATCACCAGCTTGCGGCGCGAGGCTACCCGACAGCAGCTTGATTAGCGTCGATTTACCAGCGCCGTTACGGCCCAGTAAGCCAATGCGTGAACCTGGTAACAGCTGAAAATTAATCGACTGCAATATCGTGGTGTCACCATAACCGCCACGCACGTTTTCCATTTTCAGCAGTGGGTTGGGCAGCGCGCGTGGGTCTAAAAATTCGAATTCAAACGGCGAGTCGACATGCGCCGGTGCCAGCATGGTCATGCGCTCCAGCGCTTTGATGCGGCTTTGCGCTTGTTTGGCTTTGGTCGCTTTGGCGCGGAACCGGTCGATAAAGGACTGCAAATGCGCCACTTGCCGCTGTTGTTTTTCAAACATGGCTTGTTGTTGCACCATTTGCTCGGCGCGTTGGCGCTCAAACTGGCTGTAGTTGCCGCGATACAGGGTCAGTTTTTCGCGTTCGATATGCACTGTGTTGTCGCAAATGGCATCGAGGAAATCGCGGTCATGCGAAATTAGCAACAAGGTGCCTGCATAGTTGGCGAGGTATTTCTCCAGCCACAGCACCGCATCTAAATCTAAGTGGTTGGTCGGCTCGTCGAGTAGCAATAATTCCGCGCGTTTCATCAAGGCACGCGCTAAGTTCAAGCGCATCCGCCAACCACCGGAGAAGTCTTTCACCATGCGTTGTTGCATGTCGCCAGTGAACCCAAGACCGTCCAGCAGCGTACCTGCTTTGGCTTCGGAGCGATAACCATCCAGCGCTTCAATTTGATGGTGCACCGCGACTAAGTCGGTATCGACGTGCGATTCGCGCACTTTTAACAACAGCGGATACAGCTGCTCATCGCCTTGCAGCACATAATCCATCGCGCTGAGCTCTACGGCTGGCGTTTCTTGCGCCACGGTGGCGATAGTCCAACTGGATGGGATGCTGACGTTACCGGCATCGGGCGCCAGCTTGCCTTGCAACATGGCAAACAAGGATGACTTACCACAGCCATTGGCACCGACAATGCCGACCTTTTGCCCCGGAAATACGGTAAGATCGGCTTGTTGGAATAACAATAAGGCGCCACGGCGCAGTTCGATGGATTGAAGTTGGATCATAACGCAGCTTTTCGACAACCAAAATTGGGCTGCTACTGTAATCGGAAAGTCGGCGCAAACCAAGTAAAACACGCCTTAGCGAGGAGTTAAATCGTATGAACAGTACCCGCAGCAAAAAACGTTTTATCGCAGGCGCCACCTGTCCGTCGTGCAAAAGTATGGATACCTTGATGTTGTACATGGAAAACAACGTTGAGAAAGTTGAATGCATTCAATGCGGTCATCAAATGAGCCAACCGGAAACGCAAATTGAAAAGGCCGCGCGTGAGCATGAAACCGTGATCGGCGTGTTTAAGCCTGAATAAAAAAACCGCCATTGGCGGTTTTTTTACTTTGGTGCATACAGGTTACATTTTCAGTACAACTTTGACACTGCCATCGACGGCTTTGGCATCAACAAAGCCAATCATGTTTGGGTTACTACTGATTAACTTCACCATTTCCGCATCCGATGCAATTTCTTTCGGTGGTGTGCCTTTGCCGGTAAAGATCAACTTAGACCAATAGGCTTTCAACTGGCTGGATGGTTTTTTCAGAATTTTATCATTGAATTCGGCAGTCGCTGCGGCATCATCACCCAGCGCCAAAGGTACGGCTGCGGCACCACCAGGGAAGGATTTCTCGCGACCCAAATAAAGTTTGCTGACGGCATCGGCGTCGAATGTGGCGGCGTTTGATGGATGGACGATAACAGCGACTTCAGCCTGAGCCAACGGGCTAAGAACCAGACCTGCGATAAGTAACACAGTTTTCATTGTGATTTCTCCTTAAAACACCAGATCTACACCGATGGACATCATTTGATAATCGCCCACCGTCGCTCGGGTATCTGAACCTTTTAAATAATCAATTTTCAATGCTGCGCTAGGGTGGAAGTCATACCGCAAGGTAATGCCATTGGCATCAAACTCCCGCGCAGCAAATGCGGTTTGAATACCTTGACCTGTTTTCACGAGAACGGGGTGTGTAATACCATCAATGTAGCTGAAATCGGTATCCTGTGCGTAATCCTCATGGTGAATCGTGATCACGAATTGATCAAAACGACGGCCAATCGCGGCATACCACGAGGTGTTGGGGGCGTCGGATGAATCTTTCGTTTCCCAATAGGCATACTCGTAGTCGACTAGCCAATTGTTGTAATCGACAGCGAAGCCACTAAACCAATAAATCCCGTCCTTTTTGTCCCACTGCAGCCGACTTTTCAGATCGCTGACTTGAGCGGCCGTCGCGCCATTGGCCAAGGCTAAATTGATACCGGGTGTGGCCAGCGGAAATACGGTGCCGGAATCAATGGTCGCGCCGTCAATTTCAGCGCTAAAGGCACCAGCAAACAAGGTCCACCAGTCTTTTGACAATGAGGCGTTAAATGACATGATGTCCTTTAAGCCAAAATTGACGTTGGAATTGGTCACAGCGCTAAAGGTTTCGCCCTCCCACGCGCCATATAGCAGTTTGGTTTGTAAGTTGTAGTCGCCAAAATTAAATTGGCTATCCAGCGCCATGCCTTCGACCGTGGAAAAATCAAAGCCGATGTAAACTGCTTTGGGCAAGCGCGCAAAGTTGTGGGCGTAGCCGACTTTTTCGTACTCCGACTGATGGAAAATCGGGTTGGCGAAGCGGCCTGCCGACAAGCGATGCTGATCATTGAGTTGATAACTGATGTATGCCCAGCGGGCTTCTAGATCAAAATCTTTTTGTCCATCGGCAAACAGTTGCACTGTGGCACTGAGGTTCTCTCCAAGGTCTGCTTGGGCTTGAATGGCGAACAAGGATTCGGATTTAAAATCAAGTTCACCTTCCGAATACCCTGGGAATGGTTCAAGACCACCATCTGTTTTGGTTTGGACGCCATGAATGGATGCAAAGCCGTTTAGTTTGATCTCGGCTTGTGCAGCTAGTGGAAAAAAACTAAGGACAAGCAAAGGTAGTGTCGCGTGCCGAAGCCGACGGCTATTGGCTAGTAGCATAATCTATCCCCGTGTTCTGGTTAGTGTTTTTTCAGGCTAGACCATAAAACAGCCAAGCGCCAAGTTGGCGCCAGTGGATGGGATAAAATTTAACGTTGAATGTACTTCAAACAAGACAAAACACCGCGAAGGCAGGTTGTCGCGACCGGCTAGTAATGGGGCGGTGGAGGCTCTTCATCGGTACGCAAAATACCGCTGTCATGATTCTGGCTAAGTTTTTCAGCCAGCACTAACACTTGGCGGTGTAGACGTTCGATACGTTTTTGATGTTCAAGAATTTCTTCATTTAAGGCGGCAATCGTATCGTCTTGAAAGGCAATACGGCTTTCTAATTCAATCAATTGCTGCGTTAAATCAATGGGTGTGTCTGCCATCTTACGGATTCCAAATCTCCAATAAGCCCGCTGAACTCAATGTCACAACCGACCCTGTTGGGGTGAAGATGGCATCATACACTAAAGCATTGGCGGGGCGGCTATTGGGGTTGGGGCTGACTGACCAACTGCGGATTTTCTGACCGGAACTGACATCCCATACCACGACTTGCTGGGCTGGCGAGCCGGTGAGCAGTTGCTTGCCATCGGCGCTAAATCGGGCACTGCTAAAACTTTGGGCACGATCAATCTGTAACTGTGAGACTTTATTGCCGCTATTAATGTCGTAAATTTCCGCCTGCTTTTGACTATCGGCGGTAAATAAAAATCGACCCGCATCGTCCAACGCCACTTTGGTCACCCGGGATGGGTGAGTAAAGCTCTGTAACACTTGACCGCTTTGACTGTCCCACAAGTAGCTTTTGTAATCGTTGCCGCCTGATAACACATACCGGCCATTGGGAGACATAGCCAAGGCATTGACATTAAAATCGACTGCATTGGTGTCGCGGGTATGGCCTAAAAACTCCAAGCGCCGACCGGTTTTTAAATTGATATGCTGAATTTTGCCGTCGTTTTGGGCGATCGCGACATAAGTACCATACGCCGATACCGCGATGTCACGGACTGTGGTGTCACCGAGCATCGACCAAAAACCTAAATTCTTGCCATCGCTGAGTTGCCATAACGCCACATGGCGACGATCTGCACTGAGTAAATAATCACAATCGGCAGAAAAGGCTAACAATGTGACCAAATTGTCGACCGGGTTTTGATGGGATAATCGGTATTTATCGGTCGCCGTGGCGATGTCGCGCACCACGATGCCTGAGGTGGTGCTAGACACCGCGGCAAGCTGCTTGGCAGGGCAAAGTGCCGCTGTCACTGTACCTTGAGCGGAGACTTGTTGGCTTATGTCTGGTTTTTTTTGAACTTCTGAGCAACCAAATAGCCAAATGCTTAGAAAAATACACAGATATTTCATTGGATGTGTTAACGTCATCTGCACAAATCTGTAGTATAAACCCCGGTGAAAGGTTAGTCCTTTACAGCTATAACAACACACTTTTGCAGTCATGTCTGCATTTATCGGAGAATCAAATGCGCTTATCGACCAAGCTGTCGCTGGTAGCGGCGGCCCTGTTAACCCTGTCTGCCTGTAACAAAGAAGCGGCTGAACCAGCTGCACCAAAATTAGATACAGACGCAGCTAAACAATCGTATGCGCTGGGTGTATCTGCTGGCAAATACATCAAAAACGCTGTCGAAGAAAATAAAAAGCTGGAGATCGCGTTAGACACAGCGCTGATCCTGCGCGGCGTGCAAGATGCAACAGCAGATAAAGCGGCGTTAAAAGACGAAGAAGTCCAAGAAATTCTGAAAAAATTGGACGAGCAATACCGTGCTAAGCAAGTAGAAGCACAAGCTAAAAAAGCTGAAGAAGCTAAAACCAAAGGTGCTGCTTACTTAGCTGAAAACGCGAAAAAAGCTGGCGTGAAAACCACTGAATCTGGTCTGCAATACGAAGTGATCACCGAAGGTACAGGTGCGAAGCCAAAAGCAGAAGATAAAGTTCGCGTGAAGTACAAAGGGACTTTCACAGACGGTACTGAATTCGACTCGACCGAGAAAAACGGTGGCGAGCCAGTGGAGTTCCCACTGAATCAAGTGATCAAAGGCTGGACTGAAGGCGTGCAATTAATGCCAGTTGGTTCTAAGTTCAAGTTCACTGTGCCTTCCGACTTAGCCTACGGCGAGCGTGACGTTGGCCCAATCCCAGCCAACAGCGTGCTGGTATTCGAAGTGGAACTGTTAGGCATCGTAGGTCCTGACGCAGCGCCGAAAGCTGACGAAAAAAAGTAGCAGTTCCGACGCCGATAAAAACTTATTAAGGCGTTGGAATGAAACAAAAAAACCAGACGTTACCGTCTGGTTTTTTTATGCCTGAGATGTTGCGTCATTGCTAACACCACATCTCAGGGCGAGGTGTCAGCGCATGATCAATGCATGTGGCGATGACCATGTTTCTTGATGCTACCACCTGCTTGCCCCGCATTGGCAGCAAAATCTTGCATCGGCGGGGTTTTCGTCACAAAGGGTTTGATCCCCATGGCGGTGTAAATTTGCGCCGGCGCAATGGCTTTGTTTTGCGTGATCACTAGCGCCAATTGCCGAATATCGCCGATGTTTTTCGTCGGGTCGCCATCCACCAGCAAGATATCCGCGTCGCGACCGACCGTCAGCTGGCCTTTGGTTTGGGCGGCATTGCTGTATTTAGCTCCGTTTAAGGTTGCGACTTGCAACGCTTGTGCGGGGGTTAAACCGGCTTTGACCAACAACTCCAATTCACCCTGCAGCGTAAAGCCAGCCAACTCATCCGTGCCTGCCACCACAGGGATGCCGGCTTTGTACATCATGCCAACAAATTGCACCATTTTTTCATAGGACTTTTTATACAGGGCGGCGGCTTGTGCATCCGGAATATCTAATTCCGCCCGCGCCATACCTCGCTGAATATCTGGCGGCAGATGACTGACGATAGCGGTCCATGGATCGCCAACAGTGCCATCCACCTTTTTCAAGAAATCAAAGGTCGCCAGCGTTGGGTCGACGGATAAACCATGTGTTTTTAGCGATTTGATAAAATCCTGTACTGGCTTGGATTCGAGGTCTAAGTCGGCGACTTTTTTCGCTGGCAGATAAAAACGTTCCAGCGTGCGAGTGTCGGTGTCTGGTTTGACTAAGAAGTTCAACATCAGTTGGTTGATATGTTGGATCTCGTCAAAGCCTGCGGCGATGGCATCATCGGCTTTTAAAAAGGCGGGCACATGACCACTGACACGTAAGCCACGACTGTGCGCGTAGGCAACGGTGTCTTTCAACACCTCTTTTGGAAATGAGTTGTAGATTTTCAGCTGGTGGTAACCGTGTGCGGCGTACCAATCAATGGCTTGTTTGGCGCCTTTTAAATCTTTGACCACAAAGCCGTTACGGGCGGAATAAGCGCTTTCACCTTCCAAGAACCCAGTGGGAAATACCGTTGGGATTAACAGCTGGTCGGCGTCAGATTCATCGATCATCTGTTGCAGCGTGGCATTGTCGTTGCCCATATCGCGCAAGCTGGTTACGCCCGCGGCGAGGTGCAGTGGGCCTTCCCAGCGGCCTAGGTGGCCATGCATATCAAACAAGCCCGGTAGTGCGATACGGCCTTGTGCATCAATCGCATGCTGCACCGGGCTGTTGAGCGTGCCTGTTGGCACAATGGCGGTGATTTTGCCGCGCAGCAGGTAAATATCCGAGGCTGCGCTGAGTTTCAGGGTGGCGCTATCAAACACCCGCGTATTGCGGATCACGGTTAAGCCTTTTAATGGCTTGGGCATGGCCGCCATTTTGGCTAATAAATCGGTTTCGGCTTTTTGTTGCAGCGCTTGCATGGCACTGGCGTTATGTTGCCAGCCGTCTTCAATCAGTGTGGCGTAGCCAGGTGCTATTGAGGCAAACAGTCGTGGGTTTTTGCCCTGGGTGGCCCAAACAAAACTAGGTTCTAAGCCAATACCGGTATGGACTAACAAGCGAACTTGTTGTTTTTCACCATCTTTATCCACAAGTAAGGTTGTTACTTCTTGCTGATTTAAACTGCCGTTGGGCAGCAAGGGGATAGAGTTGGCACCTGACTTCGCGATCGCATTAATCGCGACGGAGGTGAGTTGCGGCGAGCCATCGACCGGCATATACAACGCAGGGCCTTTGACGGTGGCGGATTCTACCTTGCCGCCGGTGCTCCATTGGGCGGTGTTGCCTTGCAGACTGAAGCTTTCATTAATCGCCGAACCAAAGGTGGTATTGCCTTTGCCGCTGTAACTGGCCAAGGTGCCATCAGCGTTTAAGGTCAAGGTTTCATTCAGCTCAGGGCCGCGGCCGTTGTCTTTGAAGATGTAGCGGACTTTGATTTCGCCATTGTCGGCGATATCGACAATTTGCTCACCGGCTTTGACGCCATTATCGACGATGATGTTGTATTTAATTTGTTCGGCAGCGTGGACTGCCATGCTAAAGGCGGCGGCAGCACAAAGGGCTAAGCGTGAAAGACGCATGTTGGTTCCTGTGAATGATGTTGTTGTCGCCTCAGCATACAAAAGTTGCCAGCGCTTTGCGTCAACTGACATACGAAATCGATGGGTGTTTGGTCGAGTCTAGGCTGCTATTGGTCGAAAACAGTCAATTCGAGAGCCTTCTGCAGACTGCTCCGCTTTGGCTAGGCGCGAATGAATGGTAAAATGGGCGTTTTTTGTGCCCGTTTGAGAACCAATGGCCGATTCAACGTTCCCGATCTCATCAATTCAATTATCACTGTGGTTTGATCCCGCCACCTATCAGCGCGCGCGTGCCTACTGGCAGTCTGGCAAAGTGATCAAACTGGAATACAGTGACGATTTGGCATCGGTCAGTGCTCAAGTCTGGGGTGAAGCCTTGTCGCCGTATCGGCAATTTTTATCGTTCAAACAACAGGATGGCCATTGGCAGCTGACGGACTCTTGCAATTGCCCGGTAGGTCATCGCTGCAAGCATGTGCTGGCGGTGATCCTCAAACTGAAACAAGCGTGGGAAGCGCAACAACAAGATCTGCAGCAATTACCGCTGCGTCAATTGACGCAATGGTTTGCCGACGCCGAGCGCGCCACCGGCGCCGACCAAGAAGCGCAAAAACTGAAAGAAACCGTGTTGTACCTGCTCAGTTATGGCCAAGTTGGCTTGCAGCTGTACCCACGACGGGTCAAAGAGAGCAAAAAAGGTGGTTACAGCAAAGGCACGGCCATCAGCGCGCAGGAGTTTTCCGGTTATCTCATGCCCTATTGGATTGAAGAAACCGATTATCGGCTGATCAATCAATTTCGGGCCAACAACGTCAAAGACCAAGCCTTGCTGGAAGACGCCTGGGGGTTTGCGTTATTGGCGCAGATCATGGCAACCGGCCGCTGTTATTTCGGTGAGCAGCGCCACCCGATGAATTATGGCCCGAAGCGCCACTTGCGCTTGGAATGGCTGGCTAGCAAAGCGGGTTATCAGTTGATTTGGCAGCTCGACAGTGACGATGCAGAGCTGGAAGTAGTTTACACCGACCCGCCGATGTATCTCGATACCACTCATTACCAACTAGGCGAGCTGGACTGCGAGTTATCCGGCCGCGAGCTGCGGTTATTAGCGCGCATGCCGCCGGTGCCGCTGCATGTGGCCCAACAAAGCATGACGCGCTTGCAGCAATTGTTTGCGCATGTGCAGTTGCCCATTCCAAAAGGCGTGGGATTAGCGCGAGTCGAAGCCGAGCCGAAACCTGTGTTGCAGCTGCGCCAACAACAAGCAGCCTTGTGGTTTGATTACGACGGACATCGGCTGCCGCTGGATTTAACCAGCCATCAAAGTGAAGTCGACACCACTGATGGCAAAGTGTTTATTCGTCGGCAACGAGCGTTAGAGACGCGGGCGCTAGAGCGCTTAGTCAATTTAGGCTTGGTGCAAGCCGGTGCTGTGCATCTGTTTGACACCGGCAGTGGCCCAGACGACCCACTGTTGTGGCAACCGCTGCTGGAAGCCTTGCCAGATCTGCGTCGCGACGGCTGGCGCGTCGAACAAGCCGGTGACTTTAACCAGCAAATTCTGACCGACAAACCTTATTTAAAAGTCTCGGACAAAGCGCAAGGCTTTGGCGTGGCGATTGAAGTCGATGTCGACGGCCAGCAAGTGCCACTGCTGCCGCTGATTAGCCAATGGCTGCGCCAATACGGTTTGCCCAGTCGCGACCAGCAAATTTGGCTCAGTTTGCCGCAAGGCAAATTGGCCTTGCCGTTTAGCTTAATCCAGCCGCTGATCGACACCATTGTCGAGCTGCTGAATCTGGCTAAACCGCCATTAGAGCTTGAGCTGCCCGACTACAAAGCCGCTATTTTGCCAGCGCCTGGCGCGGCGGAAATTCGTTATCTCAATGCTGGGCGAGTGGCTAATTTGTCGCGGCAGTTGCAGCAATTTGATGGCATCCATCCGGTAGAGCCGCCAAAAGGTTTGCATGCCACGCTGCGGCCCTATCAGCAGCAAGGGCTGAATTGGTTAGCGTTTTTGCGGGCCTTTCAGCTCGGCGGTGTGCTAGCCGACGATATGGGGCTTGGTAAAACCTTGCAGACGCTGGCGTACATTCAACATGAACGTGAAGCAGGGCGTTTAACCAAACCGGTGCTAATTGTCTGCCCGACCAGTTTGCTGGGTAACTGGCAAGCTGAAGCGGCGCGCTTTACGCCGGACTTACGGGTGCTGCAGCTGTATGGCAACAAACGTCAGCATTTGTTTGAACAGCTCACCGACTACGATCTCATTGTGACCAGCTACCCGCTGATCGTCCGCGACATCGCCTTGTATCAACGCCAGCAGTTTAGCTGCGTGGTCTTAGATGAAGCGCAGCATATCAAAAACTCCGGCAGCCAAGCGGCGCAGTCGGTGCGATTGCTCAAAGCCGATTTCCGCTTGGCGCTGTCTGGTACACCGCTGGAAAACCATTTAGGCGAACTAAAATCCTTGTTTGATTTTGTGTTGCCGGGGCTACTTGGGACCGAAGCGCATTTCCAACAAGTGTTTCGCAAACCGATTGAAAAACAAGGCGATGCCGAGCGCTCGCATGCACTGCGTCAACGTATCGCGCCCTTTATGCTGCGCCGCACCAAACAACAGGTGGCGACGGAACTGCCGGAGAAAACCGAAATTGTCCAGCTGCTGGACATGGAAGCCGATCAGCGCAACTTGTACGAAAGCATTCGTTTGGTGATGGAAACCAAAGTGCGGGAATTGTTCTTGCGCAAAGGCGTTGCCGCCAGTCAGATCGAGTTTTTAGATGCGCTTTTGAAGCTGCGCCAAGCTTGTTGCGATGCGCGGTTGGTGCCGATTGAACAAGCGCAGTCGGTGCGCCACAACGCCAAGTTGCAATGGCTGCGCGACACCTTGCCGGAGATGATCGAAGAAGGCCGACGGGTGCTGCTGTTTAGCCAATTCTCCAGCATGCTGGCCTTGATTGAACAAGATTTGCAGCACATGGGCATCAGTTACAGCAAGTTGACCGGCCAAACCAAAAACCGGCAGCAACAAATTGATGCCTTCCAGCAAGGGGATGTGCCGGTATTTTTAATCAGCCTAAAAGCCGGTGGCACTGGGCTGAATTTAACGGCTGCGGATACCGTCATTCACTACGATCCTTGGTGGAACCCGGCAGCGGAAAACCAAGCCACCGACCGCGCCTATCGAATTGGCCAAGATAAAGCGGTGTTTGTGTATAAGCTGATTGCCCGCAGTACGGTAGAAGAAAAAGTACAGCAGTTGCAGCAGTACAAACGCACCTTGGCCGACCAGCTGTTTGCCGGCAGCCAAGGCCAGCCATGGCAAGGTGAAGCCAAAGATTTGTTAGCGTTGTTCAGCGAGGACGCTATCTAAACCTTGGCTTTGATTTTGACGATGGCGTTTCTGAACTATGCTTTGAATTTAGAGCATAAATCTGGGGTGAGCACGGATACGCAGACTCATCCAAGACGTTCAGGAGCTGCATATGACTCGCTGGTTGCAATCGATTGTTGGCCGATTGGTGGTGGTCACCGCCACCGCTGTGTTGACTATTTTGACCCTGTTTGCTGTGCTGGCGGTCACGCAAGTGACACGGCAAACGCAACAACAAGTGGATGAGCGTTTAAGTACGCAAGTGGCTGGCGAAGCTGAAAAAATCAGCGCACTTATGGCCAGTATGTACAAAATTCCACAAACCGCCTTTCGCAGCCCGCAGTTTGTTCGGTTCTTTTCCAGCTACAGCACCCGTCGCGCCGATGTAAAGAGTACGCAAGACTATCAAGATTTAATTGGCCATTTTGCCGCATTGACCAACGACATCCCGCTGGTCAAAAGCGTGTTTTTTGCCAGCCAAGCGACTGGTGAATATTTCTATGAAAAAGGCCGAATGGACCAAGATGATGATTATTACGCCTACAATCGGCCTTGGTTCAAGACGGCCGTGGAGGTTGGTGTTGATCGGGTAACGCCACCGGATATCGATTTATACGACAAAAGCGTGATCGCAACGGTGCATTATTTAATTCGCAATAGTGACCAAAGCTTGCTGGGTATTGGCGGCATTGATATTCGGATTAGCGCCATCGGTCAGGATATTTTGGGGCGCATCAAATATCAAAACCAGGGCCAAGCCTTTTTGATCAGTGACACCGGCCAACTCATTTTCTTTCCTGGTGTTGATGAGAAAAAACTGGGGGAAGGACTCCAGCTGGCGCAAATAGATAGTATGGCTGGCGAGGGATTCACCGCGTTACAAAAGCAAATGTTGCAGCAGTCCAGCGGCTCTGCCGATATTACCTTGCAAAATAAAGACTACCGCGTGGTGTTCCATGATGTGGCATTGGAACAACCTAAAATGCGTTGGGCGCTCGGCTTTATGGTGCCTACCGAATTGATTGATGAGCCTATCGTCGCTACCGAACGCGCGGCATGGCTCATTGTGTTGATATCAGCGGTGCTAATGGCAGGCGCTGTGTTTATGACCTCGTCGAAACTGCTACGTCCGCTGCAACTCATTGTCGCGGCCATGCATGATATTGCTCGCGGTGAAGGCGATTTAACCCAACGGTTGCGGCTACGGCGTACCGATGAACTGGGCCAGCTGGCGCAGGAATTTAATCATTTTGTCACGCAAATTCAGCAGCTGGTGCAGCAAAGTACCCACACCGCAGGCCAAGTGACTAACGTGGTGCATACCATCCGTGGCCTTGCTGAAACGACCCACGAGCGGGCTAACCAGCAGTTCCAAGAAGTGGAAATGGTCGCCGCGGCCGTGACCGAAATGTCGCAAACGATAGCAGGCATTTCGCACAGTGCGGTGGCGGCCCAGCAGGTCACCCACGAAGCTGACGAACGTGCCCAGCAGGGGCAGCGGTTAGTGTCGTCCGCGGCGGCGCAAATTGGCGAATTGTCACATGGCATTCGCGATGCCAATGTGGTGATGTCGCAATTACGGCAAGACGCGGAGCGGATCAATGAAGTGTTGGAAGTTATTCGCAGTATCGCCCAACAAACCAACTTGTTGGCGCTCAATGCGGCGATTGAAGCGGCGCGGGCTGGCGAGCAAGGCCGAGGTTTTGCGGTGGTGGCAGATGAAGTCCGTACTTTAGCGGGGCGGACTCAAGCTTCTACCGAAAACATTCAACAACTGATCGCCGGTTTGCATCAAAGTGTCAGCAGTGCTGAACAGGCCATGTTACGCAGTGGACACCAAGCCGAGCTGTCGGTGGAACAAACCCAACAAGTGCTGCAAGCCTTAGTGGCCATCACCACGGCGATGGAGCATATTCGCCGACAAACATCAGAGATTGCTGATGCGACGGGCCAACAGGTACAGGTCGCTGCCGATATCAATCGACAAATTGTGCAAATCAATGATGTGGCACATGTGACCACCGACGCCTCGTCCGAAGTTCGTGCGCGTAGTACGGAGCTCGAAGGGCAGGTCGATTCATTAAGTAATTCGTTATCACGCTTTAAAGTCTAACGCTGGCCATCAAAGTCAAGCGCCTTGGTTGCATGAGCCAAGGCGCTTAAGAACTCAGTAGCCCTTTACACTGCAGGGGTTGCTTTTATTTTTGTAAGGTCAGTTGATAGCTGCCACAACCTGTTGTTGCTTTGATCAGCACTCGATAATAGCCATTGCCCGCACTGTAGCTGAGACTTTCGTTTGATGTGGTGCTGGTCGATTGCGCCACGTTGCTCCATGCGCTGTTTTGCCATTTTTGCAGGTATACATCGAAGTTGCTGCCGCTAGGCCCCGTTAAGGTCGCTTTGATGTTGCCTCCGGCATATTGGAAATAGCTGCCATTGGGTTGGATCGCTTGCCCACCTGCGGTTAAGGTGCCACTGTATTGTTCACCACTACTGCCTGCGCCTGCCAGTGTAAAGCTAATGCTATTCGCCGGGCTGCTGATTTGGCTAATACTGAGCCCCGAATCCGTGCCATTCCACCACAGCGCATTGGTGCCTTTGCTGGTCAGGGCATTGGGAAGGTTTTTGTTAAACTCGACGCCGGTATTGCCATCATAAAGGTCCGTGGCGTCGCTGCGATTGCGTTTGTTTTCGGGATCGCGTTTGCCATCGGCATGCTCCATTTGAATATAAGGTTTCCATTCGTTGGAGTTGCTACCTGATGGGTCGACGTGCCAAATGGCCAAGCCTGCGTCGGGTTGATATTGCTGCTGGCCTTGTTGATCAATCGCTTCGATAAAAAAGGCTTCTTGGGTATTGGCCGGGTTACTCCATTTATACAGCTGGTGTGAACCCGAGGAATGGCTTAGTCGGCCAGTGGGTGCACTGCTGTTGAGGCGTGGGTTTAACTCGGTGACTGTATCCCAACCTGCGAGGTTGCGGAAGACGCCCACCGGCGGGGTCGGCTTGAATTTGTTTTGAGCGCCAATTGCGCCATAACCCATTAAACAGAACGATGCGACAGATCCCTCCGAGCTACCGTCATAATCGTATAAGTCGGGCCAACCGAACAATAAATGGCCTGTTTCATGGCTAAAGGTACCAATGGCCATGGTGGTGCCCATGTTGGTGATTTGGTAGCGCGAAGTACAGACGCCGTCAGCGCAGAACTGGGGGCTTAAGCCGCCCATATGTGGCCATAAGCCTTTCGACCACGCGCTGTCGGATTCACCGGCATAAAAGAAGTTCAAGCCGAGGATTTGCTTACTGCTGTTGGTTGTCAATGTAGAAAAATCAAAGCCTTCGGTTTTTTCTAACCAGTTCAGCGCTTCGGTGATCAGCTCCATCGAGCGCACGGATGAACTTAAGCTGTTATCGGTGTAATAGGATTTGTTGCGTTTAGCGGTGTAATACCGAGTGACGGTGTTGGTGTAGTCCACCTTGCCACCCGAGACCTCTTTGAAATAGCCACGTACCGATTGCGCGTTGCCAAACCCCGTGTAGTTATCCGCGTTTAAGAACGATTCCACTTGGGCTTTGCTGATGCTGCCGGCCAAATCTGGGAATTGAATAATCACGGTGAGACCTTTGATACTCGGCGGTAATGCACTGGCTTGGGGGGATGCTTTAGGGGTGATGGCCTCAAGCCCAAGCTCCTGTTGTCGCACTTGCAGTAGTTGAGTTTTTACTGCGGTGGATAAGCCAGGTTGTTGTTGCCGATATTGGGCAAAGGCCTGTTGGCGCTGTTGCACGGACTCAAAACTGCGTGATGTAACCGCACTGACAAGAGTACCGGTTGATTCTAGGCGTTTGCCATCTGTGCTGACTCGCGCATAGCTATAGCCTTTTAAGTGATTGTCGAAGATCACCAGTTCACCACTGGCCAGCCGTTGTTCAGCCAGTAAGTCGTTTCCAGACAGATAAATGGTGATGGTTTGGCCATTGGGTTGGCGAAATTCAAAGGGTTGATCAAGGTATGGCAGGGTGGCGAAGGCTTGGCCCATCCCGAATAAACCTGCCAATAGGGTGTATTTTAGCGTTTTCATCTTATGTCCTGTTGCGTATGTCCCCGTGCGGGGTTAACTGAATTAGCCAAGGCGATATGCCTCGTACGGTCTTTGCCGCATCAGTCACCATAGATGAAGTTTTTGTGTTTATAAATTGTGATAAAAGGTAAAAATTGGATAAATTTGTGATAAATGTATTTCAGGGGATTAGCCAGTAGCTGATTTGTTGCGCATCGAGGAACTGCTGGGCGGCGCTGCCTTGTAACAGCGCAGTGGTCGCCAGCAAGCCGGCTAAGGTGCAAGTTGGCGCGGAAATGGTAACGGAGCGGGGCGCTCCCAGCACAGGCCAGCCGGTTTTGGGGTTTAAGATATGGCCGTAACGCACGCCGTCGCGCAGTAAAAAACGTCGGGCATCCCCGGATGTCGCGAGGGCGCCGGCTCGTAATGAGACCACCATCGCGGCATTATCCACCAGACCAGGATGCTCAATGCCAATTTGCCAAGGATGCTCCGCGTCTTGCTGGCGTACCGCCACCATATCCCCGCCAAAGTTCACCACCATCCGCAACTGAGGGGCGATGGTGCGAGTGGCAGAGTCCAGCAACTGAGCGACCTTATCGACGGCATATTCTTTGGCGATACCGCCAAAATCCAACTCCATCTGCGCCGGTAAGTAAAGTTGCTGAGCGTCAAACTCCACCTTGTCAAATCCGATCAATGGCAGCAATGCTGCGACCGCCTCTGGTTTAGGTAAGCGATCGGAGCCGTCAAAGGTCCAGACCCGCCGCAACACGCCAGAACTGATATCAAACATGCCATCGGATAACGCAAAGCATTGACGGGCAAATGCCAGCAGCTGGGCAGTTTCGCTATCGATGGCTTGGGATTGTCCAGCGTGGGCATTGAGTTGTGATAACGCCGAGTCGCTGCGATAGCGGCTGTATTTGTGTTCAATTCTAAGCGCTTCGCGTTGCGCTAGCTGCAGTAACTGCAAAGCCAGTGCTTGATCACACGGCTCTAGCAGTACTTCACACGGACTTGCCATGGCACGGAATTCACCGTGCCATCCGTAGCTTGTAGCACGTAAGGTCACACTCATCAGGCTCACCCAACTCACGCAGCAATGGCGCCCGCAGCGCAGGCGCCTTGAGCGGATTAGAACGAATAGTTCACTTGTACCATGATGGCTTTCACATCGGCAAATACGTCTAAGTTTTTCAACACGCCCGGTAGCTCAACCCCTGGGTTTTTCGGGTTTTGTTGATAAAACTCCACACGGACCGATGCTTCATGGTTGCCATCAAGCACAGTGCCTATTTTGGCGCCAACGGTGTAAGCATCCATTTCACCGATGCGATAATCCGCACTGGCGTACTGCGGCAGCGGTGCGTTCTGAGCTAAAAATGGTGTGTAGAAATCAGTGGCACCTTGTTGATAAAAACGCAGATGCGGTTCGATAAACCAATCGCCGGTGAGTGGCAAGCGCCAGCGGGTATCGACTGTATTTGATTTCAGCCCCCAGTCATCCCACAAATAGCGGTATGACACATCCAAGTAGGTGCCAGCCACGGCAACTTTGTTTTGCCAGTACAGACTTTGTTTGGTTCGGCTGTCCGGGCGATTTTCATAGACTAATCCAGTGGTGATGCCACCTGCATCGACCAAGGACAACATTTTAAACGGATCTGTTTGATAGCCGTCGACCTTGGCGTAGGAGTAGTTGAATTGGGTTAACCAGTTCTTATTCAACACTTGGGTCACACCCAGCAACAACTCGGCGGTGGTTTTATTATCACTGCTATCTTTGCGACTGGCTTGGTGTTCATCGTCCCAGCTACTGTCAGACTGGCCATTGTCACGAAATGGCACGGCACCGAGCGGGTTAGGAATACCGCCTTCTGGGTTTATGCGATCGCTGCTAAAGGAGCTTCCAAGCGATAACGTGGTGTTTTTGTTGTTGAAGTCGCGAGACACGCCGCCATTGATACCTAATGACAAGTAGTCATATTCCTTGGAGAAATGGCCGCCGACCGAGCCTTTCCAATCCGGCGCTAGCGGTTGCTCCCAACTGGCATCAAATTGCACGCGTGTGTCGTGGAAGGTGTTATCCAACGGGGTATCGCCAGCCTTGATGCTGTAGTTGCCTTCGCCTGAGGGGCGGCTGAAGGTTTGCACGGTATTCTGTGGCACAGCACCCGTGGCGGATGCACCCGTTAAAGTGTCGACTACCAAATTCAGATTCAGGTAACGGTCATCACCAAAATCGCCGCGGCCTTGTAAGATGGCTTCGCCCGCTTTGACGCGTTCGGTTTCGGCATAGGCCAAAACCGCAGCATTAAACTGCCAACCATCCACCAAGCTTGACGAGGTTGCGGCGGCGTGGGTTTGACCGGTGAGCAACGCTGCGCTAGCAGCCGCTAGGGCTGCGGTGATATTCATCGGAGTTTTTAGTTGCATCCACAACCTCCACCGGCAAAGCCGCGGCCACCACTTGAGCCTTCTTTACTAAAATAAATATGGTCATCCAAAGCGTTGTCTAAGCCGGCGGAATTCAGCGCCATTTCTTTTTTGGCTAAGGTGCCACGTTCCCAAGGTTTCACCCGTTCTAGGCTCGCACAGCCAACCAGTTGGCTGGCAATGACGGCCACGAGGGCGTAACGAAGCATGCTGTTCATGGCTTGTGATCCTCTTGCAATAACTGTTGAATTTCCTGCTCGTAAGCAGCTGTTTTTCCTTCAAAAAATCCGGAGTGGGTAAAGCGAACTCGGCCTTGGCGGTCGAGTAATAAGGTGGTTGGCATGCCTTGCAGCTGATATTGACTGGCAACTTCACCGGCTTGGTCAAACAACACGGCAAAAGATGCTGGGAATTGGGCGAGGAATTTGTCAGCGTCGGTTTTGTCTTCGTCTTCATTAACCGCCAGAATCACCAACCCTTGATCTTGGTATTTCTGTTGCATCTGATTAAACCAAGGAAAGGATTTACGGCAGGGCCCACACCAAGACGCCCAAAAATCGATCACCACGACTTTGCCATGCAGTTGATCGATACTGCGAACAGGGCTGCCCGGTAGCTGCGTCAGTTCGGTCGCTTGGGCTGCACCAGTTAGACTCAAACACAGCAGCGTGCTCTGTAAAACCATCTGAAAAGAATATTTGAAGCGCATTAGAACCTCGATGCCATGGACATAGGGTTAAACTAATGGCCGTTCCTTAAGACAGTATGAAATAACCGTTTGAATCATACCGGGTTTGTCGGAGGCTAATTTTCTTGAGAGAATTAGCATATG
>CAYTIQ010000007.1:0-90712 GCA_964437935.1 uncultured Rheinheimera sp.
CTATAGCTCAGTTGGTAGAGCCCCGGATTGTGATTCCGGTTGTCGTGGGTTCGAGTCCCATTAGCCACCCCAATCGATTGCTCAAGTAGTTTGAATTATGTCGGTGATTAGCGCAGCTTGGTAGCGCACTTGGTTTGGGTCCAAGGGGTCGCAAGTTCGAATCTTGCATCACCGACCATTCAATACAGAACTCGCGAAAGCGAGTTTTTTCGTTTCTAGGCTTTGCCTAATTCAATCTCTCGCCTGCTTGTAGCCGTTTCTCTGCCTGACCTTGCTTTTCCTAAGTGTGCTGTTGCCGACATCCGCTCTAGAAATGGCTTTATTTTGCCTTGTTTGGCATGACAGGGGAGCGCGTTGCCTATAGGTCAAACTCTGCTTCAAGGTTGATGCGCATCGCCGTCGTTAAACGCTTTTTGCAATTAAGGCTGGCGCCGAGCTGTTCTACATTACATCTGGTTAGCACAACGTCTGCTGCGTTTGCTCCAATAAAAAAGCCCGCAACGCGGGCTTTTCAATCGAGGTTGTATTTACGCGGCTTGCTCAGCACGTTCCTGCGGATACGGGGCAAGCGATTTGTCTGCCATCAATTCCAGCGGATCGAAATCATCGACGTTAATAGTTTTCAGGCGACCTTCTTCTGCAACGCGCAGTTTGTCCGCTTCGGCTTGGCTTAACACGCCGAGGCTTAAACCCAGCTCAGCCACTTGGTCCAGTTTGAAGAACGGTAGCTTTTTATTGGCGGCATGACAGACTTTGTCAAACAGCGGTTCGGCTGCCAGGATGTCGGCAAAGGCTTTTTCCAACATACCGATCAAGTTGTTTGGCTCTTGTGTCAGGTACAAGTGGGTGCCTAAACGACTGCGTGCTTCGCAAGGCGTCATCATGATACGAGCCACTTGATGCTCGACGATGTCGCTTGGCTTTTTCAAGCTACGACCGGTTGGGAACAACACGGCGCGCATCAGACGCCCCACCAACGCGTTCGGGAAGTTTGCCAGCATTTCATCTAAGGCCACTTGTGCGCGGTACAGGTTGTCTTCACAAGCCCATTGCACCAGCGGTAAGTCTTGCGCTTGACGACCTTCGTCGTTAAACCGTTTCAGCGTCGCAGACGTCAGGTACAGCATACTCAACAGGTCACCTAAGCGTGCAGAGATCCGCTCACGACGTTTTAAATCGCCGCCTAAGGTTGCCATGGCGATGTCAGACATCAAGGCTAATGAGGCGCTGTAGCGGTTCATTTGCTTGTAGTACTTCGCCGTTGCGTCTTGCACCGGCGCTGCACTGAAAGCGCCATTGGTTAAACTTAACCAGAAGCTACGGAAGAAGTTACTGATGCTAAAGCCGATATGGCCAAACAGCGCACGGTCAAAGGCTGTCACTGCAGCGCGTTCATCGCTTAAACCTGCCGCTTGCAATTCCGCTAACACATAAGGATGGCAACGAATGGCACCTTGACCGTAAATAATCATGTTACGGGTCAGAATGTTAGCGCCTTCCACAGTGATGGCTACTGGTGCACCTTGATAACCACGAGCTAAATAGTTATTCGGGCCCATACAAATACCTTTACCGCCGTGTACGTCCATCGCATCAATGATGGCTTGACGCATACGCTCAGTCATGTGGTATTTGGTGATGGCTGAAATCACTGAAGGTTTTTCGCCAAGATCAATCGAACCTACAGACATGGTGGTTGAGGCGTCAGCCATGTAGGCATAACCACCAATACGCGCCATGACTTCTTCGACACCTTCCATCTTGCCGATCGGCAGTTTGAACTGACGACGAATACGGGCGTAAGCACCTGTTGCCAAAGCCACGGCTTTGATACCGCCTGTGCTGTTTGAAGGCAGCGTGATAGCACGGCCAACCGACAAACATTCCACCAGCATGCGCCAGCCTTGACCGGCCATCGATGGACCACCGATGATGTAATCCAGCGGTACAAACACATCTTGACCTTGCGTCGGACCGTTTTGGAACGGTACGTTCAACGGGAAGTGGCGACGGCCGATTTTCACACCCGGCGTCGTCACAGGGATCAGCGCACAGGTAATACCGAGTTCTTCAGTGTCGCCTAATAATTTCTCAGGATCTTGCAGTTTAAACGCTAAGCCCAATACGGTGGCGATTGGCGCCAACGTAATGTAACGCTTGTTCCACGTCAGGCGCATACCGACGATTTCTTGACCTTGCCACATGCCTTTGCAAACCACACCGGTGTCTGGAATAGAGCCAGCGTCTGAACCTGCCTCTGGGCTAGTCAGAGCAAAGCAAGGTACTTCTAAGCCTTTGGCCAAGCGCGGTAGGTAATAATCCTGTTGCTCTGGCGTGCCGTAGTGTTGCAGCAATTCGCCAGGGCCTAACGAGTTAGGTACACCAACGATGCTTGATAACACCATAGATTTACTGGTTAATTTTTGCAGAACACAGGATTGGGCGTACGCAGAGAATTCCAAGCCGCCGTATTTCTTCTTGATAATCATCGCAAAGAAACCGTGGTCTTTCAGGTATTGATAGACTTCAGGAGATAAGTCAGCGCGGTCGTGGGTGACATGGAAGTCATCGACCATTTGCAGCACAGTTTCAACCGGGCCATCTAAAAACGCTTGCTCTTCCGCACTCAACCGTGGTTTTGGAAAATTATGCATTTTGTGCCAGTCCGGATTACCGCGGAACAAATCGCCTTCCCACCAGGTGGTGCCTGCGTCAATCGCTTCTTTTTCCGTGCTGGACATTTCCGGCATGATCTTGCGGTATAACTTCAGCAGCGGCTTGGTGATATGTTGTTGGCGAATCGAGGCCACATTCAACGGGATCGCGACCAGCGCAAACAGGATCCAGCCCACAAGACTCACTGGGCCAAACCAACTACCCAGTGCCATTAAACCAGCAAGGGCTGCAGTGAACAGCGTCAAACCGGCACGGTGATATGCCAGGATGCCAACTGCGAGCAGCAGAATTAGTAAAAACATGAAGATTTCCATCGTTAACTCCTGATAAGAGGTCAGACCACTAAACTGCGATAGAGTATAAAGCTTCTGTCGAAGTTGCAAGTGCTTCTGATCCCAGTGTAGCTAACATGCGATGAATTGCTTTAGATACAATCATCTCACTGCCAGTTAACTGGGCCGGTGCGCTTGTTAAAACAGAAGATTCATGTCACTTGCTCATGTTACGTGGGTGCAGGTATGCTCGGTTCATTAATCAATGAGAGTTTGGTATGTGTGAGTTACTCGGCATGTCGGCGAACGTGCCAACAGATTTGTGTTTTAGTTTTAAGGGGCTGCGTGAGCGTGGTGGTAATACAGGTCCTCACAAAGACGGCTGGGGCATCGCGTTTTATCAAGGCAAGGGAGTCACTACTTTTAAAGATGCTATTGCCAGTTACCAAAGCGAAATAGCGGCATTGGTCAGTAACTACCCGATAAAAAGTACCTCGGTGGTAGGACACGTTCGCCAAGCAAACCGTGGCAAGGTGGCACTGGAAAACACCCATCCGTTTACACGCGAATTGTGGGGGCGTTATTGGACCTATGCGCATAACGGCCAGTTAACGGATTATGACGATTTGCCCTGTGAACGTTTTACGCCGGTTGGCACCACGGACAGCGAGCGGGCTTTTTGTTTCATTTTATCGGAACTTGCAAAAAAATATCCTGACGGGCCTCGGCGTCGACGGGATGTGTTTTCTGTGGTGAAAACTTTGTCTGATCGGCTCCGCGCCTTAGGGGTGTTCAACTTGTTATTGTCAGATGGCGATTTTTTGTTTTGCTACTGCACGACCAAGTTGCATTACATTACACGACGCGCCCCTTTTAGCGTGGCACGGTTGTCGGATATTGATGTGGATATCGATTTTTCCCGTGAAACGACGCCGAATGATGTCGTCACAGTCATTGCGACTATGCCATTAACCTGCAATGAGCAGTGGCAAAGTTTGCAAGCGGGGCAGGCGTGTTTGTTTAAAGCGGGAGAGTGCGTCCGCCAGTGGTAACCGGCGGACTTCGTGTGCATGTAGCGCTAGCTATTGCAGCTGGTAACTCTTTAGCTGCACGTCAAATAGTTCGACGTTGTCTTCAGCTTGCCATAAGCGTACCAACATAAAATCGAGTTCAGGAGCGACCCAAGCGTGGACCTGGCGGTCCGCGGTTTGACCATAACGTTCAATGCGCAATGCTTTCACTTGGCCAAAGGGTAGTGATAGCAACTCCTCGGCGACCAC
The DNA here is from genome assembly GCA_964437935.1 of uncultured Rheinheimera sp. Classification (GTDB taxonomy): domain Bacteria; phylum Pseudomonadota; class Gammaproteobacteria; order Enterobacterales; family Alteromonadaceae; genus Pararheinheimera. The sequence continues at coordinate 4,229 of CAYTIQ010000007.1, forward strand.
TTTGTATTTATACTCGCGCGGATTACCGTCGCGATTGAGCACCTGATATACAAAGTCCTTTTTACCGGCTTTTAAATCCAATACCAATTGAGCGTGAAAACTATTGGTATCGAGCCAATTCTCATTCCAAGGCAGCGGCTTGAGGTCTTGTTTTTTACCGACGCGAATTTGTTGGTTCTGCCGATCAAACGTGACTTTGTAAAATTTATCCGGCCCGGTTTTTTCAATGTTCATTTGATAGCTAAGTGGGTGCACTTGGCCGTTTTCAACCTTGAATTGACTGGTTTCAATGCGCTTATCTTGGTAGATCAGATAAGTGATATCACTGGTAAAACCTAATTCGTAGCCATCGGCTAATTGAGCAAGATGGCGATCGGCTTCCCCGTGTTTATCGCCTGAACGAAACACCTCGTAACGTGCAGTAAATGGTCGCAGCAGCGGAGCCACTTGCGCTGTGTTAGATACCGTTTGAGGTTGAACTGGGCTGCTGGGCGCAGCGGTTTGGCTGTGTGCTAAACCGGCAGAAAAAAGGCAAAAAAATGACGCCATCAGGCGCCATTGTTTACATCTCGTCGCGATCATCGGCATATCCGTACTCTGAGAGAACAAGGCCGTCTAACAATGCCTTATCTCCTTGTTGTTGTAAACGGTTCTGGCAAAACCAGCGTACAACTAACGGATAAATTTGATGTTCTTGCTCATGCACGCGAGCCGCAACTTCATCAGCGCTATCGCCAGCAAAGATGGGGACACGCGCTTGCAGCACGACCGGGCCGCCATCGAGTTCTGCGGTGACAAAATGCACCGAACAACCATGTTCATCATCACCGGCGTCAATCGCACGTTGATGCGTGTTCAAGCCTTGGTACTTTGGTAACAAGGATGGATGGATGTTCAGTAAACGACCGTGGTAATGCGCAACAAATTCAGGCGTTAAAATACGCATAAAGCCGGCAAGCACCACCAGATCAGGCTGATAGCTATCAATCAGCTGACACATCGCCGCATCATAAGCAGCTCGGTCCGCAAACGCTTTGTGATCAAGTACCGCGGTGGCAACACCGGCGTCTGATGCGCGGGTCAGGCCATAAGCCGAGGCTTTATTAGAAATCACGGCGCTGACGCGACCGGCAATAAAGCCGGCCGCACAGGCGTCCAGAATGGCTTGCAGGTTGGACCCGCTACCCGAAATCAGGACAACAATCGATTTCATTAAGCGTTTACGCCTGGGATCACCACTTGGGCTTCACCACCAACTGCCGTTTGAATTTCGCCCAAGTGCCAGGCTTTTTCGCCGGCTTGTTGCAATAAATTCAATGCGTTTTGCAGGTTGTCTGGCGAAACCACTACGATCATACCGACGCCACAGTTAAAGGTGCGGTACATTTCGTAGCGGCTGACGTTACCTTGGGTTTGCAGCCAATCAAAGATCGCTGGCCATTGGTAGCTGTCTTCGTTCACCACGGCTTTGGTGTGCGCAGGTAATACGCGTGGGATGTTTTCCCAGAAGCCGCCACCCGTGATGTGACACAATGCGTGTACTGGGACTTGTTTGATCAATTGCAGCAGGTTTTTCACGTAGATTCGCGTTGGTGCTAACAAATGGTCGGCCAGTGATTTGCCTTCAAGCAGGGTGTCTGGGCTTTGACCTGACACTTCTAAAATCTTGCGAACCAACGAGAAACCGTTCGAGTGTGGACCGCTAGACGCAAGTGCAATCAGCTGGTCACCCGGTTTGACTAAGCTGCCGTCGATGATGTCAGCTTTTTCAACCACGCCCACAGAAAATCCTGCGATGTCGTAGTCGTCACCGTGGTACATGCCTGGCATTTCAGCCGTTTCACCACCAACCAGCGCGCAACCAGCCAGTTCACAACCACGGGCAATGCCTTCAACCACAGTGGCTGCGGTATCGACATTTAATTTACCGGTTGCGTAGTAGTCCAAGAAGAACAGCGGTTCTGCACCTTGTACCACGATGTCGTTGACACACATGGCAACCAAGTCGATACCGACTGAGTCATGGCGTTTTAAATCCATCGCTAAACGTAATTTGGTACCGACACCGTCGGTGCCTGACACCAGAACTGGCTCTTTGTAACCGGCTGGAATTTGGCACATGGCGCCAAAGCCACCGAGACCACCAATCACCTCTTTGCGGGTCGTGCGTTTGACGGCACCTTTGATACGATCGACCAGTTCTTCACCGGCATCAATATCGACCCCTGCGTCTTTGTAACTTAATGAAGGTTTTTGCTCGCTCACGGCTATCCTCGATGGCTGAAGTTAAAAAGGATGAAAAAAAACGGCGGCATTTTACCCTGTTTGGCGCAAAGACAAAAGGATTAAGCGCAGAGTCAGCAACAAGACCGAGCAGTTTTAAGCTTTGCCGTGTACCGCGAGGATTTTTTGCATCAACACACGGCTACCTGGGCCAAGTTTGTCTTCTTTCGGAACTATTAATGATAAAGGGATTTGCCGCTCTGACGATTGAAGTAAGGGTAAGCGTTTGAGTTCCCCGCGTGCAATTGCTGGATTGGCTAGATAATCGGGCATCCAACAAAAGCCATGGCCGGATTGCAAAATGGCCAAGGCTTCATGAAAGTTGGAGACCGTCCAGCGTTGTTCGGCTTTTAGCCAGCCTCCACGCTCTTGCGGATTCTGCGCGGTGTCGCGAATGACAATTTGCAAATACTGGCTTAACTCGTGGCTGTCTACTGGCGCAGCATCGGCAAGAGGGTGACAATACGCCACCACTGGAATAAGGGTGGTGACACACAGCGGCTCCCCTAAATGTCCCTTCGGAATGGCCCCTGCTGCGGCGATGACCAAGTCCGCTTGTGCCTGTTCGATCATCTCTGCAGTGCCAGTGATCACCGTTTCAATGATTTGAATACGGCTGCCGCGACTGAGTGGCTGGAAATCAGCCAGTGCTTGATACAGGTGCTGTTTGGGATAAATAATCTCAACTGCGACACGGATCTCAGGTTCCCAGCCCATGTCGATGTTGGCGGCGAGCAATTCTAAATCTTCGATTTGTTGGGTCAGTACGCGTGAACGACGCAGCATTACCTCACCAGCAGGGGTTAAATGCGCTTTGCGACCAATCACTTCCAGCAGTTCGACACCGAGTTGGCTTTGCAATTTGGATACGGCATGGTTCAAACTCGACTGACTTTTATTTAGCTTGTCAGCGGCTTGGGCATATCCGCCTGCATCCACCACGGCTTGCAGAATGCGCCATTGTTCGAGGGTGGATTTTGGGCGGTACGGCATCATGCCTCCAAACTGGTTGTCTATGCAGTTGCGATCACTACAGCGCGCAGCGGCGCAGGGTAACCTTCAATGGTCTTACTATGGTCATTCGGATCAAGAAAATCAATCAGGCTTTCGTTGTCCATCCACTCGGTTTTGCGTTGTTCGTCTAGGCTGGTGGTATTTAAGTCAACCACTTTAATATCTTTAAAACCAACGCGTTGCAACCAAAGGGTTAAAGCATCACAACTTGGAATAAACCAAACATTGCGCATTTTGGCATACCGGTCTGTCGGCACTAAGACGGTGTGAACATCGCCCTCGACCACCAGCGTTTCCAACACCAATTGACCGCCAGGGCGCAGCTGTGCTTTGAGTTGAGTTAAAAAATCAATTGGCGAACGTCTGTGGTACAACACGCCCATTGAAAACACCGTATCAAAGGCTTTTAATTCCGGTAAGTCATCGATGCCAATCGGTAATAAATGCACGTTCGGATCCGGATGGAAATGTTTGATTGCTTCAAATTGGCAATAAAACAGCTGGCTTGGGTCGATACCTACGACGAGTTCCGCGCCTTCGCCACGCATGCGCCACAGGTGATAGCCGCTGCCGCAGCCGACATCAAGTACAGTGCGATGCGCCAGCGGTGCTAAATGCGGCAGCACGCGGTGCCATTTCCAATCGGAGCGCCATTCGGTGTCGATATGCAGGCCATGAATATGGAAAGGGCCTTTGCGCCACGGTTTTAATTGGCCAAGTAACACTTGCAATCGTTCCATGGCGCCTGTGCTTAACCCGCCCATCTGACCAATGCGAACCTGCTGTGTTAAATCAACATCATCAGTACTGATGGCCGGCAGATGGTCAATCACCTTTTGCCATTGCTTAAAGTCTCCGTGCAAGGCGTCTTTGTGCCAAGCACTTAATTGTGCCGGGAGCGTTTCTAGCCAGTGGCTTAATTTGGTTTGTGCGATCCGGGCATAAAACGAGTTAAAACGTGACATTTAGGCGGCCTTAAATGCAATCATCGAGCAGAAGTTAAAACATTGGTACCAGACGGTGCTGCTAGCAAAACCAGCGTTGGCGAAACGTCGGTGATGTTCATCCAAGGTGTCAGGACGCATCACGTTTTCGAGCGCGGTGCGTTTTTGACTGATCTCGAGCTCTGAGTAACCGTTGGCACGTTTGAAGTCGTGGTGTAAATCAATCAACACTTGGTGAGTACGCTCATCGGTTTGAATAAATTTTTCAGACAATATAAAAATGCCGCCAGGTTTGAGCCCCGCAAAAATGCGTTGTACCAGCGTGTCGCGGTCTTGCTTAGGAATAAACTGCAGGGTGAAATTACTGACCACCACGGCGGCGTTTTCGATCTCCACATCCCGAATATCGGCGAGTTTCACCTCAAGCGGCACTTGTGATCGAAACGCTTGCACATGCATGCGGCAGCGCTCCACCATCGCTTCGCTATTATCAACGGCAATCACTTTGCTGTGTTGATCGTCCAGCTGTCGACGCATCGCAAGGCTGGCGGCGCCCAGTGAGCTACCCAAATCATAATAGTGGCTGGATGGTTGCGCAAAACGAGCCGTCAGTTCACCAATGGTGTGGATCATGGTGTGATAGCCCGGCACGCTACGCTGGATCATATCCGGAAATACTTCCGCCACTGTTGCATCAAACCGAAAATCCGCAACGGTGTCATGAGGAGTGGCATAAATGGAATCTTTCTGCATCAAAATCACCTCGGCCCGCATTTAATGCTGTGTTGTTGGAACCAAAAAAGGGCGCAAGTTTAGCAAATCTCGGCGCCGCTTGCCTATGTGCTCGCTGGACAAAAGGCTAGAACAACGAGGATTGTTGCGGCTGTAGCTCACAGGGCCACGCGGCTAAACACGGGTGGCTGATTTGATGCTGGGCAAGTAAATCAGTGGCAAATTGCCTTGCTAACTGCGGCGCTAAACGATTATCCGGCGTATGAAAATACAGTGCCGGCCTCAAGCCTTGTTGGACCCAGGTGGCAACTTTACCTAGCCAAGGTGCATAAAATGCCTGATTGGCCGTAAGGTCATCGAGGCCGATAAAACGCACCACTGGGCGCTCCGTTAACGCCACAACATGCACTGGCAAACGTGGCTTTTTCGCTTGGGCATCGCGAAGGGCTGGTGTCGTGGGTTGCACAGAAAAGAGCGCACGGGAATCAAAACACAAGCGTTCGCATGAAAGGCTGCGCAGCAGTTGATGCAGGGCTTGCTCTGCGGGCCCCTTATCAAAAAAATCTGGGTGGCGTACTTCCACGACACAAGGATAGTGGTTGCGGATGTGCTCCAGCATTGCAGCCAGTTCAGCAAGCGCTGCCGGACCGACGCGGGCCGGCAATTGCAAATGAATACAACGGATCTGAGGTTTCAACGGCAAAAGTAAGCATAACCATTGCTGAAGCTGCGCCGGCCAGTCGTCGATCACGTCATGACTTAGACGTTTCGGGACTTTGAGCATAAAGCCAAAATCGGCTGGTACCTGGACACTCCATCTTGCGACCGTGTCTGGCGATGGATCTGCATAAAAGGTAGTGTTTCCTTCAACAGAATTGAAATAGCGCGCATACTGCGCTAAAAATTCAGATGAACGACAATCGTCGCGAAACAGGGATCCTTTCCATTTGTCGTTCGCCCACATCGGGCAGCCCAAATCATACATAGAATAAGCGGCCATAAGCCGCAGGCGCGGCACAGGAAAAAAATTGAATCATATCATATCTATTTTCGTAAGCTTCATGCTGTTGTGCAGCGTCGCTGCACCTGCCCAATCGGTAAGTTCTGATAAACCATTGATTGTGGCAATGAACGAAGATGTTTACCCCTATGTTTACCGTGACAGCCAGGGGTTCCCCGCGGGCCTTATGGTTGATTTCTGGCAATTAATGCAACAACAAGGGCTGGCGTTAGAAATTCGGTTGATCCCTCGTGACCAGCTCAATGCCGCGGTGCTAACGGGTCAAGCCGATATCTTTGGTGCCCTTGGTAAACTTCCTGAGCGCGAAACAGATTATTTGCTGGGTGAGCCGGTGGTTGACGTTTACAGCCACGTGTTCGTGCATCGTGATTTAATGCAAACCAACACTCTGGAGCAACTCAAACCGATCATTGTCGGTGTTCCTGCTATTTCAAGCCATACGCGGGTGCTGAAAGCGCAAGCGCCAGAGGTGGTGCAAAAAGAGTTTGACGATATCGATGCGATGTATGATGCGGCTGTGGCGGGGGATATCAAAGCCTTTGTTGCTCTGGATAGATTGCCGCCTCGCTACAAAAACTTTAAGACATTGAATTCGTTATATCCGCTTTATAAAAAAATCTTGCTGCAAAAAGTGCCTATGACCTGGGCGGTGCGAAAAGACAATGCTGCGTTGCAACAGCGTTTGTTGCGTGCCTTTGCCGCCATACCGAGTGAAAGCCTTGAGAAGCTGCAGCGGCGCTGGCTCAGTGGCGTCAGTGACGATAACACGCTGCTGCTAGGGCTCTCGGTCGGTAATCAACCGTTTATGGGGGTGTCACCAACGGGGCAACCGCAAGGGTTGTTGGTGGATTTATGGCAACTGTGGTCCGAGCAAACAGGGGTTGCCATTTCCTTTGTGCCAGATTCAACGCCGGCAGGTTTAAAAGCGCTGCAGCAGGGCCGTATTGATATTCACATGGGATATCCAGTATCCCAAGATGCTCCCGAAGGCACCCGCACGGCTAGCCGCGTCTATCAAATTACCTCATCGTTTTATTACCCAAAAAGCCGCAATTACAGCGTGTTGTCTGATGTTCGATTGCCAGTTGGGGTGTTTATGAGTGCCGCGTACCTTGAGAAAATTCGCAAGGACTATCCAAGTGTGCCATTGAAACTGTTTGATAAACTGGATGAGATGATTGCAGCGGTCGAGCGGCAACAAATCAGTGGTTTTTTTATCTCGGATATCGTCATGCAGCAGCGGGTTTTGCAACAGCAACGCAACGCTTACCAACGGATGGATATACCACGTTTTCAATCCGAACTGTTTGCGTTAGTGCCGCAAACGCGCAGTAATTTGGCAAAACAGGTCGATGCCGGTTTTGCCGCCATTAGCCAAGACCAGCTCGAGCAAATCGAGGACCGTTGGCTGGATAATGATGATTTAGGCTTTTACAAAAGCTTCCGACATAGCATCCCATTAACGGACGCGTTACGCCAATTTTTACAGTCACGTGACCCCATCCGTGTTGGGGTGATGGACAATTGGGCGCCGATGGAGTTTGTCGACGAGTTTGGACAAGTAAAAGGATTAACTCGTGACATCATCGATCGCATCAGTCAACGTTTAGGCATGCAAGTGGTGTTGGTGCCTTATGGTCGATTTGAACAAATGGTCGACGATCTGAAGGCGCGCAAAATTGATGCGGTTGCCAACATGGCAGAGTTACCTGAACGTACCAGTTTCGCCCATTTCACGACGAATTTTTGGCCTTTGCCTTGGGCGTTGATCGGCAAGCAAGCGCAACAAATTCAACGACTGGATCAAATAAAACATAAAACACTGGTTGTGCCACGAGACTATCGAATCGTCGAAACCCTGAGCAAGCAATTCAATGACTCAGAGATTATTCGCGTCGATAATGCAGACGAGGCACTCGAGGTGCTGCTGCAGGGCAAGGCGGACTACCAAATTGATACAGCGCTGCAAGCCGCCCGCTTATTGCAACGCCCAGATGCATCGGGGTTGCGTTTACATATGCCTGCGGATTTACCTGCAGTAGCCATGACCTTTGGTGTACGTAATGATCAACCTCAGTTGCTCGAGATCTTCAATGCGGGGTTAAAGTCGCTGACAGAGCAAGACAAGGCTGACATTAAAAATGCTTGGGCCAGAGTCGAGGCTCGCGCACAAAGCCAGGATGACCGGGTTATTTCGCTGGCGTTTCAATTTGTAGGCGCCGCGTTGTTGTTGTTTGCCGTGGTGTTTTTCTGGAACTTGTCGTTGCGCCGTGAAGTCTCTGCACGCCGTGATATTGAGCAAAAAATGCGTTTTATGGCCACGCACGATGATTTAACTAAGCTTGCCAATCGCAGCTTGTTGATGGAGCGGCTCAGCCAAGCCATTTTGCAACATGCCCGCCACCAAGAAAAATTAGCGTTACTGTTTGTCGATTTGGATGGCTTTAAAGCGGTGAACGACCAATATGGCCATGATGTTGGCGATGAGTTATTGGTGCGGATCGCTGGCATTTTGCAGCACTGTGTGCGTAAAAGTGACACCGCAGCGCGCTTTGGTGGTGATGAATTTGTGATTTTACTCACCGGTTTGATGGACAAAGACGATGCGGCGATTGTCGCTGAAAAGGTGCTGATGCATTTGCAAGAGCCGCTGCAATTGTCGGTTTGTCAGGCGCAAGTCGGCGCCAGTATTGGCATTGCCATTTACCCAGATAACGGAGCCGATGCCGCGGCCATGCTCAAAGCGGCCGACGGTTTAATGTATGTTGCCAAGCAAGCGGGCAAAGGTCGTTATTGTTTTAGCGAGCAAGGACAGTGACAACACCGGCTATTTCCGTATAATTGGCGCTTTTCCGTTAAAAGCATAAGACCGGTTATTAAGGATCTAAGCATGCGTAGCCATTATTGTGGTTTGCTGAACGCACAACACGTCGGCCAAACAGTTTCTTTATGTGGGTGGGTAAACCGCCGTCGTGATTTAGGCGGCCTGATTTTCGTGGATCTGCGCGACCGTGAAGGGTTAGTGCAAGTGTTCTTTGATCCAGACCGGACTGATTTATTTGCGCAAGCCGCCGAGCTGCGCAGTGAATTCTGCGTGCACATCGAAGGTGTGGTGCGGGCGCGTCCAGAGTCGCAAGTCAACAAAGACATGGCGACTGGTGAAGTCGAATTGTATGCGTCATCATTGACCATTTTGAACAAATCACCAGCGCTGCCGCTGGACTTTAACCAAAACAACAGTGAAGAACAGCGTTTAAAATACCGCTATTTGGACCTGCGTCGCCCTGTGATGAGCGACAAGTTAAAGTTCCGCGCTAAAGTCACTAGCTTTGTGCGTAACTTCATGGACGCGAACGGCTTTTTAGATATCGAAACGCCAATTCTGACCAAAGCAACGCCTGAAGGTGCCCGCGATTATTTGGTGCCAAGCCGCACGCACAAAGGTCAATTCTTCGCGCTGCCACAATCGCCACAGCTGTTTAAACAGCTGCTGATGATGGCCGGTATGGACCGCTACTACCAAATCGTCAAATGTTTCCGTGACGAAGACTTACGTGCCGACCGTCAGCCAGAATTCACCCAGATCGATATCGAAACCAGTTTCATGACAGCACCACAAGTGCGTGAAGTCACTGAAAAAATGGTGCGCCAGTTGTTCCAACAAATGCTGGATGTTGATTTAGGCGACTTCCCGCAAATGACTTACAACGAAGCGATGCGCCTGTACGGTTCAGACAAACCTGATCTGCGTAACCCGATGCAATTCGTCGACGTGGCTGATTTGCTCAAAGACGTTGAATTTAAAGTGTTCTCGGCACCTGCCAATGACCCGAAAGGCCGTGTTGTTGCGCTGAAAGTCCCAGGCGCTGCCGAAAAAGTGTCGCGTAAAGACATCGACTGCTACACCGCGTTTGTCGGCATCTATGGCGCCAAAGGCTTGGCGTGGATGAAAGTCAACGACATCAACGCCGGTGTGGATGGCGTGCAATCGCCCGTGGCGAAATTTTTAAGCGCCGAGATCATTGCCGAAATTCTGCGTCGCACCGATGCGCAAAACGGCGATTTGATTTTCTTCGGTGCCGATCGCTACAAAGTGGTGTGTGAAGCGATGGGCGCATTGCGCTTAAAACTGGGCGAAGAGCTTGGTTTAACGATCAAAGAATGGCGTCCACTGTGGGTCATCGACTTCCCAATGTTTGAAGAAAACGATGATGGCAGCTTCTCTGCTGTGCATCATCCATTTACTTCGCCATTGGATACCGCTGCGTTTTTGAACACGCCGATGGAGCAATTGGACCTCGGTAACTTGTTGTCAAACGCTTACGACATGGTGTTAAACGGCACTGAGTTGGGCGGAGGTTCGGTGCGTATTCACGCCTCGGACGTGCAAGCCAAGGTATTCAAGTTGCTCGGCATCAGCGATGAAGAAGCGGCTGAAAAATTCGGCTTCTTACTGGAAGCGCTGCGTTACGGTGCGCCACCACATGCTGGTTTAGCTTTCGGTTTAGACCGTCTGTTGATGCTGATGACTGGGTCCAGCTCGATTCGTGACGTGATGGCATTCCCGAAAACAGCGACTGCAGCGTGCCCACTGACCGATGCACCAGGCTTTGCCAACCCGCAACAGCTGGCGGAATTAAGCGTGCAAGTTGTCCTTGCCAAAGACGACAAAGCGCAAGCCTAAAAACACTAAACCTGCCGCAAGCACGGCTTGCGGCGTAGTTAAAAATGGCGACTCTGGTCGCCCTTTTTGTTGATGGAGTACACGATGGCCGGACACAGTAAATGGGCAAACATGAAACACCGCAAAATGCGTCAAGACGCCAAGCGGGTGAAGATTTTTACCAAACTGATCCGTGAGTTAACGGTTGCCGCCAAGTTCGGTGCCGATCCTGCAGGCAATCCGCGCCTGCGCACAGCAATCGCCAAAGCCATGCTGAATAATTTATCTCGCGATGTGATGGAGCGAGCCATTAAGCGTGGTGCTGGCGAAAACGGTGGTGAGAATTTCGAAGAGCTGGTCTACGAAGGGTATGGCCCGTGCGGCGTTGCTGTGATAGTTGAAACGCTGACGGACAACCACAAACGCACCGTGCAAGATGTGCGAAGCGCTTTTACCAAATATGAAGGTAACTTAGGCACCAACGGTTCGGTGTCGTATTTGTTTAAAAAACTCGGTACCTTGCATTTTGCGGCGGGCGTTAGCGAAGACCAACTGATGGAGTTGGCGCTAGAGGCTGGCGCCGATGATGTCGTCGGTCACGAGGACGGCTCGTTTGAAGTGGTCACCAGCCCAGAAGCCTTTGTTGATGTCAAAGAAGCACTTGAAAAAGCAGGTTTACATGCCGAGCACGCCGAAGTCGCGCTAGTGCCATCAACCAAAGCTGAAGTAGACGCTGCGCACGTGGTGAAGTTTTTTAAATTCATCGACATGCTGGAAGATTTTGATGACGTGCAAAACGTCTATCACAATGCTGAGATCAGTGATGACGTGCTTGCGCTGGTGGATGCGTGATTATCTTAGGTATTGACCCAGGTAGTCGCTTAACCGGGTATGGCGTGATTCGCCAGACCGGCAGCAAGTTTGAATACTTAGCCAGCGGCTGCATTCGGATGACACTGGATGATATCCCCGAGCGCCTCAAGCAAATTTTTGATGGCGTCAGTCAAATCATCGAGCAAACGCAGCCACAAGTCTTTGCGATTGAGCAGGTGTTTATGGCGCGCAACCCAGACTCTGCCTTAAAACTTGGCCAAGCGCGAGGTGCGGCGATTGTTGCTGCCAAAGTGGCGGGGCTTCAGGTTTATGAGTACTCCGCGCGGCAGGTTAAACAGTCGGTGGTTGGCACCGGAGCAGCGGCCAAAGAGCAAGTGCAGCACATGGTGCGCAGCTTGCTGAAATTACCAGCAAACCCGCAGGCCGATGCGGCCGACGCCCTTGCTGTGGCGCTGTGTCACGGGCATACTCAGCAGAGTTTGATTCACCTCGCAGGCCAAGCCACTAAAACGGTGCGCCGCCGCTTACGTTAATTAAAAGGCCGCCTATAGCGCGGCTTTGCACATCAGTGTGAGATAAAAACGTCATGATTGGACGGTTACGCGGCATTGTTATAGAAAAACAAGCGCCAGAAATTCTGCTGGAAGTGGGGGGCGTAGGCTATGAAGTACAGTTGCCGCTGACCAGCTTCTACCAATTGCCGGCGACCGGCCAAGAAGCCATTGTCTATACCCATTTTGTCGTGCGGGAAGATGCGCATTTGCTGTTTGGCTTTTCATCGCCGACCGAACGCGGTTTGTTTCGCTTATTACTCAAAGCCAATGGTGTGGGTCCGAAGCTCGCGTTAACGATTTTATCGGGCTTAACGGCCAGTCAATTCGTGCGCTGCGTGCAAAGCGACGACATTTCAACGTTAGTCAAACTGCCCGGTGTTGGTAAAAAAACCGCCGAGCGCTTGCTGATTGAAATGCGCGACCGCTTAAAAGACTGGGGCTTGAACATTGAAACGCCCATCACTGACCATCTGGTGCTGGGGGATGACGGTGTCGAATCCTTTGAACTTAAAGAAACCCCAGAACAAGATGCCATTGGCGCATTAGTGGCTTTAGGCTACAGCCAAAGTGTGGCGGCAAGCGCAGTGAAAAAAGTATTTAAAGCCGATTTGACCAGTGAGCAACTGATTAAAGCAGCATTAAAATCAATGATTTAACGGAATTTTTATGATTGAAGCGGATCGCCTAGTCGCCCCTACGGCACGTATTGAAGAAGAAGTCCTTGACCGAGCGATCCGCCCCAAATCCTTGGCCGATTACACCGGTCAAGATCATGTGCGTGGGCAGATGGCGATTTTTATCGAAGCCGCGAAAGGGCGCAGTGAGCCGCTGGATCATTTGCTAATCTTCGGCCCGCCTGGTCTTGGTAAAACCACGCTAGCAATGATTGTCGCCAATGAAATGGGCGTCAATATCAAACAAACATCAGGTCCAGTGCTAGAAAAAGCCGGTGACTTAGCCGCGCTTTTGACCAATCTCGAGCCGAATGACGTGCTGTTTATCGACGAAATTCACCGCTTAAGTCCGGTGGTTGAAGAAATTCTGTATCCAGCGATGGAAGACTATCAACTGGATATCATGATTGGCGAAGGCCCTGCTGCCCGTTCGATTAAACTCGATTTGCCGCCATTTACCTTGATTGGTGCAACGACTAGGGCAGGGGCGCTCACCTCACCGCTGCGCGACCGTTTTGGCATAGTGCAGCGCTTGGAATTTTACAAAACCGAAGAGCTGGCCCACATCGTTCAGCGCTCGGCGCATTATCTGAACTTAGAGTTGGATTTAGCCTCCGCCACGGAAGTTGCGCGGCGTTCGCGCGGTACGCCACGCATCGCCAACCGTTTATTGCGCCGTGTGCGTGATTATGCACAAGTGAAATCCAATGGGCTGGTGAATGTCGACGTGGCAAATCAAGCGTTATTGATGGTTGATGTCGATAGTCAAGGCTTTGACTACATGGATCGAAAGCTAATTCTGGCGATTATCGAGAAGTTTTCCGGTGGCCCGGTTGGCCTTGAAAACCTCGCGGCGGCCATCGGCGAGGAAAAAGAAACCATTGAAGATGTGATTGAGCCGTTTTTGATCCAACAAGGCTTCGTGCAGCGCACGCCGCGTGGACGTATTGCTACACAACATGCGTATAAACATTTTGGCTTTGATTACACTGTGGATAAACAAGGCTAAGCATCGGTGATACGCACTTGAAGCGCTGTCACACAACACGATCTATGTGAGGTATTGTCGATACGGGGCGCTAATCTCCGCCATTTGTTTGGATGCTGATGCAGGTCCACCTTTTAACTAAGCCTTGGATTTTAGGCAAAAAAAAGCCCGCTCAAAGAGCGGGCGAATGCAACAAGTTGAAGATAGAACTTCAAAATCCAGGGAACATGTTGAGCAACCCGGTGTCGTATGCGAACACACCCAGTCACCATGTGAACTTCACTACAATTCAACACCCTCGTATCGAATCGTTGCGCTAGTGGAGAACACGCTGCGCATTCTAGAGATTTAGAATAATTACTTCAAACTAGAAAAATTAGATGTTCAGATGAGAAAAACTAATTAGAATTGAATTGCATAAAGAGTGAATAAAATTTCATTATCGCACGATAAGCCACATTTTTATTGGTTTCTACTGATTCACTTTCAGTTCATTGTTGCATGTAGCCATAAATTTTTGTACGGCATTTGTGAAGGCCGGTCAGTCACGGACAAAAAGCTAATTTCAGCAGCTTTTGCTATTTTTAGAACTAAACATCCAATTTGTAGGTCTAACCGTAAGTTCACTTAGTGGCAAGCGGCGATTTTGTTGGAAATATTTTTTTTCATCTGAGTCGCGTTCTGTTGAGTTCAGCCGGCTTAACCCCTATCATAGGTGCCCAAATTTCCGGCTTTAATTGTTTTTTGAGGACTAACCTGGTGGCAGGCCAACTTTCTATTATCGATCTGATCCTTCATGCAAGTTTCATCGTGCAATGCGTGATGCTGATTCTGTTGTCCGCGTCGATTGTCTCTTGGGCAATGATAATTCAGCGCAACAAAGCGTTAAATGAAGCCTTGGACGAAAGCCGCAAGTTCGAAGACCGTTTTTGGTCTGGTGTCGATTTATCGAAACTGTTTAACGAAGTGAGCGCTCGTCCAGACGCCTCTGGTTTAGAGAACCTGTTCAAAGCAGGCTTTAAAGAATTTGCGCGTTTGCACAAAACCTCGCGTTCACCAAGTGCGGTGATGGAAGGTACCATGCGGGCCATGCGCGTAGGGTTGTCTCGAGAAGTAGAACGTTTAGAAACTCACTTGGCATTCCTCGCAACGGTTGGTTCTATTAGCCCTTACATTGGCTTATTCGGCACCGTGTGGGGGATCATGAATTCATTCATCGCGTTAGGTGCGGTGCAACAAGCCACCTTGGCGATGGTTGCTCCAGGTATTGCGGAAGCGTTGATCGCAACAGCCATCGGTTTATTTGCCGCGATCCCTGCAGTTATTGCCTACAACCGTTTTTCACATCGCGTTGAACAACTTGAAAACTCCTATGCAAACTTCGTAGAAGAGTTTTCAAACATACTGCACCGTCAAGCTGTTAGTAGTGGGGAAGGTCACTAATGATCGTTCGCAAAAAACGTCGGATGGTTGCTGAAATCAACGTTGTACCTTACATCGACGTCATGCTGGTTTTGTTAATTATCTTTATGGTGACGACGCCAATTATTACCCAAGGTGTCAAAGTGGAGTTACCAAAAGCAAAAGCAGAACCAATCGAGCAGATGAAAGATAACAAAACACCTATTTTGGCAACTGTTGATGAAGGTGGTTTGTATTATTTTGAAAAAGATGGTGTTCAAAAAGGCCCGTTCAATGCTCAGGCCTTGCAAACAGAAGTGATGGATACGTTAAAGATTGAACCTGGCACTCAAGTCATCATCAAAGCAGATGGTCGTGTGGACTATAAATCTGTGATTGAGTTACTCAATATGATGAAAGAAGCTGGAGCCCCTGCGGTAGGTTTGATGACTGACGACCCGGAGCAAAAGTAACATGGACACGGGATTAAAAAGGGCGCTGCAAGTTTCGGCGTCCGCCCATCTGTTGTTAGTTGTTTTGCTGTGTTTGAATCTTAATTTATTCGACAAACATGAAGTAATTGTCGTTCCGCTGTATTCCTCTACAGACGCGCCATTACAGGCGACTATGATTGAAAATCCGAAGATTAAAGAATCGGATAAACCTCGTCGCAAAAAAGAAGAGCCGAAAAAAGAACCTCCGAAAGAAGAGCCTAAAAAAGAAGAGCTCAAAAAGGAAGAACCGAAAAAAGAGGAACCTAAAGAAGACTTGCTGAAAAAGCAGCAGGAGCAAAAAGAAATTGAGGTCAAGAAAAAACTGGAAGCGGATAAGAAAAAACGCGAAGAAGCGGATATCGCGCTGAAGAAGAAAAAAGAACAAGAGAAAAAGAAAAAAGAAGAAGAGAAAAAGAAAAAAGACGAAGAGCTGAAGAAGAAAAAAGCTGCTGAAGAAGCGAAGAAGAAAAAAGAGCAGCAGAAAAAACTTCAGAAGGAACTGTCTAATGAACTGGAAGATTTGAATATTAAAGACGAACTTGCTGATGAAGCTGACGAGCCGACTCGCGCAGCGAAGCAGGGGAAGCAATTGACTGAAAAAGAACGTTACATTGCGATGATTGTCGAGCGTATAACCACAAACTGGTATACCGATGATACGATGCTAGGCAAGCAATGCCGGATCCGCTTGAGTTTAGCAAGTAATGGTTTTGTTACGTCTTCACAGGTGGAAGGGGGAGACCCAGCAGTATGTCAGGCTGCGTTGGCAGCAATTAACCGAGTTGGTAACTTACCAATGCCGGAAGATCCTGAACTGAATGCTGAATTTAGAAATATCATATTCCCATTTGTGAAGACGGCAGCGAATTAAACGCCATAGATTGAACGTGATCAGCAGATGTACATTGTGATTAAATGTACAATCAGCTTAAGATTCTGTTCATCTTGGAATCGTTAGTTTGAAATTTGTTGGATAACTGAGACTTTAAACATGTTGATAAAATGGATGAAAACGACCTTGTGGGCGACTTCGTTGCTAGTCGCACAGCAGGCCCACGCGTCCCTCGAGATTGTGATCACCGATGGTGTGGATACTGCAAGACCGATTGCAGTGGTTCCATTCACGTTTGTAGGAACTAACGCGCCAAGTCAAAACGTCAGTGAAATTGTTGCGGCTGACTTAATGCGTTCAGGTAAATTCAATCCAATCAATGTGATGAGAATGCCGGAGCAGCCGCAAAGCAGTGCTCAATTTACTCCTGCAAAATGGGATAAAACCGGTGTTGAAGCCGTCGTCATGGGCACAGTGCGTGAAGTTGGCATTGGACGTTATGCCGTCAGCTATGAATTAGTCGATGTGGTCAAAGCCAAAATGGGCGCTGGTCAACCGATGATGAATTCACAAAATCGCCTTGTTGCATCGAACAGCTTTATTTTGGCAAACAGTGAACGTCCAGTGAATGTCGAAGGAACCCGTATGCGTGCGTTTGCGCATCGTTTATCCGACATCATTTATGAAAAATTGACTGGCGAGCGCGGTGCATTTTCTACCAAAATTGCTTACGTCTTGGTTCGAGATAAACAACAGCCACGTTATCAATTGGTGGTCTCCGATTATGATGGTGAAAACGAGCAGGTTCTTTTACGTTCGAAGGAGCCATTAATGTCGCCAAACTGGTCACCAGATGGTACCAAACTGGCGTATGTAACCTTTGAAAAGAAACAATCACAAATTTACATTCAAGATGTGTTTACGGGCCGTCGTTCAATGTTAACGTCCTTTAAAGGCATCAATGGTTCGCCAATTTGGTCACCTGATGGTCGTCGCATGGCGATGACATTATCAAAAGATGGTAACTCCGAAATATATGTGATGGATATTGCCACTAAACAATTACGTCGTTTAGCGTCGCATCGTGCCATTGATGTAGAACCTAGCTGGAGCCCAGATGGTACTCAAATTATTTTCTCATCAGAGCGTGGTGGACGCCCGCAGTTATACACAGTTGATGTTGCCACCGACCAAGTAACTCGTGTTACTTTCCAAGGTGAAATGAACTTATCTGGTAAATTTACCCCAAATGGTCAATCAATAGTTATGGTAAATCGTACAGATGGTCAGTATAATATTGCGCGCATGGATAAGACTACGCGTTATATGCAGGTGCTGACTCGCACCTACTTGGACGAGTCACCAAGCATTGCGCCGAACGGCTCGATGATTATCTATAGCACATTGTATGGTAGTAATACCCAGGTGCTGGCACTGGTTTCCATGGATGGGCGTTTCAAAGCAAGGTTGCCGGCGGTCAATGGTCGTGTAAAATCACCTGCGTGGTCGCCGTTTTTATAAAATTGATAAATCAAGTTAATTTGTTACTACTAAGGACAATACTATGAACTTAAACAAAGTTTTAAAAGGTTTGTTAGTCGCTGTGCCAGTGCTGACTTTGGCCGCATGTAGCTCAGACGACGCTGTTGAGCAAACTGCTGCACAACAAAACACAGCACCAGTTGAGCAAGGCAACTCTGCTGCTGACGCTCTGCGCGCTCAGTTAGAAGCTCTGCGTCAACAAAACACTATCTACTTCGATTTCGACAAGTCAGATATCCGTGAAGAGTTCAAATCAGTTCTGGAAGCTCACGCTGCATTCCTGCGTGCTCAAACAACTGTTTCTGTAACTATCGAAGGTCACACTGACGCTCGCGGTACTCCAGAGTACAACGTAGCACTGGGTGAGCGTCGTGCTCAATCAGTTCAAAAATACCTGGAAAACCTGGGTGTTGCTACTGGCCAACTGAGCGTAGTTAGCTACGGTGAAGAAAAACCAGTTGACGCTGGCAACACCGAAGACGCTTTCGCTAAAAACCGTCGCGCTGTTCTGAACTACTAATAGCTGCGGTAGTGAGATTGCATGAACGTTAAGTTGTCGCTAGTTTCTGCACTATCTCTGGTCGCTCTTACTGTTGCGGCAGATCCTGCACCCGTTGCTGATCTGAGCCGCTCCAGTGGAGTTCAGAGCGCAGCACGAACAGGTTCTGTATCAGAGCGTTTATCTGAACTAGAACGTGTGGTAGATGCCCGCGCCCAATCGCAGTTGCAAATGCAGCAGCAATTGGAATCGTTGATGAACGAAGTCAGCGAGCTACGTGGCACTACGGAAGAGCAATCTTACAAACTTGAACAGATATTACAGCAACAACGTGATATCTATCAGGAAATTGACCGCCGACTGGGCGGTGGTGCTACACCATCGCAGTCCGCTGGGAGTGCAAACTCTGTGCAGACTCAAGTCCCGGCGGGCAATCCTGCGGCCGTTGTAGCAGCTGATCAAGTTGCTACGACGGAATCCGCACCTGCTCCAGCTGAGCCCGCGGAGCCAGCTCTGTCCGAAGATGATGCATTTAAGCAAATTCAAGCCTTCGTATCAGAGAAGAAATACCCGCAAGCTATCAAAGCCCTTAATGCTTTTAATAAGAATTTCCCAGAGTCGGCGAATTTGCCGCGCTCTTATTACATGCTCGGCTTGTTGCATCAACAAGGCGGCGCAACGAAAAAAGCCAAAGCGAGCTTTGACGTTGTTTATAAAAACTATCCGAACAGTGATCGTGCGCCACTCGCTTTATATAAGCTCGGTATGATTGCTGGCGAGCAAGATGATGCTGCAGGGCAGAAGAAGTACTTCAACCTGTTAATTAAGAGCTATCCGAAGAGTAAACAAGCTGCGGATGCTCGCAAAGCACTAGATAAGAAATAAAAAAACCGCCTGATGGCGGTTTTTTTATGTCTATCATTCGGCATGTCCGCTTTGTTTCAGAAGGGACACAAGCTTGCCGCGTTGGCATATCACACTGCGCCAGTCTTCTTGGGCCATCATGGCATACTTCGTCGTGAGAGGGCTTATGCATCTATAGTTTGCGACTTGAAAGGCTTGCCCTAGTCTAAAACCTCCAAAGGAGTCTATGGCATGCAGATTGATTCAAGCACTGACGGACTGGCTCATCTTTAAACGCTACTTCGTCATCCGGTTTCTAAGAGGGCATCGACCATCCGCGTTCATACAATTTTTTTCATAAATATCTTCGTTTTTAAGCCGTGATGACTCCTTGTTAAACGCGCGCACTTTATCTTTGTTAGACGTTGCTGTGTTTTCGAATCTTAGTGATAGTCTGGCGGAAGCAGCAAAAAGGCGCTTTAATTTTATTCGTTATGATGGCAAATTAAGCAGTTGAGCCGTAAGTAGGGCATTTTTCAAAGATTTTGGTTGCACTCACCGCGTAAATAAGTAAGATATGCCTCCGCGATGGGGGTCATTAGCTCAGCTGGTAGAGCAGCGGACTTTTAATCCGTTGGTCGATGGTTCGAATCCATCATGACCCACCATCATTTTGATTCTGTATGATTCCCTTACGCACAGCCTTTGGCGTTCTAGCCGTCTGAGCTTTTACCTCTTGAAAAGCTGTGTATAATACGCGTCTTTTTTATTGCCCGGAATTTTCCTCATGAACCAAGCCATCGCGTTTAATGAACTTGATTTTGTGTTTCCTGCCAAGCCAGCCCCTCTGTCGACTGATGACAAACAGCTGTACAAGGAACGCATCAAAGCGCTGTTAAAGGCCAAGGACGCAGTGCTTGTTGCGCATTATTACACCGACCCTGAGATCCAAGCGCTCGCCGAGGAAACTGGCGGCTGTGTATCGGATAGTTTGGAGATGGCTCGTTTTGGCAATCAGCATTCAGCCAAAACGCTGATCGTTGCTGGCGTTAAGTTCATGGGTGAGACGGCTAAAATCTTAAACCCTGAAAAAACAGTGCTAATGCCAACATTAGAAGCGACCTGTTCGCTGGATTTGGGGTGCCCTGCCGAGCAGTTCTCTGCCTTTTGTGACGCGCATCCTGATCGCGTGGTGGTGGTGTATGCCAATACCTCAGCGGCGGTAAAGGCCCGTGCTGATTGGGTGGTCACATCGTCTATTGCACTGGATGTGGTTGAGCACTTAGATAGCGAAGGCAAAAAAATTCTGTGGGGCCCGGACCGACATTTAGGTGCGTATGTGCAGAAGCAAACCGGTGCCGATATGGTGCTGTGGCAGGGCGCCTGTATTGTGCATGACGAGTTTAAAGCCAAAGCGTTAGTCGAGTTAAAAAAACAATATCCTCATGCAGCTGTGCTCGTTCACCCGGAGTCACCGGCAAATGTTATCGATTTGGCCGATGCTGTGGGTTCGACCAGTCAGTTGATCAAAGCCAGCCAAACCTTGCCAAACGAGATGTTTATCGTGGCAACCGATCGCGGTATCTTCTACAAGATGCAACAAGCCATGCCAAACAAGACCTTCATTGAAGCACCAACAGGTGGTAATGGCGCGACGTGTCGTAGCTGTGCACACTGTCCTTGGATGGCAATGAATGGCTTACAGGCGATTGAGCAGGCTTTAACGAATACCCAGGGCCATGAAATCTTTGTCGATGCGCAACTGCGTGAACAAGCGTTGGTGCCTTTAAATCGGATGCTGGGCTTTGCAAAAACCAATAGAGTCGCGGTCAAAGGCAACGCTTAACTTGAAATTCTGCTGTTCGCTGCGCAAAAATGCAGCGAACACGTTGGGATACCGAATTTGTAGTTGCCAACCAAGGCTATTTTCCATAGTATGACCGCGCTTGCTGTTGCAAGTACTGGAGAGATGGCTGAGCGGCTGAAGGCGCACGCCTGGAAAGTGTGTTTAGGTTAACCCCTAACGAGGGTTCGAATCCCTCTCTCTCCGCCAAATTCCTAAAGGCCTGCTGATGCAGGCCTTTTTTGTTTGCCAATGCCTGCTATGGTCTGTTTAACCACACCACGTTGCGGAGGGGCTATGACCACCACCTTACACTGTCAATCCTTCGACGCGGGGTTGTGCCGCTCCTGTCAGTTTTTGCCGGTACCCTACGCGGAACAGCTGCAGCGTAAGCAGCATGCTTTATCGAGTCTACCGATTGCGCCAGACTGTTGGTTACCGCCGGTGGCGAGTGAGATCAGTGGTTTTCGGAACAAAGCCAAAATGGTGGTGCTTGGCACTAGCGACGAGCCGGTGCTTGGTATCAGCCATGCATCGGGCGCGGTGGATTTAACAGGCTGTGCTTTGTACCCGGCTGATTTCCAGCAAGCCTTTGCCCATATCAAAGGCTTTATCCAGCACGTCGGCATGCAGCCCTATCAGCTGTCGACTCGCAAAGGCGAGCTGAAATACATTTTGCTGAGCCGTCCAGATGCTGCAGGTGGCTGGATGTTGCGTTTCGTGTTGCGCTCACAACACCATGTGGCTGCGCTTCGAAAACATCTGCCTAGTTTGCAAGCGCGCTGGCCTGAATTGCTGGTGTGTAGTGCCAATATTCAACCTGAGCATAAAGCGGTGTTGGAAGGGGAGCTGGAAATTATTCTCAGCCAACAACATAGGCTGCGGGTCGAGTTGAACGACGTCCCCCTGTATCTTTCGGTGCAAAGTTTTTTCCAGACCAACTCCCGTGTGGCCGCCGCGTTGTATCAAACCGCGCGCGAGTGGACGGCAGAACTTCCCGTTAGCCGGATCTGGGATTTGTTTTGTGGTGTCGGTGGCTTTGCCTTGCATGTTGCGACGGCACAGCGACAGGTCACCGGCATTGAAATTTCGCCGCAAGCGATCGAGGCGGCAACCCAAAGTGCGCAAGACCTTGGGGTTCGTATCGACTTTAGAGCACTGGATGCGACCGCCTTTAGTTTGAGTCAACAGCAAAGCCCAGAGTTATTAATGGTAAACCCACCGCGCCGTGGCTTGGGTGAGCCGCTGTGTACGCAGATCCTAACGTTACAACCTGACTATCTGTTGTATTCGTCCTGTAATCCAGTGACGTTGCAGGCCGACTTAGCCCGATTAGCCAACTATCAGCCGTTGAAAGCGCAGTTGTTTGATATGTTCGCGCATACCGAGCATGCAGAAGTGCTGGTCTTATTGCAACGCCGCTGATTGACATGGCGCCAGTCGCTGTGCAAAGGGTGCCCGATACAATACCCAGTGCTCGGCCTCCCAGCGTAATCGATACAAGGTACCATAGTCGCTCTCGCCAATAGCCTCGGCTTCGACGCCAAAACTAGCCAGCAAGGCAGGGATGGTGTTGCTGTGTCCAACCACCAACTGCAAGCCTTGCTCCTGTTCCAATTTCTTTTTGATTTCTGTTGCAGGTTGTTTAGCGTCATAGCGTTGCAGCACAGTGCTAGCATCGACCAAGCGCTGTGCAGTTTCTAAGGTGCGGTTAAATGGTGTGTGCCAGGCTTTCGTTATTTGGTGTGGCATTAGCACTGAACGCAGTGCCGTGGCTTGGGCAACGCCGCACTGAGACAGCGGAGGGTTATCTCCCGGGGCTTTGTGTAAATGCCGCATCAGGATGATCTCACTTGGTATTGCCTGTACAGAGGCCGTCAGGCCAAGGCCGCACACCCATAAAAATTTTTTCAACATGATTAACCCCTTTTTCCTGGTCGCATCGTCCAAGGATAGAAACCAACAAGGAGTTCATCATGACAACAATAATTATGCACGACAACAACTCCCCTCTGTCTCGCACGGCCTTTAAGCTGGTATGGCAGATGTCTGGGGCCGCCACAGTGTCGGCTTTGGTGTTTTATGGGATGTCACAGTTGATTGGCCAAGATACGGTCAGTAGCAGCAAACTTACTCCGCCTCTGACGGTGGATGTTGGTGCTCCCCGTGATGAAAAACCACCGCGAGTGCGTGAAACTTTGCCACCCAAACCTGCGGTGGTGCCACCCCAAGCGCCACCACAAATGGCCATTGATCCATTCGCCAGCTCACTCGAAGGCATCAAGTTAGATGTGACCGTGCCTCCGGTAGCCATAACCAAAGGCGAATCAGGGCCTATGGCGGCACCAGAGCAAGATGCCACGCCAGTGGTGCGCATGGAGCCCAAGTATCCAGTGGATGCCGCTCGTGATGGCGTGGAGGGATGGGTGGAATTGCGTTTTTCAATTGACACCGCCGGTCAGGTTCAGGATGTGCAAGTGGTCAATGCTGAACCTCGTCGCATCTTTGATAAAGCGGCAGTGCAAGCCTTGAAACGCTGGAAGTATCGCCCTAAAGTGGTCGATGGCAAGGCCATCGCACAGACCGGCTTAGCGGTGCGGTTGGATTTTAATCTAGACAAGCAATAGCAAGGATACCCTATGGGATGGAGCTGGCTGCGGCCTAAAGCGGACTGGCATAGCATGTCTAGTCAGCAGCTGCTGGCGCGTTATGTCGAAAAACGCGAGCCAGCCGTGTTGTCGGTGCTGTTTGACCGGTATGGTGATGCGTTGTATCGGTATTTACTAAGAAGTTCTGAGCCAGCCTTAGCGGCCGATATCAGTCAACAAGCGTGGCTGAGAGTCATGGAGCTCGGGGAACAGTTCGCTGGGCACAGCCAGTTTAAAACCTGGCTGTTTAGCATCGCTCGACATTTGTTGGTCGATGAATTTCGAAAAATAAATCGGCACGATTGGTTAGATGATGCAGATACGTTATGTTCGGACCAACCCGCTATCGAGCAGCAACTGATTGCTCGCAAGCTCGACGACGCTGTCAGCATGGCCATTCAGGCATTACCCGTGCTGCAACGAGAAGCACTGTTGCTGCAACTCGAAGGCTTTAGTGTGTCCGACATCGCCCGGATCTGTCGCGTCGGCGAGGAAACTGCGAAATCACGCTTGCGCTACGCCCGTGATGCACTGAAACAGCAACTAGGAGATTGGCATGACCAAGCCAACGGATGAACAACTCGATAGCCTGTTGCACCATTGGCAGCAGCAACAGCCAGGAATGCCCGCCTCCTTGCGCCGCCAGCTGCAACGGCAACTGGCACAACCCGCATCGCCGTCGTTGTGGCAGCGACGCTGGCGTGAAATGGTGTCGCTGGTAAGCTGTGGTTTTGTTGCCTTGGTCTGGTGGCAAATTGCCAGTGTGCCGGCGCTGACCTATCAGGTGGTGATGGCGGAACAAAATGGTCGAACTATTGAGATCCACCAACTTTTATCAGAATCTTCGGCGGCGCCGTCTGACACTGTCGCTAAAGCGGCACATCGTCGCTTGACGTTCGAGCAGCACTACCAAGCGCTTCGCAAGGATATGTTGGCAAGTGCCACGCAGCAGCGTTTGATGCAGGCCAAGGTTGACGGCGACAACGTGGTGTTAACCGACTGTATGGCGCAACAAATGTGGATCAGTCAGGAGTTATGGCAAACTTGGTTGCGAGACCAAGGATTGGCACCAACTCGGGACGTTAATTGGTTTGAAGTGTCTCAAGGCCAGCAAGGGCAAATCCTCGCGTTGCAATTGCAGCCGGTCGCAACCCGATGCCCAGCCCCCTAATGCTTTGCCATCGCTTGTTGTTTCAAAGCAAGGCCGCTATGCTGCGGCCTTTTTTGTGAGTCTATTCATGCATGCGCTGCGTTTTATTCAGCATTATCCAGTTCATCTTGTCGATCAGGTTCGCCATTTGATTGAGCAAGGACGCCTGCAAGCAAGCCTGTCACAGCGTTATCCATGTTGGCAGCATGATATTCAAAGTGACGCCCAGTTGTATGCGTATACCCAACGCTTGCGCCAACACTTTATGAAAAATGCACCGCCGCTTGCCAAAGTCAGTTACGATGCCAAAATTCAAATACTGGACAATGCGATTGGCCAGCACCGGCAAATCAGTCGAGTGCATGGCAGTAAGCTGAAAAGCAAAAATGAAATTCGTATTTCGAATCTGTTAAAAAAATTACCAGAACCGTTGTTACGAATGGTCGTTGTGCATGAGCTTGCGCATTTTCGGGAAAAAGATCATACCAAAGCGTTTTATCAATTGTGTCAGCATATGGAACCCCAGTATCATCAGTTGGAATTCGATTTGCGGCTGTGTTTGGTTGTCCAAGCGTTGACGGAGGAATCACCGAATGTCTGAGTCTCGTCATGTGTTTGTCTACGGGCTATTAACCTTCGCGGATATTACGTCAGCCATTACTGGCAAACAGTTCCAAACGCAACCGGCGTTGCTGCGAGACCACCGGCGATATGGTTTATCCTCGAGCCCACTTGCAGCGGCAGTCCCCATTTTAGTGGAAGAACAAGGGGCGATCACCGAAGGCATGTTGCTGTGTGATGTCACGGCAGAGGATCTTGCCAAGCTCGATGTATTTGAAGAAATAGATTCAGGGCATTATTTACGAAAAACGGTTCGAGTCGAAAGTGATGGCCAATGGTACAGCGCGGAAGTGTATTTGGCCGGTCCAGTGTTGCGTCCGTATGCATATGGCGAATGGTTGCCGGTGCAAGTGACGGATGCGCAACGACAGCATTTTATAACAACAGTGATCCCGGAGATGCTGAAGCTCGAGCGTTAATCTGCTCGATGCCTTTTGCTGGCCTTTGCAGCGCCTTCTGCCATGTCCGGGGCAGGGTACCAGAATGAACAATTTCCGTTGGCTTGCCGCCTTGATGCTTTTTGCGGCGCCGGTCTTCGCAGCGCCTCCACTGCAGCAGTACTTGGAGGAATTTG
Organism: uncultured Rheinheimera sp.; assembly: GCA_964437935.1. Classification (GTDB taxonomy): domain Bacteria; phylum Pseudomonadota; class Gammaproteobacteria; order Enterobacterales; family Alteromonadaceae; genus Pararheinheimera. The sequence goes on from CAYTIQ010000007.1 coordinate 30,383, forward strand.
ATCAGCAATTCCATGCTCGCATGGCCAAAAGCAAAATTCCAGGTGGTATTTACGTCGTCGTAAAAGGCGACCAAATCGTCAAAATTGGTACGCACGGCGTACGCGAAGTGGGCAGTAAAGCCAAGGTTGATGAAAACACCATCTTCCGATTGGCGTCGGTGTCTAAAACCTTTGCCGCCGGCCTTGCCACGCAGCTTGAGCATGAAGGCAAATTCAATTGGAATGATGCTGCAACGCGTTATGTACCTGATTTTTCCTTTCGTAGTCCAAACCTCACCAAGCAAGTCAAAGTCGAGCACATGCTGGGGCAAAATTCAGGCCTATCGGCAAACGCTTTTGACGACTTAATCGAAAACAACATGACGCCAGAGCAGATTTTACCGCGCTTTGGTCAAATCAATCCGCGCTGTGCGCCTGGCAAGTGTTATGGCTATCAAAACGTCTTTTTTAGCTTGATCGCCCGGGTGATGCAAAAAACCACCGGCTCCAGTTACGAGCAGTTGCTGGAACAACGGATTTTCCGTCCTTTGCAGATGCACACGGCCTCGGTCGGTTATAGCGGCTTTTTAGCCAATAAGAACCGTGCCATGCCACATGTTGGCTCTAAAAAAGGCTGGGTTGAGGCGAAAGTGGTGCCAACCTATTATCGGGTAAATCCGGCTGCAGGCGTCAATGCCAGTGCGCGTGATATGGGGCAATGGCTGATCGCTCGGTTAGGTCATAGGCCGCAAGTGTTGTCGGTACCGGTGATCAACGATATGCATACGCCGCGTGTGCAAACCGCCGACAACTTGATGGGCCGAACCTTTGGCCCTTATGTGTCGGATGCCTATTACGGGTTAGGGTTACGCATTTATCGCTTTGGCAAGCACACGCTGTATCACCATGGAGGCTTGGTGAAAGGCTATCGCACCGACTTGTCGTATTCCTTGGACAAAGACATGGGCATTGTGGTGTTGGTGAATGCGCAAAGTAATATTGTGGCCGAGCTTGCTAGTGAGTTTTGGGCCACGATGCTTGATGTCTCGCCACAAGGGAGTGCGCAAAGTGCAGTCAAACCGACGGCGTTCAAACAATCCTCGACGGCAAGCTCATTGGCTGTTGCGGGCGGCGCCGCAGCAGCGACGGCTGTCGTCGCCAGCAAGAAAACAGTGCAGAGTTCGACAAAAACCAGCAAAAAACCGCTGCTAAAGAAAAAGACCAGTCAGAAAAAAGCGGTAAAAACAGCACCCAAACGCAGTGCCAAAGCTAGCAACAAAAAACGCAGTACGACCCTGAAAGGTCAAAAAACGAAAAAGCCGCCGGTGAAAAAGAAAACTCCGGCTAAAAAGCCTCCCGCCAAGAAGACCCCACCCAGCGTGTTTTAAAGCGCCGCTGGGTGCTGCCGTTGATATAAATCCAGATAAAAATCCAATTGGATCGCGGGCAGTTCTGTGGCAAGAGCATCCCGTTTGGCTTGGTCGAACTTATAGGCCAGCGGGATCATCTCCAGCAGCGCCAATAGGCTGTGTGCATCGTCGGCTTGCCAGCGCCATGATAAGCGCTGCCGCGTGTGGTGGTGCATTCCTTGAACCGTGGCGATTTGCTCGTCATGCAGCCGAACCTCAGCATAGACTCGTTGTTTGAATTGCAATAAATGCTCAGGGGCAGGGGTGACAGTTAACAAATACCCACCTGGTTTTAGCACGCGATGCATTTGTTGGTCATCTGAGGGCGCATAGACGCGCAACATGGCATCCATCGAGGCATCGGCAAGCGGCAGTTGGTAGGCACTTGCCACCGCAAAGTGCTGGCTTGGTGCACTTTTTGCGGCCGCTTTCACAGCAGCTTTTGAAATATCAATGCCATAGATCAGACAACTCGGCCGATGTTGGCTGATAAACTGGCTGTAATAGCCTTCGCCGCAACCGATATCTAACAGCGTATGGACGCCCTCACGGGGTAACAGCTGTTCGATGGCGTTGGCCAAAGGTTGATAATGTCCGGCCGTTAGAAATTGCCGGCGAGCAGCGATCATCGCAGGATTATCACCAGGATTTTTTGAGTTTTTATGGTGCACCGGTAACAGATTGACATAGCCCTCTTTGGCTCTGTCGAATTGATGACGCGAGGGGCAACCAACGCCGTTGGCATTAGACGTTAATGGGTGTTGGCACAGCGGACAAATCCACAGCATGGGCAGGCTCATAGGCAAAAAAGCCGCATTATAGCGGCTTGTCGAGTCAGGCGGCAAAACGTTCTACGTTAACGGGCTGTTTCCAAGACGGGGGCTGGCATCGTGCGCGATGACAAGGTGATCGAATCATTCAATTCCAGCGCCATGCGAGCAAACAATTGCGTCCAATTTTCAATGAGGCGCGGGCGTTCATCATTAAAGCGACTCGACAGCTGATGCGTCAGTTGCAGTTCACAGCCAAACGGGTTTCGTTCAAAACGAATTTGGATTAAATCTGGAGTCATTTGGTCTGGAAAAGGGCTAACGCTAAAAAAAATTTGCTGTGGCCGCTGCAGCACATGAAACTGTCCTTGATGGACGATGGCTTTGCTGCCAGTGCGGCCGCTGGCGAAAAAACGCCCACCGACACGCGCGTCGATCCGGATCACATCCGTGAATTGATCAGGCCCCCCGAATAACCAACTGGCAGCGTGCTGCTCATCCACCCACAGATCAAATACTTGCTCGGGTTGATGATAAAAAACATGACTGAGTTTTAAAAGCATACTGGGGTAGGACATAACTTCACTCCTTGAGGCAGACCCTAACGGCGTATAATCTGCCAAAGTGTAGTTGCGCTTTGATGACACTGCCAGTTATGCCCCAGCGTATGTTAGTAAAACATCAAGATTCTTTGCGCTGAATCAAATCCCACTTATTGCCATACAAATCCTCGAACACGACAACGCTGCCGTAGCTTTCATGCCGTGGTTGCTCGAGAAATTTGACGCCATTTGCTAACAACCGTTGATAATCTGTTTCAAAATCGTCGCTGTTTAAAAACAGCCACACTTTGCCGCCACCTTGTGCGCCAATCAGTTGCTGCTGTTCTGATGTGGTCGGTTGGACTAACAAGAATTGAGCACCGCATGTGGTTGAAGGCGCGATCACCACCCAGCGCTTGGTGGCGAATTGTTGATCGCTGACCAACACAAACCCTAGCTGCTGGCAGTAATAAGTAATCGCTTCGTCGTAGTTGCCGACGAACACGCTGATTTGCCCAAGAGATAAGGCCATAGTGCACTCCGTGGTAAAAATGATAAGGGGTTAATTCAGTAATCCTAAGTCGATGGCTTTGAGCACTGCTTTGGTGCGGTCCCGGACATCCAATTTGGCTAAAATTGCAGAGACTTGATTTTTCACCGTGCCTTCGGATTTAAACACGGCGTGGGCGATCTCACGATTGCTAAAGCCCGACGCCATCAAGCGCAGCACTTCCAACTCTTTTTCGCTAAGAGGCTCTGGCATCGCCGGTTGCGAGGCGACTGAAGATTGACTCAGAATGCGCTCGGTGATGGCCGGTTGCCATAAGTTTCCCCCTGCGACCAAGGTACGGATCGCCGTATCGAGCTGCTCAAGGCCAACGTCTTTGAGTAAATAGCCCCGAGCGCCCAGCAACATGGCCTTGAGCACGCGCTCATGATCATCAAAGGTTGTTAACACCAGCACTGGCACCTTGCATTGCGCCTGTCGAAGCTGTTGCAGCGTGGTCAGCCCATCTTGGATGGGCATCTGCAAATCCAACAGGATAATATCAGGTTGATGCTGCTCGACAAGGGTCAGCAGGCTGGAGCCATCGCCTGCTTGGGCCACGACCTGAAAATCGGCCACCAGCTGCAACAAGCTGACGATGCCTTGGCGGACCAAGGTTTGGTCATCGATGACGATAAGCCGAATGGTCATACTGATGTCTCTGATACCGATGTCTCTGATACTGGCGGCTGCGATACTGGCAGACTTACATCAATTTGCAGATGCTGTTGCTGTTGACTGAATAACAGCTGGCCACCGGCTTGCTCGACGCGCTCGCGCATGCCTTGTAAGCCATTGCCCTCGATGAGTGGCCAAGTGGCTAATCGACCGTTATCCCGATAACGCAGCATCAGTTGTTGCTGGTGCTGCCAGACCTCAATGCAACAGGCACTGGCTTTCGCATGACGGCGGCTATTGGTTAACGCTTCTTGGCAGACCCGAAACAACACGGCGTGACAAAGTGGATCGGTTGGAATATCCGCCGGAATGGCCAGCTCCATCGTCAAATCTGGCAACGTGGGTTGCAAAGCTCGAAGCTGCAATGCCAAGTGGGGCTGGGTCGGCTGACGCAAATGGGACACGGTATACCGAATATCTTGCAGCAGTTGCTTTGCTTGCTGCTGACAGCTGTGTAAAACCGGTTTCAAGTTGTCATCGGCTTGATGTGTTGCAACCTGCAATTGGATCACCAAACCGGTTAAGTGATGGCCAAGACTGTCGTGCAAATCACGGGCGATCCGCAGGCGCTCGCCATCTGCGGCCTGCTTGGCGAGTATCGATTGCGCTTGGATCAGTTGTTGGTGGGTCCGACTGAGCTCCTCCCGTGCGATGTTCTCTTCCCGCGCTTTGCTCATTGCAAACATGGCAAAATACTGAAACGTGCCACAGACCAGCACCATCAATACATCCGATTGGGTCAGGCCATCTAGCGCCATCACCACCAGAACTGGCAGTAACGACGGTACCAACATCCAGTACAAGAAGCGGCTAGGGACAAACCACGGCAATAGACAGACCCACAACACGCCAAGGCCTGGCGCAAAACCGTCGGGTACCAACCAAGCACTGATGCTCATGCACAGCCACATGGCAGTCAGCCCCAGCCATGGGGCTTGCTGCTGCTTTTGGCGCTGGTTGCAAAAAAACAAACCAAGAAACAGCAGCAAAGAGCCTGCACTGAGCAGGCTTTGCCAACTGGTCAACCCAAGATGATGGACCACCGCCGCTTGCTGGATATAAGCAAAGGCGGCCCAACTGACGATGGCTGCAATATTTTCTTTGTAAAACCAACGCTGTTCAGGCGCATGCATCATGGAAAACTCGTGGTGGAGATAAGACAGGACTATATCACGAGATATCGTTTATCAAATTGATTGCCATAGCATAAAGCTTCAGTCACTGATCGCAATAGGCCAAAAGTCATGCTGCAGTTTGTGACTTTGGGCACTGAGAACGCGGAAGCGGAACTGGCATTCTGTGGGAGTCGAACTGAAACGCGAGTCGCGTAAGGAGTACGTTATGTTGATTCATCAGCTGTTATTGGTGTTACACATCGTCGCGGGGAGCGTGGCGTTGCTGCTGTTTTGTGCGGTGATGGCGGTTGCCAAAGGTAGCCCACTGCATCGCCGGGTGGGGGCTTGGTTTTATGTGGTGATGCATGCATTGACGCTCAGTGGGATTGGCATGGCGGTGTTGGTACTGCTGGATCCATTGGCAATGAAAGGGGCGGCACAACCGGTTGGTGTATCCAGCGCTGATTATCTACGGCAGGTGCAGCTGTTCTGGCAATTTTTATTGTTGTTGTCGTTGTTAGCACTGTTTAATGTGCGCCATGGTGTGCGGGTGTTACAGATGGGAACCGATCGGCGCGGGCTTTCGACTCCTAGCCATTGGCTGTTGTTTGCGCTGACGCAAAGCTGGGCCTTGTTTACCCTGTGGCAAAGCGCAACTCAGCATTTTTTATTGGGACAAATCTTTGCCATGGTGGCGATGGTCACAGGGGGCGGCGCGGCGCGTTATCTGCTAAAAGCATCGGTGACACCGCTGCAGCGGATCGCTCAACATATCGGCAATATGATGGGCTGTGGTATTGCTATTTTCACCGCTTTTTTTGCCCTAGGTGGACGCACACTGATCGATGTATCGCCGCAAGCGCAACTAGTCTTCTGGCTGTTGCCCTCGGTGGTTGGTGTGGTTCTCATCGCAAACTACAACCGGCAATGGCGACGGAAACTTACAAAGACGATGCCCGCGCGCTAAGGTATACTGCCGGTCGTTTATCAAGGGGGCTTTATGTCAGATGCATTAGAACTTTGGACTGAAGATGAGTTATGCAACCATGCGTTCAGTATTTTTGAAGAATTAGCCGAAGAAAATTTATCCGCCGCGGATTATGCTTTGTATCAACAGCACTGTGAACAAGACGCTTGGGTTGATTTAGCGCTACCGACAGAGGAATGGGCCGATTTAATCCAGCAAGATCTCGAACCTGAGTTACATATCGAAGCACAGATTGGTTTAACCTTGGCGCAAGGTGATGTGGTGCTGGCGCGGATTTTATTATCCCGTGAAAAACACGACACCTTGTGCCATGCCCAGTGGCGCGGTCAAGCCTAAGCATTCCTCGCATAGCAGCAAAAGGAAATTCCTCGCATGATTGAATTCATCACCACCGAGCAGCAAACCGTCACAACATGGGCGGGTGGCACCACGCGTGAATTAGCCATATCACCGCAAGGCAGCAGTTTGGTGGCGCGGGATTTCCACTGGCGCTTTAGCTCGGCCGATGTCAACGCCAGCGGTGCATTTTCGGATTTTACCGGGTATCAGCGTTATTTATCGATCCGTCAAGGCGCGGGCTTAACGCTGCACGTGGATGCACACCAAATGACGTTGGCAACGCCACGTTATGTCGCGGTGTTTGCTGGCCATGCCAGTACCCATGGCGAATTGGTGGCTGGCGCCGTACGTGATGTGAATTTGATTGTGCGTTTGGCTGAGGATGCCACGGCAGGGCTTCGCGACGTCGAGTTTTTACCCTTGCAATTGCAGCCCCAGCCGTTATGGCTCAAGCGTGATCAGGCGCGACTATGGTTGGTGTATGCCGATCAAGGCCCAGTGCAGTTGCTTGTGGATGGGCAGCAGGTCGACCTAGCACAAGGTGTTGTTGCCAAAGTCACCACGGCTGCGTTTGCCGCATCGGCGCAAACGCTCACTGAAGCCGTGATAGTGTCACTGCCAGTGGCCTAGATATCATCATCAACACCATCAAAAACGGCGCTTTGGCGCCGTTTTGTCTATCTATCAGGGACGCTGACCGCGAAGGCCGCACCAATGCCAGTTATTCCGCGACCAACTCGGTGACCTGATAAAAGCCTTGGCTCGATAGCAGTGGGCAAATTTCGCTTAGCAGCTGGCGCATCTCGTCGGCCAAGGTATAGGGTGGGTTGATCACCAGCATGCCACTGCCGGTCATGCCAAACCCTTCGCTATCTGGGGCCACTGACAATTCAATACGCAATTGGTTGCGAATGCCCGTGTCGACAAAGGTCTGGATCACCGCTTCGATACTGGCCCGTTCAATCACTGGGTACCAAATCGCGTAGGTCGCTTGTGGAAAACGTTGGTACGCTTGCTGCACGCCTTTGAGCAAATCTTGGTATTCAGTTTTCAGCTCATAGGGGGGATCTATCAGCACTAAACCGCGTTTGTGCAGCGGCGGCAACATGGCGCGAAACCCGGCATAAGCATCCATTTTTTCAATACGGGTATGTCGACGGCCGGCAAACTGCTGTTGTAACAATGGAAAGTCTGCAGGGTGTAATTCTGTCGCTTGAATGCTGTCGTCTGCGCGCAGTAATTCGCGGGCAATCACCGGTGAGCCTGGATAGTAGGTCAAAACGCCATCGGGGTTTAAACCAGAGATCAAGTCAAGGTAACAGCGCAGGATCGGCGATACCGGTTCATGGCCTAATAACTTGGCGATCCCCGACTCGTATTCCCCAGTTTTTTGTGCGGTTTCGCTGTCCAATCGGTATAAACCGACCGCGGCGTGGGAGTCGTGGTAACAAAATGGTTTTGGTTTTTTCTTCAAATACTCAAGAATGGCGACTTCAACTAAGTGTTTGAGCACATCGGCGAAATTACCGGCGTGAAAACTGTGGCGATAACTGAGCATAAGGACTCCTAAAACCTGCGCCGAACATCTCGCATTCGTTAAGCAGGCGAGGGCGGCGAAAAAAAGCGCAAGCTTACCGTCTGCGCGGAAAAACGCAATTGCAAACTTCGATTGTGGCGACGCTTTTGCTAAAATGGCCGATTATTTGAAAATGCCTGGCCCAATGCCCGGCCAAGGAGCTGTTGTGTCAGAGCAAAAACCAAACAAACCATCCCGTGAAGCCAATCGTCGGCCTCAAGGTGTCGCGACGCGCGGCGAGCGTGCGCAGCCGCGTGCCGAAGGCGCGGCGACGCCAAAGGGCGACAGCTCACCGTGGCAAGGCATGAAAGCGCCCAAGCGCAGTCACACAACCGACCGCACGCCCACGCCGGATCCTCGCTTACTGCAAAAACCATGGGCCGAGCGTCTTCCTAAAGAATATCGTGAGCAAGAGCAAGCACCAAGTCAGGCCAAACCACGCTTGTCGGCGGAACAGCTCAAAGCCCAAGAACACACCGAAGCCAAAGTGCTGGGCGAAAATGCCTGTCGGGTGTGTTTTGCAGAACGTGCCGACAGTATTATCAAAATGTATCTGCTGGCTGATGTCGCGCCGCGTTTTGCTGACGTGATGAAGTTTATGGCGAAAAACAAGCGGGCTTACCATATTGTCGATAACGCTGAACTGGAAAAAATCTCCGGTAGCAATCACCACGGCGGCATTGTGTTGGTGGTCAAGAAAAAACAACCGCTCTGGTTAGACACCTATCTGCAGCTGCATAAGCGCAAATCGCGCGATTGTTTATTGGCACTGGACGGCGTTGGCAACCCGCATAATTTAGGCGCTATTGCACGCACCTGCGCACATTTTGGTGCCAGTGGCATCGTGATGACGGACCCTGAGTTGTTGCAATCCGGCGCCGCTGCGCGAACGGCCGAAGGCGGCTTGGAATATGTGGAAAGTCTGCGCTGCGATCGTTTAACGGAGGCGCTAGCGGCATGCAAAGCGGCCGGCTATACCTTGATCACCACATCGAGCCATCGCGGTGTGTCACTGTATAAAAGCCAATTACCGGCCAAAGTGGTGATTGTGTTTGGTGAAGAGATGCATGGCGTGTCGAAACAAGTGGCAGACTCGGCACAAATTGCCTTGCAAATTCCTGGCACCGGCAAGGTTGAATCGTTGAATGTGAGCGTCGCCGCCAGTTTGATTTTGGGCGAATGGTACCGTCAACAGCAATAAACGGTTAACCAGCCGTAGCAGTGACAAAAACGCCTGTCGGTGACGACAGGCTTTTTTTTTGTCGATGCCAAGCGGAACAGGGCGGTTTGGTCGGCTCTGGTCGCAAGCCGCTGCGTTTTGCTGGCAAAACGCCAACAGACCGCTATACCTGTAAGAGATACACCAACGTAGCGAGGCGTTTTTGATGTTAGACCAAACGGCACTATTGTTATTAATTAAAGCGTACAAAGACGGCGAGGTTGCCGATAGCGCGTTTTATCATCAATTGACAGAAGTGATCACCAAGCAGCTTCGCTGCAGCAGGGCCAGTTTATGGCTGTACTCCAACGCGTTGCTGGACGAAATAATTGCCGTGGATCTGTACGATTCCAACACCAACCAGCATGTGCAAGGGGTTGCTTTGCATGAGGATGACTTTGGCCCTTATTTTGATGCGATGCGCCGAGATGGTGGCATAAATGCAGCCGATGCTCAGCATCATCCGGCCACCTCGTGTTTTAACGACTTGTATTTTATTCCAAATGATATTTATTCATTGCTTGATGTGGGCATCCGCTACAACGGCCAGCTCGTGGGGGTGTTTTGTTGTGAGCATGTCGGTGAAGTGATGCCATGGAATGACAGCCAAATCGCCTTTTTAGATCAAGCCGGCAAACTCATTACCTTTGCCTTAAAACCACAGTTGCAGGAAAAATTTGCGGCGTTATTTGCTTAATCTCTCCACAGCAGACAGGTGGTGTAAAGCCCGCGGGTGTTTGACGTGCGGGCTTTGACAAAGGGCTACGTTGCCGGCTTAAAACCCGGCAAAGGCTTGTTTGAGCTGCAACGCTTGGCGGCGACTGACTTCGACCTGCTGGCCGTTTTTAAGAACCGCCACTAAACTGCCCGCCGCAACGCCAGGCTCGAGTCGTTCCAACGCATCCAACCGAATGATGTCAGCACGGCTGGCTTTAAAAAAGAAACTTGGATCAAGCCGCAGTTCGATTTTCGACAAGGAACTTAACACGTAACTTTTACCATAACTGCAATACACGGCCGTGTGATTGCCCACCGATTCAAACCGCCAAATCTCGCCCAAACGCACGATCCGACTGCTATCGCCAAACTTCAACAAAATGCCATGGGAGTCCGGCAGATAACTGACAGGTGCAACGATGTCGTTGCGTTGCTGGGCTTGTTGGGCGCGTTGCAGGGTTTTTTCGAGACGGCTTGGATCGACTGGTTTCACCAAATAATCCAAGGCATTGAGGGAGAACGCATCTAACGCATAACTGTTATAGGCGGTGCAAAACACAAACTGCAAGTTGGCTGGCAGTTCTGCCGCAAAGTCCAAGCCAGAACATTCGGGCATTTCAATATCTAAAAACACTAAGTCTGGTGATAGCTGCGAAATCGCCGTGCGTGCTTGCTCTACGTCACTGGCTTCGCCGACGATGTCGACATCGGGAAAGGCGCTAAGCAGCCGTTTTAATTCAGATCTGGCTAGTCGTTCATCATCCACGATGAGGGTTCGGATCATACACAAGCTCCATTTGCAGACTAAAAGTGTCGCCGTCGCGTTGATAACTCAAGGACTGGTGTGGGTGTTGCAGTTCGAGACGACGTTGAATATTGACAAGACCGGTGCGGGTGCCTTGTTCACGACTGGCGGCGCCGACAGAATTCGCCACGCGGATGGACCAACGCTGAGACGATGAACGGGCAATCGTCAGTGTAATATCGCCGCCTTTACTGTTGGGGCTGACGCCATGTTTAATGGCATTTTCCAGCACCGTTAACAATGTCAACGTCGGCAGTTGCTGTTCAAAGCAATCCGGCGCGATATCCACTTGCAGACGCAGCCGCTGTTCAAAGCGAATTTGTTCGATGGCAAGGTACTGACTCGCCAGTTGCCATTCATCCTGCACCGAGGACAGCGGCTTGAGGTGCGCCTGTAAATGCGTGCGAAATAACTCCGAGAGCCGAGTGACCGTTTCGGCTGCTTTGTGTTGATCCTCAAAGATCAAGGCGCGAATGCTATTGAGGGCATTAAATAAAAAGTGTGGATTGAGCTGGTTGGTGAGTTGTTGCAACTGAGCCTGATGCACTTGTTTTTGCATGGCTTTTTTAGCGGCTAACGCATGATACAGCCAATACCCACCGGCCCAGCCAGAGGCCATCACCACATTGTTGATAGCCGCCACGAACAGCAGTTGCTGATCTTTAATCACAAACTGCAAGCCCTTGCCTTGCTCGGTGTTTTTGTACACCTGCATCTGCGACATATCAATGTTACCAAAGATATCTAACCGCGCGATGGTCACCGAAAACCACATCAACAGGTACGACAGTACTAAAAAAATCAGCGTCAACGGGATAATTTCCAGGCCAATTTTGGCGCGTGGAATGGCATAAAGCTTTAAGTAGGGCCGCAGTAAAAAATGCAGGGGTAAAAAGGTGATAACGGCATCGATGACGATGCGGACATAAGGCCCGACTCCGCGGTGCATCGGTTTGTCGACCATGCTTTGCATTGCGATGGTCATCAAGCCCCATAAGCCGAGCCACAAAATGACATTGGCCCATAGATAGGCTTTGCTGGGCTGCCAGCTAATTTGCCAATACGGGGTTAACCATGAGATTAATTTATTCATAACGTAACGCATCTACCGGTTCTAACCGTGCCGCCTTTAATGCCGGCGCCAATCCAAAGACAATACCAATCAACGAGGTAAACCCAAGCGCTAATACGCCGGCTGACCAAGGTAACAACTCGATATCACCAAACGAAAACAACGACGATACCAGCCAAGCGATAGCAACGCCAAGCACTAACCCAATCAGGCCACCCATTAAACTTAACGCCACGGCTTCAAACAGAAATTGCCACAGGATAAAAGCGGGACTAGCGCCTAACGCTTTGACGATGCCAATCTCGCGGGTCCGTTCCGTCACCGACACCCACATGATGTTCATCACGCCAATACCACCGACCAGCAAGCTGACACCGACCACGGCCGCCGCGACTGTGGTGACGGAATTCAACACTTTACCAAATTGTTCGCGGGTTTTTTCGGCGGTGATAAATTCGATATGTTCCGGCGCATCGGGTGCAAGCTTGGCCCGCTGACGCAGCAGCTGGCGGATCTGTTGCTGCACCGCAGTTTCGTCAGCATTGGCTTTGAGTTCATAGGCAATTTCAACCTGCAGTGCCTCAGGGCCATTCATCGCTTTGACGGTGCTAAAAGGCGTGATCAGATAATTGTCTTGGTCAATGCCAAACAAACTGCCGCGTGTCTCCCCCACGCCGATGATCCGAAACCAATCGCCCGATAGCAAGATAAATTCACCGATAGGCTGGGCGGGTAAATCGAGCTTTTTAATTAACGATGGGCCAATGACGACCACTTTACGGCGTTTTTCATCGTCGTTTTTGTTGATAAATCGGCCCTGTGCTGGGTACATACGGATCACGCGTTGATAGGCGCTATCTGCGCCGATCAGCTGGGTTTGACTGCTTTTTCGGCCATAGACCGCCGTTAAACCAAAACTGTAGGCCGGCATTGACACCGTCAGCTCGGCGATAGCTGGCACTTTGGCGCGTAACAACTCGACATCGGCTTCGCTTAATTTGTTCTGTTGGCCGAGCATTTGTTGCTCGGCGGACGTGATCGCGCGAATCGTCGTCATGTCGCTGCCTAAATCATCCAGTTGGGCGCGAATGCCGCTGGATAACCCATTCATCATCGCAATCACCGCGATCACCGCCGCCACGCCAATGATGATGCCAAGCACCGTCAGTACACTGCGAAAGCCATGACCACGAATAGATAGCCAGGCACTTTGCATCGATTGCCAGACTAAGTTGTGCCAGTGTGCTAGTTGCATAGAGCCTCCGCGGTCTGCAGTCGAGTGCGTGACTGGCGCAGGTCACTGTGGATCTGGCCATCAACCAAGCGGATCACGCGCTGGCAATGCTCGGCGATCTCCTGCTCATGGGTAACCAGCACAATGGTTTGCCCTTGGTCATGCAACTCATCAAACAGCGCCATCACTTGCGCTGTGGTTTTGCTATCTAAGTTACCGGTCGGTTCATCGCCTAGCAGCAGTGCTGGCTCGGTGACAAGGGCTCTGGCGATGGCGACCCGTTGCCGTTGACCGCCGGATAATTGATTGGGTAAATGCTGCGCTTTGTGCTCTAACCCGACACGCTGAAGCAAATGCATGGCGCGTTCAAGCCGCTCCTGGTGCGGCATCACTCGATACAGCAGCGGCTGCAGCACGTTTTGCAGCACGGTTAACCGCGGTAGGAGATGAAAGCTTTGGAAAATAAAGCCAATATGTTGATTGCGTACCTGTGCCAAGCCATAGGCATCCAACGATTGCACCGAGCTGCCGGATAGCCAATAGTCACCGCTATCGGGCTTATCCAAACAACCAAGAATGTTCAGCAAGGTCGATTTCCCTGAGCCGCTTGGGCCGGTGATGGCCACATAGTCGTTTGGATGGATCTGCAGATCAATCGCGGTCAGGGCTTGATAATACCCATCGCCTAACAGATAGCGTTTTTCGATGTGGTGCATGTCGATCACGAGCTTATCGTTTAAGGGCTTAACGGGCTGCATGCGACACCTCTGGCTTTACCACAACGTTGCGTTGCGGGCTTAACAAGGTGAACACTCGTCCTGGGCCTTGCACAATCTGATCGCCTTGCTCTAAACCGCTGATGATTTCGATCTGAGTGTCATTGCTAATGCCTGTGCTGACAGCAACTTTTTCAACCCTTTGATCGTTCACGCGCCAAACATGCTGCTGTTGCACGGCGGAAATCGGCACCAACAAACGCTGTTCACGGACTTGATTCTTCAACTCGGCGCGACAGCTCATACCGGGGTAGAGCAGGGCATCGGGCTGACTCAGTTTTACTCGTACGGCGAAGGTCAGCGCTTGGGATGGGCCTTGTTGACGGGCGGCACTGGAGATACTGATCACTTCACCGGCATGGGCGGTGTTTGGCGAAGCGGCTGCATAAACGGCCGCAGGCTGGCCGATACGGATTTGCCCGATATCCGCTTCATCCACCCGTAACTCAGCAAACAGCGCGCTGGTATCGGCCAGCGTCAATAAATCCGAGCCCGGCAAATTGGTCGTTCCGGGGATCACGGTTTCCCCAGGCTCTACATCGACTGAAATCACCACGCCGGCAATCGGGGCGACAAATTTGGTTTTGCTCAGCCATTGCTGGCTTTGGGCCACCGCTGCGCTGGCTTGTTGCAAGGCTGCGCTGGCTTGCTGCAATTGCAAAGATGCTTGTTGCCACTCCGCCTCCAACGCATCCAAGGCGTCTTGCCCCAGCATTTGCTGTGCAACCAGCTGCTGGCTTCTCCTTTTCTGCTGCGTTAGACGGTGCAAGCGAGCCTGCTGCTGTTGGATCTGGAACTGTGCTTGTGTGTGTTGGGCACGGGCTTTATCGAGATCCAACTGGTAAGCCGTGGCATCAAGCTCCAACAACACGTCACCAGCGTTCACCCGCTGCCCTTCCATCACCGGCACGCGAACTACGCGGCCCATTAACTCGGAAGTCAATTTGATTTGGCGTTGATATTCCAAATGACCGCTGGCCAGAGTGCTGTCAATCAAGGTGCCACGACTGACCTGGACTGTGTCGACCTCCAGCCGTTGCTGTTGGCGCTGCACGTAGCTTACGGCTAACAAGCCTGCCACAGCGCCCACCACGGCGATGATTTTTGTTATGGTGTGCATCCTGCGCCCCTTAAATCGTCAATGCCCAGATCCCAAACACCACGGCATAAGGCAGAGCTGCTAGCGCGGCCGCTTTGGTAGTGTCTAATTGCAACCACTGCTTTAAACCCAACGTGGCGAGCACTCCTTGCCAGATGTAGAACAAGTTCATGTTTTCCAGAAGGTTATAAAACCGATCGCCCGGTACCGTCAGCGCTAATAGCTGATTGAGCGAGGCATAATTGGCGAGTGATAACGGCAGGTCCGACGTTGACGACAGCAATACCAGCACCACGAGCCCCAGTAAATTCAGCAATTGTGGCGTTTGGCTCCACAGTGTGAACATAAACCAGTCCCCGTACTGCACGCTGGGTTCGAGGCGACTGGCGAGGAGGTAATAGATGGCTAACAGGGAACTAATTACCAGCACGGTCACGCCCCCCATCACGGCGGCGATCAGCGCCATGTGTGGGGCGAGTTCGCCCAACACTGCCCGCGATTGCTCGCGCTCGGCAGGAGATAAATCGCTGCTTAGTAACAGTTGTTGCTCCACAAGGTGACTCGCAGACATACCTTGATAAAAGAACCACAGCACAGCCGCGGTAACCATCACCTGCAGCAACACCATGGGCCAGCGCCCTGATGGTGTTTGTTTGAGTTGCAAAAAGACACGGCTGGGTTCGATCAGGACAAGGCCAACATGGCGGATAAAGTTCATAGACAAGCTCCTTTGGTTGTTGGCGACAGCATGTCTGAGCGAGCGTCGAAGCGGTCAAAAACTGTGTTTTTCGGCAGTAGCCAAGGAAGATCGGCTGTGTCGGCGGATAAACGGTGGTCGTTGAGGGGAGGGTATGGATGTGCATTGCGTGTTGCAATGCAAGCGGCAAGGCTTTGATGGATAGGCTCTTACCAAGACATCACAGCCGACACGACGGTCGGCTGCGCGGTGAACAAACAGCCATCGCGATGCAGAGCAACAGCAAGACTTATCGGTTATTCACGTAATTCGTCATTTTTTTCGTCGGTCATAATGTTGCCACGAATACCGCGATAGGCAATGTCACCTGAGCCGCTTGATGGGATGTTTAAACTGGCGGCATCCGTGACAGAAATATCGCCCGACCCATCGTCAATCCGGACGTCACCCACGTTCGACAACGCTAATTCACCTGAACCATCTTTAATGCTGACGGCGCCTTGGACATTGCTGATGGTGACATCACCCGAGCCATCATCCAAGGTTAAGTTGCCAGTTAACTGACTGATGGCGATTTCACCAGAACCATCGTTGACGATGACATTCGCGCCGCCCGTCACATTAAGATCACCAGAACCATCATGGATGGTGATGGCATTGGTTAAGCCTCGCAGCAAGGCATCGCCCGATCCATCTTGCAGTTCGATCGCCATGCTGGCTGGCACATACACCACCAGGTCGACATAGGACATCTGCTGCCAGCCAAGGCCGACCTTGTTACTAACCGTTTCGGCCAGTAAGTAGGCTTGGTTATTGCGTTGTTTTAACACTAGGCGAATATCGCTCGGTTCTTTGTAATGCAAGGTCGCATCCACGGTGATTTGCTGGCGGTTGGCTTCGCCGATGATGGTGATGTCGCCGGCACCGGTGTCTAACAAGAACGTGTTCAGTTGACGCGTATCAAGAGTCAGTTGTTGTTGCTGTTTTGTCAGTTCATCGGCCGTTGCCGGGTCGCCGACATGCACAACACAGGCAGAAAGGAAGGTGAGCGAACACAGCGTAGGAATAAGTCGTTTCATGGGGAAGTCCTAAAGAGTGAGTTGTTTAATCTGCCAACGAGTCAGTGCCACACCAACGTTGATCCACTGCATTTGGTTGTTCGTTGTCATCGATGTCAAAGCGGATAGCCCAGACCATGCTGGCATCCGCTTACGACAAAAACCATCATGGACTCAGTCGAATTCAGGTGGCCAAAGGTTTAAATGGCGTCGTAAAAAAGGCTGATTTTTGTGCCAGTTGCTGCGATTTTGCACGGATATAGTTTTAATAAACAACATGTTGGCGCATAAAAAATCAGTGAGCGGGTATCAATTTTGCCTGTGCTATGGCGTCACTTCACCCATTTTTTCGTAGCGCTGGTAGAGCGCTGTGAGTCGTTTCAAATAGGCGGTTGTTTCGGCAAAGGGCGGCGGGCCTTGGTATTGGTCCACCACAGAGGCGCCCGCATTGTAAGCGGCAGCGGCTTTTTGCAAATCCCCATCGTAACGTTTCAGTAAGCTTGCCATATACAAGCTACCACCGAGGATATTTTCTGCTTCGTTAAACGGGTTGACGCCCAGTTCTTTTGCCGTTTCCGGCATTAATTGTGTTAAGCCGATGGCGCCTCGGCGCGAGGTTGCTTTGGCATCAAATCCTGATTCGGCGTGGATCATGGCGCGGATCAAGCCTGACGATAGACCGCTCTTGTCCCGTGCCGCGTTAATTTCGTCGGTGAATTTGTCCGTGATCAGCGGTACGGTAAAAAAATCGATACGGTTTTTCTTACCGCAGGCAAAGCAGTCATAAAACAATTCTTTATAGTCGGTGGTCAGTGGCGGGCGGTCTGAAAATGCCACATTGCCGTGAGCATCTTGGTACTTATACACTTTGACGGTGTTGGCCAGTAGCGGTGCACTTTGCATACAGCCAAATGTGAATACCGCCATGAACCCGGCAAGCTTGGAAGGCATCAGCAATCTGACCCTGTGTGAGCTGTGAATGGTTTGAGTATAAGAAAGTGCCGATCCATCGACAAGACATTTAGCGCTGGAATTCTAAGCCGGTAGCCCTTAGCCTGTACTAGGTCGCTACTACGATGCGAAGAACACACCAAGGAGTTTCACGAATGCGAGCAAATCCAGTCTGTTGGTTCGAAATTTATGTCGATGACATGCCACGTGCGCAAGCCTTTTATCAGCAGGTGTTGCAAGTCACTTTGCAGCCCTTGCCAGTGGATGGCATTCAAATGTTGGCGTTTGACATGGATGAAAAGGTGGTTGGTGCGGGTGGGTCATTGATCCATGTTCCGGGCGTCAAAGCCGGTAATAACAGCACCATCGTTTATTTTGCCTGTGAAGATTGTGCCAACGAAGAGAGCCGCGTGGTGGCCGCCGGTGGTCAAGTGCTACGCCCCAAAATGAGCATTGGCCCCTATGGGTTTGTCAGTCTCGCCTTGGATACCGAAGGCAATACCATCGGCTTGCATTCGATGCAATAACCGGCGAGGTGCATGGGCAAATTCGGAGCTATCCACACCATCCGAGGCTTTGTGCATCGTTGCTGCGGCTTGTTGCTGTGGGGCAAATCCTCTAGCATGGGGAAACACTCATCGAAGAAAGCTGCTGGAAGGACGTACCATGCAACAGTTGGTTGGCCCACATTTTAATGTTCAAACGATGCGTGACGCCCAGCAATGGGCGCTGGCGCAACTTGCAATTATCGCCGCTGAATTTACCCCCGGCATGTTAGAAACCGACGCGCAAACCTTGCTTTGCCAGCGTTTAGCGCAGGCAGGCGTTGACACCCATTGGCACCCAGCGATTGTGCGATTTGGCGCAAATACCTGCAAAATTTATTCAGAGCCGTCAGATCCGACGGTACGACTTGGCGAGAACGATGTGTTTTTTATCGACATCGGACCGGTGTGGCATGGGCATGAAGCCGATGTCGGGGCGACCTATGCGGTGGGGCATGATGTTGATGCAAAGGCCATCGTGCAGGCGGTAGATCAAGTATTTGCACAGGTCGAAGCGCATTGGCGAGGGGGCTGCTCCGGTACTGAACTTTATCAGTATGCGCAGCACTGCGCGGCACGGCACAACTCGGTTATCAATTTCACCACCAGATCAAAGGCCATCGTGTTGGCGATTACCCGCATAAGTTATACGCAAGTGGCAGCCTCGGTGAGCTGCCAGGTGAGGCCGTGCCGGGCATTTGGGTGCTTGAGATCCAATTAAAACATCCAACACGTGCCATCGGCGCATTTAAAGAACAGGTGTTGTTCTAACGGATGTCGATGCCGTGAACACGACTAAAACCCAATGGTTTCAGTAGCCGGGTCAGTTCAGCCCATTGCGAGCTGGATGACAACGACAAGTACGCTAATTCCGCCGCCGCCCATAAATCGCCTTGTTGCTCGGCCAGTTCCAGCAATGGGGCGAGTTCTCGCTGCTGCTCGGGGATCAACTGCAAGGTTTGTTGCAGCAAGCACAAACCGTAAATACGCTGACAGCCATCTGCGGCATGATAAGCGCTACGATGTGCTAACCAAATGGATTGCAAGCAATAAGCGGTCTGACCTAATGCCGCGGCTAAAATGGCGGCATGACACCACACCGGCACCATCATCGCATGCTGTTTGTCGGTATCCAATGCTCGGATTAAATACGCGGCGTGGTCTAAATCACCTGCCATGCGGGCGAGATCGGCTTCAACTAGCAGTAATTCATCCTGATGATCTTGGGCGGCAGCATCGGCTTGTGTACTTTCCAGTAGTTGCTGCAAGGTTGTCTGCAGGCATTGGTCGGGGGCTTGGTGGGCAAAATTGAGCCTGTGGATCCGAAATAATAAGGCCCGGGCTTGCATCAAATTGCAAATGACCCAAGGTTTTCCACGGCTATTGATCCGTCGTTTGCGTTCAAGCAGTGCCATGGCATCCTCGGCATGGCCGCTTAACACAAAGGCCATGTGGACCAAACGCATTAACCGCGGCGTGAGTTGCGACGCAGGGATATGACTGGCGATCTGATAGGCGGTGTTGGTGTTTCCGGTTAATAAATTCAGATAGATTAAATAGCTATCGCGTCGCTCGGCGAATTTATTAAAAGGCGTCCCGGCTTTCAGTAAGAGCTCAATACAACTGGCGGGAGTTTCACTGTCATACAGGCACTTAAACTGTGCCCACAACGCCCACGGATCGTGTTGCGCCAGCCATGGTTTTAAGCTCGGGCTGTGTGCCGACAGTTGATGAGTGTCACTTAACAATTGGATCTGCAAACGTTTGAGGGTGTTTAGCATCAATGTTGGATGAGGCTTGCTGAGTTGAAATTGCACCAGCTTGAGCGCATCAGAAAATCGACCATCGTGACTTAGACATTGAATAGGGCGTAGCACAGCTTGAGCGAATAAAAATTCTTTGAGGGTGCTTTCAATTTGCGCATGGGTAAAGGGGTGACTCAAACAGGCCACGTTGTGATACGGGTATTCCAAGGGTAAAACGTTATGGGTGCTGGCCTGACAAAATAAGATCAGTTGTTGTTTCGGGGTCAGGACTCTGCTAAACACTAATTGATCTACCCAGTCGCCGCCGGATAAAGTTTCCGCATCAGGTAAATCCAACAACAACACATCAAATTTAGGTCGCTCAGGCGCATGCAAAAATTCATCGACGCTGTTAAAGCTATAGGATTTTTTAATGCCAAGTCGAAGCACGATTTGCTTAAGCATCTGTTGTAGTTGCGGTTTTTTTTCAATAAGTACCAGCGCCAAGTCCGTTTGCTTTAATTGGTCTTGAGTGAAAATAGACATCATCCACTCCACATCAGCACACGTATATGCAATAAAGGTAGGTTGGTTGACCGCAGGCGGCAACCGCCTTAAGGACAAATGAGACATTTCCATTGTAAAGGCAAGTTGCCTCTTGCAGAGACGGTGAGCAAGTCAGCTATCTTAATCAGAAAAATAGATTGTACTCATTTGTTTTATTCGTTATGAATAATCGTAAACGCCTTTTAAGATGTTCATATACCTGAACGACAACCCAAGGTTGTGGTTCAAACCAATCACATGATAAGTCCATTAAGGAGCTCGACCTATGTCTATCATCAACAGCAAAGTAAAACCTTTTAAAGCCCAAGCATTCCACCAAGGTAAATTCGTCACTGTGACGGATGCTGACCTGCAAGGTAAATGGTCAGTGGTATGTTTCTACCCAGCAGACTTCACCTTCGTGTGCCCAACTGAATTAGGTGACCTGGCTGACTTCTACCCGAAATTCCAAGAAATCGGTGTAGAAGTGTACTCAGTGTCGACTGACACGCACTTCACTCACAAAGCGTGGCATGACGCGTCTGAAACTATCAAGAAAATTAACTACCCAATGGTGGCTGACCCAACAGGCACTATCAGCCGTAACTTCGATGTGATGATCGAAGAAGAAGGTCTGGCGCTGCGTGGTACGTTCGTGATCAACCCAGAAGGCGTGATCAAAGTTGCGGAAATTCACGACTTAGGCATCGGCCGCAGCGCCGCTGAATTGTTCCGTAAAGTACAAGCGGCACAATACGTTGCAAACCACGACGGCGAAGTGTGCCCAGCGAAATGGACTCCAGGTGAAAAGACTCTGGCGCCATCACTGGACTTGGTTGGTAAGATCTAATCGCCACCTTGCATTGACGGGCTCGCAGAGTCGGTCAAGCACCAGAAGAAAGCCGGCATCGCCGGCTTTTTTTTCAGCAGTGTTTTCAGCAGTACAGGCTGAAGCACTGATGGGACATAGCCAGCACCGGCAATTCAGCGGCTGTGGTGACGCAAAGCCAGAGGGCACAGTCGCAGCGACTTAGAGTTTTGAGAAGGATGGTTTTTTGCAGGTAACACCGTTGCTGGATGCGGCTAGATGAGATGGGTAGATGAGATGGATAGGTGAGATGGGTAGGTCAGATGGGCCTTGGTTAGCTGGAGCTGCGGTGCGCAACAGCCACCTTAAATCTTATCGAATTAATTGATGAACTAGATTTGTTTTATTCGTTTTATAAGATTTAACGTGTCGCCTATGATAGCCATATCAACGATTACGCAGCCAATGTGGCGCAACGAACAACCCGATGCAGGAGAATAACTATGTTAGACAACAACTTAAAAGCTGCCTTACAAGGTTACTTACAGAATTTAAAAACGCCGGTGGAATTGCACATCGCCAGCGACAGCAGCGAAAAAGGCCAAGAGTTAACCGCGCTGGTTAATGATATTGCTGGTTTGTCGTCAATGATTGTGGTCAAAGCCGCCCAAAACGCTGCGCGTGTGCCGTCAATGCAAGTGCGCTCAACGGCCAAAAACACCAGCATCACTTTTGCCGGCGTACCGATGGGCCATGAATTCACCTCGCTGGTGCTTGCACTGTTGCACTCGGGCGGTCACACCATCAAAGAAGAAGCGGCAGTGCTTGAACAAATCGCTGCGCTGCCTGGCCCACTGAACTTTGAAGTGTACGTGTCGCTGAGCTGCCAAACCTGTCCAGAAGTGGTGCAAGCGCTGAACTTGCTGGCGGCGGTTAATCCAAACGTGACTACGACCATGATCGACGGCGCTGTGTTTGGCGCGGAAGTCAGCGAGCGCAACATCATGGCGGTGCCGACGGTGTTCTTAAACGGCGAGCAGTTCTCGCAAGGTGCCATTAGCCTTGGCAATATTTTAAATAAAGTCGATAGCAATGCCGCAGCGCGCCAAGCCGAAGCACTGGCCAATAAAGACTTATTTGATGTGTTAGTCATTGGCGGTGGCCCAGCGGGTGCATCTGCCGCCATTTACGCGGCGCGTAAAGGCTTAAACACCGGTGTACTGGCAGAGCGGTTTGGTGGCCAAGTCGCCGATACCGTCGGCATCGAGAACTTTATTTCCGTGAAAGAAACCGAAGGGCCAAAACTGGTTGCAAATTTAGAAGCACATGTTCGCCACTACGAAGTGGACATTATGAACAACCAAAAAGCAGTGAAGTTAAGCCAAGGCGAACAACTACAAGTGGAACTGGCCAACGGCGCGACGTTAAAGGCCAAAACAGTGATTTTATCCACCGGCGCCCGCTGGAGAGAAATGAATGTGCCGGGCGAAAAAGAATACCGTGGTCGTGGTGTAGCGTATTGCCCGCACTGTGATGGCCCGCTGTTTAAAGGCAAACGCGTGGCGGTGATCGGTGGCGGTAACTCGGGGATTGAAGCGGCCATTGACTTAGCCGGTATTGTGGCGCACGTCACTGTGCTGGAATTTGACAGCAAATTGCGCGCCGATGCGGTGCTGGTGAACAAAGCCAACTCGATGGGCAATATCGACATTATCACCATGGCGCAAACTACCGAAGTGCTGGGCAACGGTCAAAAAGTGGTTGGTCTGACCTATAAAGATCGCACCACTGATGAAATCAAACAGGTAGATCTGGACGGTATTTTCGTGCAAATCGGCTTGGTGCCAAACACCGAATGGTTACGTGGCGCGGTCGAGCTGACCAATCGTGGCGAAATCATCATCGACAGCCATGGCGCGACTTCGATGAAAGGCGTTTATGCGGCGGGCGATGCCACTAACACGCCGTTTAAACAAATCATCATTGCGATGGGCTCAGGTGCCACTGCGTCATTAGGGGCCTTTGATTACCTGATCCGCAATAGCTGATCGTGGTTGGTTTTTAGTCCTAGGCTGTGACTTGCTAGTCACAGCCACGATGTTTCGACCTTTTGCTTGACAACTTGATGGGTTCATTTCCATGTCTCTCAGCCTTGCTGAGTTCCTGCCGCCGCAGCCTTGCTGCGGCTTTTTTTTTGCGATGACGCGCACTGCGGCTTAGCTCAAAGCGGGACCAGCACATCGTCCTGAGGTTGGTCCACCGGCATCAACCTTTGCCACCAGCGCTGGTTTGTCGACAACTCCAGATCGAGCTTGGCAAGTTTAAGCGGCTGGCCAAACAGCGGCGTCAGCAACTGTGCCTGCCAAGCGTCACTGGCTGTGGCTAATCGTTGCAGTGGCTCAAACCAGGCATGCATTGCTAAATCAAAGGTACTGTTATGAATAGGTAGCAGGTAGTCGGCGCCTAAATCCAAATGCGCGCGCAGGCTTTGCTCGGGCTGCATATGAATATCTGGCCAGAGTTCGTCGTAGGCACCGGTTTCCATCATCGAGAGGTCAAAGCCGCCAAAGGCGCGGCCGATCTCGGCAAAACCGGCAAAATAGCCGCTGTCGCCACTAAAAAATAGCCGTTGTCCAGCCGCGCTTTCAATCACAAACGACGCCCATAAACTTTGGTTGCGGTCAAACAAGCCACGGCCGGAAAAATGCTGGGCTGGCGTCGCGTGAATACGATGCGGGCCTATCTGGGTGTGTTGCCACCAGCTCAGCACCGTGATTTTTTCTGCTGGCACGCCAAAGCGGCGCAGGTGACGGTCGACGCCGGTGGGCACAATAAACATGCTCGTTTTTTCGGCGAGTGCTTTGACACTAGCTTTGTCTAAATGATCGTAGTGATCGTGCGAGATCAACACGGCATCAAGTTCCGGCAGTTGTTCGATGCTCAGTGGCATGGCATGAAAGCGTTTTGGCCCAGCAAACGGCAGCGGGGAAGCGCGCTCGCCAAACACCGGGTCGGTTAATAAATACATGCCACTTAAGCGCAGCAGCACAGTGCTGTGGCCAAGTTTAATTAATAGATCGTCGGTGCCGGATAAATCCGGTTGTGCCAATGGCAGCGTAACTGACGGCGTTTTTTCCGCGACGCGTTGTGTTAAATAACGCCACAAAATCGGCAACAGCTTGTTGCTGCCATCCTCCACCGGTTGGTTATTTTCAAAACGTTGTGGGGATTGTACTTTCGATAATTCCGTGGATTTTTGCCAACAACGCATCGAGGGCTCCTTGGGGTTTGGCTTGACACTTAAAGTAAACTGCACAGTGTAGTTTACTTAATCAGTGTAATGCATTGGCGCAATAAGTAAACTAGCAAGTGTACTTTTTTTGGCAACTGGCGTTACAATGCACGTCTAACCATCGGCAGGAACCCGTTATGACAACGCGATCTGAACAAAAACGTGCGGCGGTGCTGGCCGCGGCACAGGCGGAGTTTCAAGAAAAAGGTTTTGCGCTGTCGAGTATGGACGCGATTGCGAGCCGTGCGGCGGTGTCAAAACGCACTGTGTACAACCACTTCCCAAGTAAAGAAGCCTTGTTTGACGCGATCGCGGGGGAGTTTTGGCAACAAAGCCGCGCCTTGATGGCGCAGACCTATCAAGCCGACGTTGCAATTGATGTGCAGCTGCTGGCGATCGCGCGGCAAGTGCGCAGTTTTTATCGCAATGAACAGGTGGTTGAACGCGCACGCTTGTTGCTGGCGGAGTTAATTCGTCAACCTGAACTTGCCATGCAAATTATGCAACAAATGGCGCAAGACTGCGGCTTGCAGCAATTTTTACAGCAAGCCGCAGCGGCAGGGGCCTTGGTGATAGACGATGTTGCACTGGCCGAGTCGCAATTTTGGGCCTTGTGTAAAGCGGTGGATTTTTGGCCTTTTGTGCTGCGTATGCCCTGTATCGAGGATCTTGACGAACAGGCGCTACGCAGCAATGTGCGGATGTTTGTGCGCGCGTACCAAGCCTGACGGCCGGCGATCTTGGTGATACGCCCGACTGTCAGTGGTGGTGCAACGCTTTATTATCGCCGGAGGTTACTCACGCACAAAGATCTCACCAAACATCTGGATCACCCGTTGCACTGTGTCATGGGTGACGTGGCGGAAATCGTCTTGCCACGGTTGGCGTGAACACTCAGTGACCAGCTCGTAACTGGGCAAATAATACATATCGGCATTACGGCGCACCAACTCATCGGCCGCCACCCGCAGCACAGACTTCGAGTGGCAGTTGGCGCTAATAATATGCTGTTCATGATGGCGACCAGTGGCCATCAGCGGCACTGGCGATACTGAGATAATCAATTTGAAGGCTGGGTTACGAGCTTTGACCAAGTCAAAAAAGCGCTGAATATAATGCACGTTTTCCTCGACCGTTAACACCCTATGTTTCGCCAGATGGTACATGTTGGCGCGTGGATTTCGTGAAATAAAGCTGCCATCGAGCAGCTGCCAGCACTCGTTTAAGCCCAGCGTCACAACAAACACTTCACAGCGAAGCAGCGCGTCACGCACCGCTGCGACATGGTCATCGTAATTGGCCAAGTAGGCTTGCGGTGAGGCAAAGCGCACGCCTTCGCGGTACGGATCGACAAACTGACCATTGGCATCGACCAGCAATTTATCAAAGCTGCGCTCGCCAAAGGCGCGTTCGGCCAACTGACAAAAACTCGGGCTATTAAATAACAATCCATACGCGGCACAAAAACGGGCAAGCGCTGGATCTTCGACCTGCGTATCTAAGAACACGCCTTGGGCAGGGGCGTCGTTGGTTTCGGTGACGACATAATTAAACCCACCTTGTTGTAAAACTTTGGCGATTTCTACCGCAAAGCAGCTACCGGCGGAACCGATCGGGGTGGTTTTATCCAAAATCGGCTGCTTTTGTACGTAGGGTAATAAGTCGTATTTGGCGTGCGGGTGGCGTGAGTCGGTCGGATCGGGCCAAAACATACTGCTGACCGATTGGCCTTGGCGTAAGTTGTAACAGCTGATGGATTGTTGGAACTGTTGCTCAAACGTGGCGAGTTGTTCTAAGGAGCGCACTAGCGTTAAATCGAGGCTGGCGGCTTGTTGTAGTGGCGCTAGTAGCAAGTTTCGACAGATGCGTAAAAAGTTAAAAATGGTGTCGCATTGGGCCAGCTGTGGGTCGTTTTGTAAGATCTGCGTTTCAATAAATGACGCTATGTTGGCGTCGTTGAACAGCTGGTGGCACAACCAACGCACATGCGATGCATCTTCAATTCGATGTAAATCGCCAATGTGTACATAGGAATCGTCGCTGCGTGCTGGCTCGCTGGTAACACCAAACCGTTGCAACAAGGTATCGGCAAAACCGGTAAAGGATTGGCAATCGTACTTGGGCTGCCAATAATCCTCGAGCATGGTGGTCCAATGAAACGGCGCCGGCACCAAACTAAAATTCAGCGCATACCGTGTTTTTGAGTTGCTGGGCACAATCGCTTTATGCGCAAGCTGATGCGGGTTAAACACTAAACAGTCGCCGCTGTCGGCCTGTAAAAATGTAGGCTGATAATCCAGCTGAAAATGCGCACATAAGTCGGCCAGATCACTGACGCGATCATCAATATCGTTAAACAAATAACCGATTTGTTTTAACGCATCGCTGGTGTCGACATCTAAAAAGGCGGTATCGCTGCCGTGCTCGTGATGACTGTTAAGATAAATAATGACTTTGAGATGCTTCTCTGGCCCTGAATCGCCGTGCCAACGCGTGAAATAACCATGGTGCTCCATATG
This sequence comes from uncultured Rheinheimera sp., assembly GCA_964437935.1. Taxonomy (GTDB): domain Bacteria; phylum Pseudomonadota; class Gammaproteobacteria; order Enterobacterales; family Alteromonadaceae; genus Pararheinheimera. The sequence goes on from CAYTIQ010000007.1 coordinate 57,409, forward strand.
GTTTTCGACTTTATAAATCGACCACCAGAAGATGCAATACTCGCTTTGAAAATACGAAATAAGTTGTTGATCTAACTCGGCGGTAAACATATGGGGTAATAACACATTAAGCACTTGTGGGCTTTGAATGCCTACCGGATCGCGCTCGTATTCATCAATCAACATCTGGCAAAGTGGTGCTGGCAACAGGCCACGTATGGCGGTTTTGTGGTCTGTTAACAGCGGCAGCGCTGCCGTGGCCGACTGGCGCTTAAATAACTTCTGCGAAATTTCATTAAGCGCGCCATAGTGCTGCTGTTGTTCAAAATGGATCGCGGCTTGCGCAGCCACACCGGGTCGAAGTCGATAGGTGTGATGTGCTAATGGTAATTCTACGATGGGGGGTAAGACTGCCTGCGCACGGGACATAAACCGCTCCTGCTAAAAGTTCGCCCTGATGGGCTTAGCTTAGCAGGATATGTGCCGAAGTTGCTCTTAGGCTTGATGTACGTCAGGTTTTTACGGGTTGCAGCGCCGAAATACTACGCGACAGGGGTGACTACTTTATTTATTGGACTGTTTTGGTTGGCTATGCGCGGCTTTTTGTGGGGTGCTCGCTGTTGCGGGTGTCGTCAGGCTTGCGCGAAACAAAGCGCTGCGGCGTAATTGCAGGCGTCGAAGGTTATGCATAGGGTGTCCTTTACGTTATTGGGTTTTATGTGTTGTTTTTTTCATCGTAGTTGACGTTAATGACAACTACATGACAGATATATTCAAGTTTGCTGAACCAGACTGCCAAAAGTATGACGGTTTGACAAGAGCAATGACGGTAACGAATTGTTGCGAGCACGTCATCAATGCTGACAGCTGTTCCCTGTGTCGCAGCGACGGCTGAGAATAATCGGCCGGATTTTGGCTTTGCTGCGACGCGCAGGTAACGCCGCCACAATAGACGCCACAAAAGCCGCCTGCCGCGTGGCTGCAACAGGCGGTTGACGGTTATTTTTTATGCCGTTGCTTTAAAATCTCAATCACATCCGCCAGTTGCAAATCTTGCGAGCGTAGCAGCACCAGTAAGTGGAAAATCAAATCCGCCGCTTCGTTTTTCAGCTCTTCCCGATCGCCCGCCATCGCCGCCAGTGCTGATTCAACCCCTTCTTCGCCGACTTTTTGCGCGATGCGTTTGACGCCACGGGCAAATAACTTTGCCGTGTAACTCGATTCTGGGTCGGCGTGCTGACGCGAGGCGATCACCGCTTCTAAATCGGTTAAAAAGCTCAGCGCTGGTGCATTGGTACTATCGTCGTGCCAGCAGGTCTCTGTGCCGACATGGCAGGTTGGGCCATCTGGCAGCGCCAACGCCAGCAAGCTGTCGCTGTCACAATCCACGGCTAACGATTGCAGCTTTAAAAAATGCCCAGAACTTTCGCCTTTGGTCCAAAGGCGCTGTTTAGAGCGACTAAAAAACGTCACTTTGCCTGAGCATACCGTTTCGCGAATAGCATCGGCGTTGGCAAAGCCTTGCATCAGCACTTTGCCTGACACCGCGTGCTGGACAATCAGCGGCAACAAGCCGTCGTCTGGCCATTTTAAACTATCCAGTTGGCCGTTGAGTTCCGGGCCACAGATCAGCGTAAAGGATGCACTCATGGTCGCACCTCAATGTTGGCAGCACTCAGCTGCGCTTTTAAATCGGAGATGGCAATAATGCCTTTGTGAAATACCGAGGCGGCGAGGGCGCCATCGACATCAGCTTGCTGAAACACATCGATAAAGTGCGAGATAGCACCAGCGCCGCCGGAGGCAATTAACGGCACCTGACAATACTCACGCACCAAGCTTAATTGCGCTAAATCATAGCCTTGGCGCACACCATCTTGGTTCATGCAGTTCAGGACAATTTCACCTGCGCCACGTGCTTGCACTTCTTGCACCCAATCGAGTAACAACCAGCGAGTTTTTTGGCTGCGGCTTTCATCGCCCGTGTATTGATACACTTGGTATTGGCCGGTGGTGACGTCAAAAAAGCTGTCGATGCCAATCACCACGCATTGTTGGCCATAGGCCGCATTTAATTCGTTAATTAAATCGGGCCGCGCCAACGCTGGGCTATTGACCGAAATTTTATCGGCGCCGAGCTCTAAAATACGCCCCGCGTCGTCGACACTTTTAATGCCGCCGGCAACACAAAACGGGATGTCGATGACGTCCGCAATGCGCCGCACCCAGCTTTTATCCACCACGCGGCCATCGCTGGATGCTGTAATATCGTAAAACACCAGCTCGTCAGCACCTTCGTCGGCGTAACGCTTCGCCAGCGGCACTATGTCGCCAATCACTTCGTGATTGCGAAATTGCACGCCTTTAACCACCACACCATCACGCACGTCCAAACAAGGAATTAACCGTTTTGCCAGCATGCGATCGCCTCCTCAATACTGAATTTTCCTTCAAGCAACGCGCGGCCTAAAATGACGCCGGCCACTGGGCTTTGCGCTTTGTTGTCGGTGCGCAGTGCACGAATGTCGTCCAACCGACCAACACCGCCGCTGGCTTGCCAAGCGATTTGCGGGTAGGCCGCGTGCAGCTGTTGATACAGCGCCACATTGGGGCCTTGCAAGGTGCCATCTTTGGAAATATCGGTGCACAGCACATGGCGCGCGCCATAGGGCAGTAGTGTGTCGACGATCTGCTCTAGCACAATATCGCTTTGCTCAATCCAGCCGTGGCTTGGCAGCGTTTTGTCGCCACGCTCGTTTATCACCACATCCAGCGCCAGCACAATCCGTTCACTGCCGTACCGTTCAAGCCACTGCGCCACCAACATCGGCTGGCGAATGGCCAAGGAGCCAATCACCACGCGACTGGCGCCGGCGGTTAAGAAGTCTTCAACATCGCGCTCACTGCGCACGCCGCCGCCGACTTGCACTGGCAGTGGGCTTTGCGCCATCAGCTCTTTGAGTAAAGCCAGTTGGCGTTTGGCCGGGTCTTTGGCACCGCTTAAATCGACAATATGTAACACGCCGGCACCGGCGGCCGCGTAGCGGTCGCGCAGCGACATCGGCGTGGCGTCGTACTGGGTGGTTTGGTCGTAGCTGCCTTGGTACAGGCGCACCGTGCGACCGTCAATCAAATCAATAGCTGGGATGATCATGCAAAAAATCCAGTTTTGTGGCCACGCGCGGTCAATCGACCCACAACTCGCTGGCGCTTAACGATAAAAAGTTTTTCAGAAGCTGCGCACCAGCTTTGCTTGAGCGCTCGGGGTGAAATTGCATGCCGATAAAATTGCGCGCGCCAATCACTGCGGCAAAACGGCTGCCGTAGGTGCACGCTGCCAGCATCTGTGCAGACGGCTCGACGGCAAAACTGTGTACAAAATACACATAGTCGGTGTCGGCAAAGCCACGCAAAATCGGGTGCGCTGCGCCATCGCGCGCAATTTTCTCTAGCGTATTCCAGCCCATGTGCGGCAGGCGTTCACCTTGCGCTTCTAAGCGTGCCACTTGGCCTGGGATCAGCCCTAAACACTCGACATCGCCTTCCGTGGAATGCGAGGTCATCAGCTGCATGCCCAAACAAATACCCAGCACAGGTTGGGTCAGGCTTTGCAGCACAGGCGCCAGCGCTTTGGCGCTAATGTTGTGCATCGCTTGGCTGGCGGTGCCAACACCGGGGATGATCACTCGGCTGGCGGCTTGAATCACCTGCGGGTCGGCAGAGACGGTCACGCGGGCGCCAAGGCGCTCGATGGCGCACAGCACCGAGGTGATATTGGCGCAGCCCGTGTCGACGATCACCACATCGGGCAGCGAACTGCCTTCGGTCATTGGCGGCGTTTCGTTTGACAACTCAGACACTTACAGCACTCCTTTGCTCGATGGCAGCGCATCGCCTGATTTTAAAATCGCTTGGCCAAGCGCACGGCCAAAGGCTTTAAACAACCCTTCCACCATGTGGTGTTTGTTGCCAGGGCTGACCGATAAATGCAAGGTCATCAACATGGCGTCGCACAGGCTGCGAAAGAAATGCTCAACCATTTCTAAGTTCAGCTCGCCTACCTTGCCTTCGCCAAGGGCTGCGTCGAACTTCAGCAAAGGCCGGCCGGATAAATCCAGCACCGCTTCGGCGCGGCATTCGTCCATCGGCAGCACAAAACCAAAGCGGTTGATACCGCGTTTGTCGCCAATGGCTTGCTTGAGGGCTTGGCCAAGGGCCAGCGCGGCATCTTCCACGCTGTGGTGATCGTCGATGTGCAAGTCACCAACCACCGATAGCTGCAATGAAAACCCGCCGTGGGTAGCAATTTGGTCCAGCATATGGTCAAAAAAGCCGATGCCGGTGCTGATGCTGTTACCGCCTTTTTGGTCCAAATCGACCTTAACCGAAATATCCGTTTCGCGGGTGGTGCGACGCACCGCACCGACGCGGCCGCGGCTTAACAGCTGCTTGGTGATCTCTGCCCAGCCAAGGCTGTCGCGGTTGTAACGAAACGACGGCAAGCCCATGTTTTCCGCCAGTTGCACGTCGGTTTGACGATCGCCAATCACGTAGGAGCGGGTAAAATCAATGCGGCCTTGTTGCAAGTAGTCTTTGACCAAGCCTAGTTTGGGTTTGCGGCAACTGCAGTTGTCGTGGTCGAAATGCGGGCAAATCAAAATATCGTCAAACCGAATGCCTTGCGATTCCAGCAGTTGCATCATTTTGTTGTGCGGTGCATCAAAGGTGTCGCGTGGGAAGCTGTTGGTGCCCAAACCGTCTTGGTTGGTCACCATCACTAAGCGAAAACCGGCGTCTTGCAGCTTTAACAGCGCCGGCACTAAACCCGGTTCGTACGCCAGCTTTTCCAGCGAATCCAATTGCTTATCTACCGGTGGTTCTTCCACCATGGTGCCATCGCGATCGATAAATAAAATAGGCATTGCGGCCATGACAACAACTACTCCTAGAGTTTGAATTTAGTTCAAGGTGCTTGCAAACGCGGCCATCGCCGCTTGCAGCTGCGCCATCTCGTCGGGGCTGCCGATCGATACGCGGATCACCTGCGGACAGCCAAGGCCAGCAAGACCTAATTGGCTGGATTGATTGCGGATCAAAATGCCGACATCCACCAATGCTTGCACCCAGGCGGCTGCGTCATCCACGCCCAGCAGCACATAGTTGGCATTGGACGGAAACACCCGCTTGATGCCCGCTAAGGTGCTGGCAAAACGCACGAAGTTATCGCGAAGTTCATTGATGATGGCCACGGTTTGCCACATCTCATCGATGCGCTCACTCGACAGCGCTTGCACCGCGATATCAATCACCGGCGCGGCCAGTGGGTAGGGCGCAATCATTTGTTTAAGCGCGGCAATCACATCGGGGGCGGCCAGCGTGAAACCACAACGCAGCCCTGCCAAACCAAAGGCTTTGGACAAGGTGCGCAGAATCACTAAGTTCGGGTATGAGGCCAGCAAATCGACGGTCGATGCGCTTTGCACAAACTCAATGTAGGCTTCATCGACCACCACCAGCGCTTGGTTATCCAGCGCTTGCAGCAGCTGGATAATTTGCGCGCGTGGGATTAAATCGCCGGTTGGGTTATTTGGGCTACAAACAAACACCAGCTTGGCAGGCACCGCCAAAATAGCCTCAACATCGAGGGTTAAATCGGCGCGAAGTGGGATCACCGAGCGCGCCACGCCATTACTTTCCGCGCTGATGGCATACATGCCGTACGTCGGTGGGCAAATGACAATCTGATCCACACCGGGTTCACAGAAGCTTCGGATCAACAACTCGATGCCTTCGTCGGCGCCGCGACTAACCAGCACCTGGCTGGCATCGACGCCGGCATAATCGGCATAGGCGTTGAGTAAGCGCGCCGGTTGACAATCGGGGTAGCGGTTATACGTGCCGCTTAACTGATACTCGGGCGCTAACGCATTTTCATTGGCATTGAGCCACACCGAACCACCGGACATGGAGCGCCGCGCCGACGCGTACGGGGTTAATGCTTGCACCGACGCACGGGCTAACGAATTGATACGACTCATTTATGGACCTTCTGGAACTAAATCAAATTCTTCTTGTTTGCGTAGCGTTTTATCCAGCGCTTTTAAGCGCAATTTCACAGCATTGGCATGGGCCGCAAGTCCCTCGGCGTTGGCAAGCGTGACAATGGCCGGACCTATGCCTTGCAAGCCTTTTTCTGTGACGGTTTGCACTGTGTATCGACGATAAAAATCTAACAAACTCAAGGAGCTGTGGTTGCGGCTATAGCCATAAGTCGGCAGCACATGGTTGGTACCACTGGCGTAATCGCCGGCAGACTCCGGTGTCCAAGCTCCGACAAAAATGCTGGCGGCGTTTTTCAGCAGCGGCAGCAGTTTATCGTTTTGGCTGGTTTGAATAATTAAGTGTTCCGGTGCGTAGCGATTGGACACTTCGGCGGCCATGTCTAGGCTGTCGACTTGAATAAAGCGGCTATGATCCAGGGCTTTTTTGGCAATAATGGCCCGTGGCAGCACCAGCAATTGCGCTTCTAGTTCGTGCTCAACGGCGCGAAGCAATGACTCGCTGGTCGATACCAACATGACTTGCGAGTCCATGCCGTGTTCGGCTTGCGATAATAAGTCGGAGGCGACAAACGCGGGGTTGGCGTCACCATCGGCAATCACCAGCACTTCGGATGGGCCTGCCGGCATGTCGATGGCTGCGCCTTGCGGGTCACGCGACACTTGTTGTTTCGCTTCAGTGACGTAGCGATTGCCTGGGCCATAAATTTTGTCCACCTTGGCGATGCTATCGGTGCCATAAGCCAGTGCTGCAATGGCTTGTGCGCCACCTACCGTGTAGATCTCACGAATACCACACAGCTGCGCTGCATACACGATTTCAGGCGCGATATCCGACCAAGCGGGTTGACCTGGTGGAGTGACTAACACGATACGTTTGACACCAGCCAGCTGCGCAGGGACACCGAGCATCAGCACCGTCGAAGGCAGTGGCGCGCTGCCACCTGGCACATATAAACCAACGCTTTCCAAAGGGGCATGTTTGAGCTCGCACACTACTCCAGGCATGGTCTCAATCAGTAAATCCTTGGGCTCTTGCGCCGCATGGAATTTGCGAATGTTTTGGTATGCCAGCTCAATGGCCAGTCGGCGATCTTCTGCCAATTTGTAAACAGCCAGTTGTTGCAATGGCAGTGATAACACCACCTCGTTGGTATCGATATTGTCGAACTTTTGGCTATAAAACTTCAGCGCCTTGTCACCCGTGTTGCGGACCGCTTTGATCACGGCGGCAACTTCTTGTGGCAACTCAGCATTACTTTTAGGGTTCGGCCGGTTCAACACTTTTTGTTTAGCGGCGTTGTCGAGTTCAAACCAGCGATTAATACGGATCCCGAGCATGATTTACTCCATCATTTTTTCGATCGGCAATACCAGTATAGAACTCGCTCCAAGAGCTTTCAGCTGTTCCATCGTTTCCCAAAACAATGTTTCGCTGCTAACCACGTGCACCGCAACTTGATCGTCATTACCAGCCAATGGCAACAGCGTTGGGTTTTCGGCGCCAGGGAGCAGTGCAATCACGTCGGCCAAGCGATTGCGTGGCGCGTGTAACATGATGTATTTGCTTTCGTTGGCTTGCATCACGCCTTGGATGCGTGGCATCAGCTTTTTGATCAGTTTCAGTTGCTTTTCATCGCTTAAATCCCGGCGCTGGATCAGTACCGCTTTCGAGCGATAAATCACTTCGACTTCTTTTAAGCCGTTGGCCTCTAACGTGGCGCCAGTCGACACCAAATCACAAATGGCGTCGGCTAGACCCGCGCGTGGCGCCACTTCCACCGAACCTTTTAAATTGACGATGCGGCAGTTGACGCCGTTTTGTTTTAAATAACGGTTTAACAGCCGCGGATACGTGGTGGCGATAGTGCGACCGTCTAAGTCTTTGATGGAGTTGTAAGTTTCTTCTTGCGGCACCGCAATCGATAAGCGGCAACCGCCAAAATCTAAGCGGGTCAGCACCGTGTAATCATAGGTTTCGTTGTCTAGCTGGCGTTGCAGTGACACTTCTTCGAGTACGTTTTCGCCGACGATACCCAAATCACAGACGCCATCCATCACCAAGCCAGGGATGTCATCATCGCGCACTCGCAACAAATCTATATCCATGTTTTCAACGTGGGCGATTAAGCGCTGTTCGCGGACATTGAGTTTTAAACCGCAGCTGGTGAGCAGGGCTTGGGTGTCTTGAGACAAGCGACCGGATTTTTGCATCGCGATACGCAGTTTTTTAGTTTCAGCTACAGCAGACATAATTTTTCCTTACATTCAAAAACAACAACCCCGGAGAGCTCCGGGGTTGTTTGATTTGCTGCAATCACCGGAGCCGTTACACCATAGCCCCAGATCCAACACTTAGGGCTTGGATTTGTGGCGATGATGATGCAGGGCGGTGCGAATAATCATGGTTCGTAATACTCGTATGCATGGTGCATAAATTAATGTGTCGGCCACCGACCTTAACAGTGCTGGCCATCTGTTGTATACAAGTTATCGAGCTTTGCAACGACTGGCAAGCGTTTTTTTTCGATAAAACCTGCCTGCGGCTAGAAATGAATTTTAATTAAATTGATATAAAACAGTGTTTTGGTGTAATTCCTGAGAGTTAGGATCGAAAAGTAATCAACAGGTCGGCACTAACATGGCAATCCAATGTGATTAATAAATAATCAAGTTGTATAGTTTAAGCCTGTTTGGTGTAGCTGGTGGCACTAACCTGCTATAGTCTAGCGGTATGCAGCGCTGAAGTTTTTTTAACGACTGTCGATATCCATAACAAAGCATGGTGCAAGGAGATCGTTGTGGACGCGTTATACCCGCTGTTGTCGCGACAGCATGCCGAAGAACCCAAAAGCCAGCCCTTGATTATGCCGGTTGGTCGTTACATGCGGATCACCGGCCAAGATACCTCAGCGCCGCATCGTGTCGGATGGCAACAGCAGACCAAAAAAAAACAACAGCAGCACCAACCGTATCAGCCGCCGCAAGGCGGTCATGCCTTAACGCCAGAGGAACAGCAGCACGTGGATGCGGAAGGGCATCTCGATATCTATGTTTGAAAAGGCATGTGTGAACCAGTCAGCGCTTTCCAGCCGTTGATCGAGGACGAATTTCACCAGCGCATGACAAAAGCATAGTCAGCGTCGCTGCCAGTCGGCATAATGCCGCTTTTCCTTGTTAGCCGAGTGGCCGTGACTTTAAGCCTTCAAATTCATCAAGCCTTTGCCGACGGTGGTCGCTTAAGTAAAGCCATTGCCGGTTTTCGTGCGCGCGACGCTCAAACCCAGATGGCTGCCGCGGTAGGTGATGCCATCACAACCCGACAAACCTTGGTGGTCGAAGCCGGCACCGGCACGGGCAAAACCTATGCCTATTTAGTTCCCGCCTTGTTGTCGGGGAAAAAAGTCATCGTGTCAACAGGCACCAAAAACCTACAAGAGCAGCTGTACCTACGCGACTTGCCACGGGTGTTATCGGCGTTGGCGCAGCCGGTGGCGACGGCGCTGTTAAAAGGCCGTGCTAACTATTTGTGTTTGTTTCGTTTAGGCCAGCATTACCATCATGTGCCAGTGCAGGATGACGACTTGATTGGTCATTTATCGCTGATCAAAAAATGGGCGACGGAGACACAAACCGGCGATATCGGTGAGTTGACCTACATCCCAGAAGATTCCAAAGCGCTGCCGTATGTCACGTCCACCACCGATAATTGCCTTGGCAAAGACTGCCCAGACTTTGATGAATGTTATTTGCTCAAAGCGCGTAAAAAAGCCATGAATGCGGACTTGGTGGTGGTCAATCATCATTTATTTTTCGCCGATATGGCACTAAAAGACACCGGCTTTGGCGAATTATTGCCGGCGATGGACGTAGTGGTGTTTGACGAAGCACACCAGATCCCTGATATCGCTAGCGATTATTTTGGTGAGACCTTCTCCAGCGGCATCTTGCTCGATTTGTGCCGTGACATCGATATGGCCTGTAAAACCGAACTGCGTGACCATCCGCAGCTGGCCAAAACTGCCGACAAACTAGCGACTTTAGTCAAAGATTGGCGGTTGTTGTTGCCAGACGAGCCACAAAAAGGCAACTGGCGCGAGTTATATCAAAGGCCAGATCAAAAGCTGGCACTCAGTCGCATCGGCGATGTGATGCAGATGACCTATCAAATTCTAAAAAGTAGCTTGGGTCGCTCTGATCAAGTCGATCATTGTTATGAACGGTTGGCGCAGCTGAAAAGTCGCTTAGAAAAGTTGTTGGATGTTGAGCGGACCGGCATTAGTTTTTGGTATGAAACCACCCGACGCCAGATCAGTTTGCATTACACACCGCTGTCGATCGCGGACAAGTTTGCTGCCGTAGTGGCCGATGTGCCGCGCAGCTGGGTGTTTACGTCAGCGACGTTATCGGTGGATGGCGGCTTTGGCCATTTTACCCGCGAAATGGGTCTGCATACGGCGAAAACCTTGCAGCTCGACAGTCCGTTTGACTACGCCACACAGTCCTTATTACTGGTGCCGCGTTATATGCCTGAGCCGACCGATAAGCAATTCGGCGCCGCCTTGTTGCAACTTGCACTGCCGCTCATTGAGCAAAACCAAGGTCGCTGTTTTTTCCTGTTTACCAGTCATCGCATGCTGCAGTGGATGGCGAATGAGCTCCCCAATCACACGCGTTTACCGCTGCTGGTGCAAGGCAGTACCAGTAAACGCTTATTGCTGGAACAATTTGTCGAACTCAAGCATGCGGTGCTCTTGGGCACAGGTTCGTTTTGGGAAGGCGTGGACGTACGCGGCGATACGCTGAGTTGCGTGATCATCGATAAATTACCGTTCGCCTCGCCGGATGAACCCTTGTTGCAAGCTCGGGTGGAAGAAGCGAAGCAGCAAGGCATTGAGCCGTTTGCTGCCGTGCAACTGCCGCAAGCGGTGATCACCTTAAAACAAGGGGTAGGCCGGCTGATTCGTGATGTCACGGACCAAGGTGTGTTAGTCATTGCCGACAATCGGTTGGTGACACGGCCTTATGGGGACGTGTTTTTAAAGTCGTTGCCGCCGATGCGACGCACGCGTGATGTGCAGCAAGCGATTGAATTTTTACAACAGATGCATGCCGGGAGTCCGACGTGAAATTTTTAGCATTAGATACCGCGACCGAAGCCTGTTCGGTGGCATTGTGGCACGATGGCCAAGTTTATCACCTGGATGAAGTGTGTCCGCAACAACACAGCAAACGTATATTGCCGATGGTGCAGCAATTACTGTCCGATGCGGGCGTGCCGTTGCGTCAGCTGGATGGCATCGTGTTTGGGCGTGGCCCAGGCAGTTTTACTGGCGTGCGTATTGGCGTCGGCGTGGTGCAGGGATTAGCCTTTGGCGCGGATCTGCCGGTCTTTGGTGTCTCAACATTACAAGCCATGGCACAAGCCGCCTACAGACTGCATCAAGCCAGCGATGTCGTTGCGGCTATTGATGCGCGCATGGGCGAGGTGTACATCGCTCAATATCAACTCTGTACCGACCGCGCCGCGTCAGCCTATGGCTTGATGCAAGCCGTCAGTGCTGAACAAGCGTTAAAACCAGCGCAATTACCGCCCTTGCTGGTGTCTAGTAATGCCACTGCGGTCGGCACTGGCTTGCAAACTTATCGCGACGCCTTTGCTGCGTGGCAAGCGGAGTTAACGGTGAGCGCCGCCGTGTTATTGCCATCCGCGCAAGATATGTTGCCTTTTGCCAATGACGCCTATGCGAAAGGACTGTTTGTCGCGCCAGAACTGGCGGAGCCGGTGTATGTGCGCGATGAAGTAACGTGGCAGAAATTGCCGGGGCGTTAACACCGCGCCTGATGTAGCCTGATGCGAAATGGCAGCGTGTCACCTGCAAGCGAGTATTCCAAGGTTGGGCGCCAACCGTGGGGTGGGTAATAAAGCGGCAATTTTTTGCCGCTTTGTTTTCAATGAAAGCCTTGCAGCACTAGCGATTCAGCGGTGTTTTTGCGGTTGGCAAATCAAAAAATCTCGCTATAATGAAACGGAGTCTGCTGGTGAAATCACCAGTCTGAAGAGGGGGCGCCGTTGAGCCTAGTTATTAGCCAAGATATTCGCCGTAGTCAGGGTGTTCAAGCCACGCCGGAGCGTTCAGCGCGTAGCGGCTCGGCGACGCAAGCACCTGTTGCGGTGATGCCGCAAGGGCAAGGGATTGTGCTCTCTGCGGATGCATTGGCTGAACTCGATGCAACGCACGCTCGTCGCACCGCCTACGATCAACCTGATCAAAAGCAACAAAAAGCCATCCTGGCCTATCAACAAACCGCCAAACAAGCGCAACGCGAGCAGCTGCAACAGTTTTTTGCTGTCGATTTATACGCTTAATTTAAATCCGCGCTTGGGTTGGTTTACACCCGGTGCTGCGTATTTTTTTCAACCCTCTGTGCTGTTACACCTTAAGATCGCCATTTTTAAGTAGATCCAGCCCGCCTTGGTCGTCGTATTTATCGATAACGAAGGCTTGAGAATGGATCTATGCAATCACCCGTTTCTGTGATCACCGGCGCAAGCAGTGGCCTTGGCCGTGCGTTAGCGCTTGAATTAGCCGCTCAAGGCCATTGGGTCGTTGCCTGCGCGCGCAGTCATGACGCTTTATGGCAATTGGCCGAGTTGCCATCAGCCCATGGCCGAATTGTGCCTTGTGTGATGGATATGACCGATATCGCCCACACTCAACAGGCATTCACCATGGTGCAGCAGCGTTTTGGCCATGTCGACAACCTGATCCTTAATGCGGGCAGTTGTGAATATGTCGATGTGAATGCCTTAGATTTGGCATTGTTTCGCCGCTTGTTCGAGTTAAACTTCTTCGCCCAAGTGCAAATGATCCAAATGTTTTTACCGCTGTTAAACGCCAGTGCGCAACCGCTATTGGCGTTGGTTAGCAGTTTGGCGCATGTCTTTCCTTTTAGTAAAAACCAAGCCTATGGTGCCAGCAAAGCGGCGGTCAGTTATTTCGCGGATAGTTTACGTGTCGATTGTCCAGAACTGACAGTCCAGCTGATTGAACCGGGGTTTGTTGATACGCCGCTGACGCAGAAAAACCAATTCTCGATGCCATTTTTGTTAAGCGCCGAGGACGCCGCACGACGGATGGCGAACGCGTTGCAGCAACGTCAGCTGCGGTTGCAATTTCCTACTCGCTTGGTGCTCACACTCAAATTACTCAATGCTCTGCCGTATGGCTTGAGACAACGTGTTGCCAAAGCGCTGGGACGGCAATCATGAGTCCCACTTCGCTGGCGACGTGGCCACTTTGGGGGAGGGCATTGGTGTTTAAAGCCGGCTGGCTTGGTTTGGTGCTAACGCAAACGATGGCGGTCGTGCCGGTGCTGCTGCTGTGGTTAGTCATCGCCAGCAGTTTTTCCAGAGTAGAACGTATCAGCCTGTTGCTGTTGATGCTGGTTGGTGTGGTGCTCGATGCGCTCGCGGTATGGGCCGCTGTGTTGCAATTTAGCAGCTGCCAGTCCTGGCTTGGGCTGCCGCTTTATTATGTGATGTTGTGGGGATGGTTTGCGGCCTGTTGGTTGTGGTGTTTTCGCCACTGGTTTGGTCGCGGTCTGTGGACTGTGGGCTTTGCCGCATCCATCCCGTTGGCCTACGTCGGCGGCAGCCAGCTGGGGCAGGATCTTCGCATCAACTCCTGGCTCATCGTGTGGTGGGTCCCTGCGTGGTGGTTGATGTTTTGGTGGTCCTGTCGCCAACTGCGGGCTGCGCCGGTTGCACCGCAAGGAGTCGCTTGATGACACGATTTGTTAAATCCTATTGGGGCCTGGTTGCTGCAGGGCTGATGGTATCGAGCCAATGGCTCAGTGCCTCAGAGCCTGGCGTCACTGCATTAACCACAGTGGGTCAAGGTCATTTTCGTTATGTATTTTGGTCGGTGTACGATGCCGAATTGGCCACGCAGGATGGGCAGTTTCTGGATGTAGTGAAAAGTCGGCCACTGGCGCTGACTTTGACCTACCAGCGTGAGATCAGCCGTGATGAGTTTATCGACGCGACGTTAGATCAATGGCGTCATGTGTTTGGCACCGTGTCACCCGCCCAGCAGCAATGGGCGCAGGCCTTGTCGTCGATTTGGCAGGATGTGCGCGACGGCGACCGTTTGCGCTGTTATGTCGACGCTAACGCGGTGTCCCATTTCTACTTAAACGACCAGCCGATTGGTGCTATTGCCGATCCGCTGTTTAGTGAGCAATTTTTGGCGATCTGGCTTGATGAACGTACCTCTGCGCCAGAGTTACGACGCGCACTGCTTGGGCAAAAAAAATGACCACCAGGGTGGTCATTTTTATAGGGGCATTCTTATAAAGTCATGTTTCTGGGAGAAATTTTTCCCTGCACCGCGGTATTATTTGCGCGCTTCAATCACCGACAATAGCTTTTCTGCGATTTGGGTATTGTCTTGAAAGCCCGCAAACGTCGAAGCGCCGGCACCGTAGGCCAATACCGGCACGTCGATGGCGGTGTGCGCGCCTGAGGTCCAGCCGGTTTGCGAGTACAAATCCACCAGATGCTTGATGTCTTTTGCCAATGGCTCCAGTAATTCGGCCTCGGCTTCTAACACATCTTGTTCTTTGCTCCAATCTTTGGCGGTAAACACGGGCTTAATGCTGGCGATTTTGCTGCTGAGTTGTTGCCATTCGTCTGCGGTTAACGTCAAGCTGGTTTGTTGCTGCCAAACGGCAGTTAATTGTGCGGCGTCGGTTTGTACCAAGGTTTTGGCCAGCTTGGCAGCCGTTTGTTTCACGCCTTTAATCACATCGCGTTTCCAGGCATACACGCCGTTGGAACCAAGCGATAATCCGCCCGTTTCGTGATCGGCCGTGATCACTAAAATGGTGTCCGGATGTGCGTCGACAAAGGCTTTGGCGACACGAATGGCATTGTCAAAGTCTTGCATTTCCGCCATTGCACAGGCGATATCGTTGGCATGGCCACACCAATCGATTTGGCTACCTTCGATCATCACCGCAAAGCCTTGCGGTTGGCTACCGAGCAGTTTTAACGCTTTGTCGGTCATTTGCGCCAAGGGCTGTTTAACATCGGTGTCTAAGGCGCTTGGAAAACCTACCGGCGCCAGCAATGCCATGGCGGGTAAGCGCTGAATGTGTTGGAAATCTTGCCAAGTGTTGGCGTACTGATAGCCGGCTTTTTTAAACTCGGCAGCTAAGTTGCGGTCTTTGCGCTCAAAATAACTAATGCCACCACCAAACATCAGGTCGGCAACAAATTTACCATTTACTTTGTTATCGACATAATCATCGGCGATTTCGTTGTAGGCCTTGCGTGTTTTGTTGTGCGCCATAAATGCGGCGGGCGTGGCATGGTTAATTTGCGCGGTTGCCACAATACCAGTGGCCATGCCTTTGGCTTTGGCGATTTCCAGCATGGTGGTCAGCGGCTTGTGCGCATGATCAACCGCAATGGCGCCGTTGTAGCTTTTAGTATGCGTCGACAACGCCGTTGCCGCCGCCGCTGAATCCGTGACCACCGTATGATCATCAGGATAAGTCGTTGCGACGCCGACCCACAATTGATCAAAAATCGTTGGTTCAACCTGCTTGGTACTGGCATCGTCCTTATAGTAACGATAGGCCGATAAATACGCCGGGCCCATGCCATCGCCAATCATAAAAATGACATTTTTCGCTGCGACCTTAGAACCTGTGGTTTGGTGAGGGGTTGCGGCGTAGCTGGTTGAACTCAGAAGTGCCAACGCGGTGGCGCAAGCAAGCGTAGTTAATAAAGGTTTCATAAGGTGTCCTAACAACGGAAGTGGCAGGGTTTGCATGAACGCATTCTAACGCCGCTTTTGTGAAAGTGATATGACATCGGACAAAACTGAGATTAATGGTGGCGAAAGTCCGATTAAAGTGCTGATTTAGCTCAACTCTGTGGCTTGTAAGATCGCCAGAACACGCTTATTGTGAAGAACTATTAAGTGATGAACTTTTCAAAATTTGTGCGGTCAAACTGCAGCGACGCGGCAAATGCCGTCCCTAATTTAGTGTATTTTTAGCTAAATCCGTGTTGGTAGTGTCGTATGCTGTTTCCTAACCGAATCAAACCCTATGCCAGAGGAGATAAACACCATGAGAACGTTGGCCGCGGGATGTACCCTTGCCCTCGCTGTATTGGCCGGGTGCGCGACCTACCCAGATGCTGTACGCGTGTCGGACGAATCCATGTTGGTGTCGTATCAAGCCGTGACACAATCCGCGGTGACCACCGGCACAGCTCGATGGAGTGGCGTGGTTGCTAAAATTCAAAACAATCCGACCCAGACGCGTTTAGAGATTGTGTATTTTCCTGCAGCTGCAGGTGGGCGTCCGCAAGTCTCCGATCAAACGCCTGGTCGTTTTGTTGCTTACGTCAACGGCTTTTTAGATCCTCTGGTGTATGCGCAGGGGAAACAAGTGACCGTGTTGGGTGCGTTACAGCCTGCAGAACACGGCCACGTTGAGCAGTATCCATATGTGTTTCCAGTGATCGGGCAAGCCACAGTGCACTTATGGCCGAAAAAACAGGAACGCGTTGAAGTTGAAACGTTCCCCATGTGGGATCCGTATTGGGGCATGCGTGGTGGCATCCGCATCCATACCCTCATCCCAGTTCACCAAGGTCAGCAACCAGCGACACAGGGGCCAGCCCATGTTCAAGAACAAAGCTCTGAAGAACGCCGTTAATTCTTTGTTGGTCGTTGCAGGCCTGGTATCCACGGTGCCTTTGGCATGGGCTAACACGGATATCCAGACCATCTTGGCCTCGGATTATCGCAGTGCCGAGAACAAAGCCCGTGACCAATACCGTCATCCTGCCGAAAGTTTGCAATTTTTTGGCTTAAAACCAACGATGCATGTGCTGGAGATTTGGCCTGCCAAGGGCTGGTATACCGAAATTTTAGCGCCGTATTTAAAAGATCAAGGTCAGTTGACCATCGCGCGCAACCGCCGCAATGATGGCAACTTAGACGATGCGAAAAAAATCCATTGGGCTCGGTTGTCCGATAAGCTTGACCAAGATATCGCCAAACACGCGGATTATTTCGGCATAGTACAGTCTTTAGAGTTTGATCCACCGGCGATGCTCCATTTGGGGGGAGTAAACACCTACGACATGATCATCAGCTGTCGCAATGCCCATGTGTGGAATGAGCAAGGGTATTTGTTGGACGTCTTTCGTAGTTTCTACGACGCACTCAAACCCGGTGGTATTTTGGCGATGGAAGAACACCGCAGCAGTACCTTGTCGGCCATTTTTAGCCGAGCCGGCGAAGGTTATTTGGATGAGTATTATGTGATCCAAGTAGCTAAAGAAGCGGGTTTTGAGTTGGCCGCGCGCTCTGAAATTAATGCCAATCCCAAAGACACCAAAGATTATCCTCGTGGTGTCTACGCTTTACCACCGACCTTGGCGATGGGCGAGCAAGACAAAGCCAAATATCTGGCGATTGGTGAAAGTGACCGGATGACGTTAAAGTTTGTCAAACCACAACCCGCCTTAAACTAGCGCGTGCCTATGACGAGCCACGCCTCGCCCACGTCTGTTCAGTACCAACTTGCGGCCGATGTCACGGTCGCAGGTTGGCAACTGGCATCGTCTCATCGGTCATCGCCGTCTGTCTTGGCCCTGCATGGCTGGTTGGATAATGCCAATAGTTTTTTACCCTTGGCCCACCAGTTACCTGAGCTTAGTTGGCAAAGTTTGGATTTAGCAGGTCACGGTCATAGCAGTCATCGACCAGCCCATAGTGCTTATCATTTTGTCGATTATGTCGCTGACCTTTTACAATTATGTCGACAACAGCAATGGCAACGACAAACGCTCATCGGACATTCGATGGGGGCTATGGTGGCCAGCGCCTTTGCCGCAGCGTTCCCAGAATATGTTGAACGCTTGATCCTGATTGATGCCATGGGATTGATGACCACCCCAAGCCAAGATGCTGCAGCACAGTTACGTCAGGGGCTTTTAAGCCGCTTGCAACGTGATACTAAGCAAATGCCGAGCTACCCAAATCTTAAAGCGGCAGCACAAGCACGATGTAAACAAAGTGATTTTGATGAGCACACCGCGATGCTGCTCGCGCAGCGCGGCACCGCAGCCTGCGGGCATGGCGTGACGTGGCGCACGGATATTCGGCTGCGAGAGGTGTCTGCCATTCGTTATAGTCCAGAACAAGTGCATGCGATATTGCAACAGATCCAATGCCCTGTACTGGCTGTGATCGCCACCGATGGTCTATCGTTAACGCAACAGGCGTTAAAGGCATATGCACAGGATGTGCAGCATCTTAAGACTGTTTACTTAACTGGTGGGCATCATTTACATATGACTAACCCGGTGGCTTGTGCGGATGCCATCCGTCTGTTTTTACAGCAAAACTAACGGGCTAGTCGCCGCACAGTGGCTTGACTTTATAGCAAAGTGTCGACACATTGGCTGGATTGTACTCGGACCAGTTTTGTGGGATGATGCTGGTTTAGAGTAAAAACTCAGTTGCTGTATCGTGGCTTGTTAGTTGCGAAAGTCAGTGAACCTACCTATAAAAATAATAGACAAAACGACGAGGAGAGGAAGGTGGATAAAGTCTGGTTAAAGCGTTACCCGACCGGAGTGCCGGCAGAGATTGATGCCGATCACTACAGTTCCTTATTAGACATCTTCGAACAATCAATCGAGACCTACGCCGATCGCACTGCTTTTATCAACATGGGTAAAAGCATCACTTATCGCGAACTTGACACCTACAGCAAAATTTTTGCCTCTTACCTGCAGCATCAATTGAAGTTGCAAAAGGGCGATGCCGTGGCCGTGATGATGCCGAATTTGTTGCAGTACCCTGTGGCAATTCTCGGGGTCCTTCGCGCCGGTTGCGTGGTGGTTAATGTCAACCCACTGTACACGCCGCGGGAGTTAGAACATCAGTTAAATGACTCCAAGGCCAAAGCCATTATTATTGTGGAAAACTTTGCTCACACGCTACAAGACGTGCGTGACAAAGTCCAACTTGAACATATTATCCTGACCCAAATGGGGGACATGCTAGGCTTTGTCAAAGGCAGCATTGTCAACCTAGTGGTTAAGCACGTTAAAAAGATGATCCCTGCGTATGATTTAGCAGGCGCGCGGCCATTTAAAGAGGCGCTCAGCCAAGGCGATATTAGCCGCTATGTCAAACCGGACGTTAAAGGCTCGGATTTAGCATTTTTACAGTACACCGGCGGCACCACAGGCGTATCTAAAGGTGCGATGCTAACGCACCGCAATATGGTGGCGAACTTAGAACAGGTTGCGGGTTGCATTGGACCGATTTTAAAGCCTGGCGCCGAGTTTATTGTGACAGCGTTACCGCTGTATCACATCTTCGCACTCACTGCGAACTGCCTGACGTTTATGAAATACGGTGGCACCAACTTACTCATCACCAACCCGCGCGACATGCCCAATTTTGTCAAAGAGTTGGCCAAGTATCCGTTTACTGCGATCACCGGGGTCAACACGCTGTTTAACGGCTTGTTGAACACCCCAGGTTTTGCTGAATTAAATTTCCAACACTTAAAGTTATCACTCGGTGGCGGTATGGCGGTGCAGCGTCCGGTGGCGGAACGTTGGCAAAAAGTGACTCGGACCCGCTTAGTCGAAGGTTATGGCTTAACCGAATGTGCACCACTGGTCACCGTGTCGCCATTTGACTTAGACGGCTTTAACGGCAGTATCGGTTTGCCAGCTCCGTCGACCTTAATCCGCTTAGTGGATGATAACGGCGTCGATGTGGCCGAGGGCGAATCTGGTGAAATGCTGGTGCAAGGTCCGCAAGTTATGGCGGGTTACTACAACCGTCAGGAAGAAACCGACAAGGTATTGAAAGACGGTTGGTTGTACACCGGTGACATTGCTCGGATGGATGAACAAGGCTTTTTCTATATCGTGGACCGTAAAAAAGACATGATTCTGGTGTCTGGTTTTAACGTGTATCCAAATGAAATTGAAGAAGTCGTCGCCATGCATCCAAAAGTATTGGAAGTGGCAGCGGTTGGCATCCCGAATGAGGCCACTGGCGAAGCGGTGAAGATCTTTGTCGTGAAAAAAGATCAGAGCCTGACCGATCAAGACTTGATTGCGCACTGCAAAGAACGTTTAACGGGCTATAAAGTGCCAAAACTGGTAGAATTCCGCAGTGAACTGCCAAAAACCAACGTCGGGAAAATCTTGCGACGTGAACTCAAGGGCAAATAAGCTCTGATAAAAAAACCGGCAGCTGCCGGTTTTTTTCTGCAAGAAAGGAAGTAACAACCATGCGTTACCAAATGATTGTCAGCAATGAAGCTCTGCAGGCTTTTTGCGACAGTGCCGCTAGTCAGCCTGTGCTGGCAGTGGATACCGAATTTGTTCGTACCAACAGTTTGATGCCAAAGCTTGGGTTAGTGCAGCTCAATGCGGGGCTGGGCGTTGCGTTGGTCGACCCTTTGGCGATCACCGACTGGCAACCGTTGGCAAATTTGCTGCGTGAGCCGAGCATTATTAAGTTAATTCATTCTTGCACCGAAGATTTAGAAGCCTTAGCAACTGTGGGTTTGCAAGACATCCAAAGTTTGTTCGATAGCCAATTGGCGGTCGAATTGATGGGGTGGGGCAGTAGTGTTGGATACGCCAAAATGGTGGAGCAGTTTACCGGCAAGCTGCTGGATAAAAGTGAATCACGCACCGACTGGTTAGCGCGGCCTTTGTCAGAGACCCAACTGGAATACGCCGCCAATGATGTCGACTATTTGCTACCGTTATACGACTTGATCTGCGCTAAATTACCCAAACCGGATAGTGGCGCCTTGGTGATAGCCGAAGGCCGCTCCTTGGTGGAGCGACGTCAGCGGCAATTGCCGGAGCGCTTTAAATACCTTGAGCTGAAAAATAGCTGGCAATTTGCTGGGCGAGATTTGGCGCTGCTGCGCGAGTTATGCGGTTGGCGAGCGTCGTATGCGCAACAAAAAGATATCGCGTTATCGCTGGTGCTTAAAGATGCGTTGATTTACGAACTGACTCGGCGCAAACCGACCAGTATCGAGGCCATGCTGCAAATCGATGGCATGTCGCCGCGTGAAGTGCGTCGTCATGGCCCATTGTGGCTCACGATGATTAAACAAAGCCGTCAGCTTAAAGCCGAGGATGTGCCGCAAACCTTTTATGAGACTGGCGAATTTTTAGGGTTTAAGGCGGTGCAACAGCAATTGCAAGATGCGGTCAATGCTGCGGCAAAAGCAGCCGATATTCCGCCAGAGTTGTTATCGGTCAAACGCTTACTCAACGAATATCTGAATTGGTGTTGGCGAGTCACGGCGGCTGAGCGTCAAGCATTGCCAATTCCTGAGTTTTTAAGGCCTTGGCGCTGGCAGTATCTCAAAGGGTTCTTGCCCGTACCGCAGCATGTCAAAGCGCTGGTTGATGAGGCGACGGCTTAACAAGCCCGCAGCTGCTATCGCTTAGCTCGATAACAAAAAAGGAGCCTAGGCTCCTTTTTTTAATGCAACTGTGGTGTCGACCGAACCTTAACCGCGTTTGTCTTCCGGCAAGGTCACGTTTAATTCTAACACCGACAATTCGTCTGAGCTCTTTTCCAAGGTCACCGACACTTGGTCGTCAGCGATATCGACATATTTACGGATCACTTCCAAAATATCACGTTCCAGCTGCGGCAGATAATCTGGGCTGGTACGGCGACGGCGCTCGTGGGCGACGATGATCTGTAAACGCTCTTTGGCTTGGGAAGCTGTGTTTTTCTTCGAGGAACGGAAATAATCAAGCAGTGACATATCAGCCTCCGAAGATCCGTTTGAACAGACCTTTTTTCTCGACGTTCAAGAATCGGAATGGCACATCTTCACCTAATAAACGCGAAACCGTGTCTAAATAAGCCTGACCTGCATCTGATTCCGTGTCTAAAATCACCGGTTGACCAGAGTTCGACGCATTTAACACCGCTTGCGATTCAGGGATCACGCCCAGCAGTTTAATGGCGAGGATTTCGTTAACGTCATCGACGCTGAGCATTTCGCCTTTGATCACGCGCTCAGGGTTGTAACGCGTCAACAATAAATGCTCTTTGATGCCTGGCAAGCCTTGTTCGGCACGGCGTGATTTGCTGGCCAGCATACCCAAAATACGATCGGAGTCGCGCACCGAAGACACTTCTGGGTTGGTAACAACCACGGCTTCATCCGCAAAATACAGCGCCATCATCGCGCCAGATTCAATCCCTGCTGGCGAGTCACAGATGATGAAATCAAAATCTTCAGCCAGCTCGTTTAACACGCGCTCGACACCTTCTTTGTGCAGCGCATCTTTGTCGCGGGTTTGCGACGCAGGCAGGATAAACAGGTTTTCTAAGCGTTTGTCTTTGATCAGGGCTTGTTTGAGGTTTGCTTCGCCATTGATGACGTTGACGAAGTCAAACACCACGCGACGTTCGCAGCCCATAATTAAGTCTAAGTTACGTAAACCGATGTCGAAGTCGACGATCACGGTTTTGTGGCCTTTTAATGCCAGGCCGGTGCCAATTGCTGCGCTGGTTGTGGTTTTACCGACACCGCCTTTCCCGGATGTCACCACTATAATTTTTGCCATACCTAGTTTTCCTTAGAATAATTCTGATAACGCTAGCTGTCCGTCCTGCAAGCCAATGCACACGGCTTTGCCCCAAAAAGCACCTTGCAGGTTTTCACTTAACCAGTAATTTCCCGCAATCGAGATTAATTCAGGTTGCATGTTGTAACAATAGATTTTTTTTGTCGCATCACCGCCGGCGCCAGCAATCGCTTTGCCACGCAATGAGCCATAAATATGAATGTTGCCATCGGCAATCACTTCGGCCCCCGCGCCAACGGTACCGCGGACGATTAAATCGCCGCCTTTGACATAAATTTGTTGGCCTGAGCGAATGTTGCCTTCCAGTGTGCGGTTATCCGCGGCAATCACTGTCGGCTGGGCTGGGGCTGCTGGTGCGCTGGCTTGCGGTTTGGCCGCTTCAACAGGTTTGTTGTTTTTCGATAGCTGTAATGACGCAAGACCATGGGCGTGCGCGGCTTTTTTCAGCTCACTGCTCGCGCCACAGACACCGACCAGCACCAACTGCAGTTCGATAAACAGCTGTTTGATGGCGGCAAAATCGGGCACCTCATCTAACTGTTCAACATTAATAACGACAGGGGCTTGCACAAAGAAACCTGGCGCTTGCGCTAGTTTTTGCTGCAGCTGTTGACGAAGTGTGTCGACGGATAAGTCCTGACAGAGCAACACGGATAAAGGAAACAAGCTTCCTTTGAGTTCAAGGGTTTGATCGGACATAGCAACCATGCTTAAAACATTGTGAAATTGCGAGGAACGTCACCGCATTTTTTTTCTGCGAGGCGGCAGAATTCACCTTTTCAGAGGTGCTTGTGCGGTGCGAAGACCCAAGGCTTCATGGTATAGTTTGCGCTTCTCTTAAGCAAGCGACCAATAGCAGAATTTGTCCCATGTTAACTGCGATTTATAAAAGTTCCCGCAAAGACCAAACCTACTTGTATTTAGTCAAACGTGATGATTTCTCAGCGGTGCCTGAAGCGTTGCGTCAAATGTTTGGCACCCCCGTGCTGGTCACCGTGTTGGATTTGGCGCAACGCGACAAACTAGCCGGTGCTGATATCGATAAAGTGCGTGCTGAGTTAGCTGATAAAGGCTTTTATTTGCAGCTACCACCACCGCAAGAAGATTTGTTAAAAGAACACCGTGCGTGGCTCAAAGCCAGTGGTGTAGATTTGGAAGACCCAACTGCATGATGCATTTGAAAGTGAAATACACGCTGATCGCCGCGTGTTTGGTCGTGACCAGCGCCTGTTCCGCCAATGCGGACTCCACACAAAACACCGCCACAGCGTCAACCAACGTGGTGGCCAATAAAGCCAACACAAACAAGGCCATCACGGCGGACAAGAGCGAAGCAGGTTTTGCTTTATATTGCCAACAGCTGAAAGCCGAAGCGCTTGCCCGTGGTTACCCCAAAGCGTTGGTGGCGAAGGTGTTTAACAGCTTAAGTTATCACCCACACGTGGTGGTGGCAGATAAAAAGCAACCTGAATTTGTCGAAACGCTCGATACCTACTTGCCCAAACGTGTCAATGACTGGCGCATCAAGCAAGCGCGGTTGGCCTATGAAAAATACCAGCCAGAGTTACAACAACTGTCCAAGCAATATGGCGTGCCAGGTCGATTTATCATTGCCTTGTGGGGGCTTGAAAGTTCCTTTGGTAAAATTACTGGCAACTATTCGGTGCCATCCGCCCTTGCGACCTTGGCCTACGAAGGACGTCGCGAAGCGTTTTTCCGCCAAGAATTCTTTCTAGCACTGGATATTTTGCAAGCTGGGGATGTGACATTAGCCGATATGAAAGGCTCTTGGGCGGGCGCGATGGGGCACACCCAATTTATGCCAAGCGCTTTTGTAAAGTATGCGCAAGATGGCGATGGTGATGGCCATAAGAATATTTGGACCAATCGCAAAGACGCTTTTGCTTCGATTGCTAACTATTTGAAAACTGAAGGTTGGCGGCCAGGCGAAAGTTGGGGGCGGCAAGTGCAGCTGCCGGCAACGTTTGACTATGGCTTGGTGATCCCGAAAGGGAGTAAGAATCGCGAGCAGTGGCTTGAGTGGTGGCAGCAACGCGAGCGGCCGCTCACGGAGTGGGCGAAACTAGGCGTGCGTAACATCGACGGCTCTGCGCTTGCACACAGCAATCTGCCGGCGACGCTGGTGATGCCGGATGATAAAGAAGGCCGTGCGTATTTGGCTTATCGCAACTATCAGACGTTAATGCATTGGAACCGCTCTTATTATTTTGTCAGCAGTGTTGGCTACTTGGCTGATACTATCGTCGCTAAACCTGCAGGAAAGCACAATTAGATGACTTATCAACATCGAGATGTCGCGGGGCAAGACATCGCCTTGCCAGTCGGCAAAGTGGTCTGCATCGGTCAGAATTATCAAGATCATATCGCCGAGATGAACAGCAAAACAGCGCCGGATGCGTTGTTTTTTATCAAACCAGAAACGGCCTTGGTCCCTTTTGCGGCTGAGTTTGCCATTCCGTTGCAGCATGGTGAGGTGCACAACGAAACGGAACTGGCGGTGTTGCTCAAAGCCCCGTTGCGTGCCGCAAGCCCCGCGCAAGTGCTGTCGGCTATCTGGGGCGTTGGCTTAGCACTGGATTTAACTTTGCGCACAGTGCAAGCCCAGCAAAAACAATTGGGTCGGCCGTGGGAGATCGCCAAAGGGTTTGATGGTGCTTGTCCAATGGGGCCGTTGGTGCCGCTCGAGGCCATTGACGATGTGCAAGCGTTGCGTTTTGCATTAGACGTAAATGGACAACGTCGGCAAACTGGCGATGCACGATTGATGATCCGCGGCATTTGCCAAATGATCAGTGAAATGTCGCATTGGTTTACACTCAAGGCCGGTGATTTGATTTTAACCGGTACGCCAGCTGGTGTTGGGCCACTTCACGCCGGTGATACGCTAACGCTGTCGTTCGATGGTTTTTACACCCTGACGAGCACAGTAAGTTCGACGTCGTCGTTGACGGCACTGAGGACAGAATGACGTTACAAGATAAATTTTGGGAAACCAAGCGCCTCGAAGACATGACCACCGAAGAATGGGAATCGGTCTGTGATGGCTGCGCTAAATGTTGCTTAAACAAGCTGATTGAAGATGACGATGAAGCGCAGGCTGGCCCGACAGATTATGTCGATGAAGGTGAGACTGTTTATTTCACCAACGTGGCCTGTCAATACTTAAATAGCCACAACTGCAGTTGCGATTGTTACGACATGCGCACCGTGTTGGTACCTGACTGTGTGAAATTGACCAAAGACAATCTGAAAGACATTTTCTTTATGCCAATTAGCTGCAGCTATCGCCGGTTGATGGAAGGACGCGGTTTACCCAGCTGGCATCCATTGCTAAACAACGGCAAAAAAAGTTTGATGCACAAAAAACAAATGTCTGTGCGTAACAAAACCATTTCAGAATTAGCGGTCAAATTTGAGGATTATGAAGATCATATCGTCACCTGGCCGTTAAACGATTTGGATTAATAGCAGGGTAAGGAGCAATTATGTTGGACGGTTCGGTCCATTGGGTACATGAGCTTAAATTACTCACAGAGCATTACAAACCTGAGATCGCGCAAACGGTGATTTCAGGCATTGTGTTTCTGATTTATGGGGTGCTAAGTCGACGTATCGCCCCCTTTATTTACCGCACCATTGCGGCCACGATGCTAAAAGAAGAAATGAATCGCCGCGCCATGGTGGTGTTTCATATCTTGTTGTTTATGTTGTTGGTGGTGGTGTTATCGATTGTCTGGGGCATCGATATCAAAGGCTTGTTGGTGCTTGCCTCATCGATGATCGCCGTGGTCGGGGTGGCGTTATTCGCGGCTTGGAGTTTATTAAGTAACATCACTGCGTTTTTTATTTTGCTCGGACAAAGCGCATTTTCGCAGGGCAAAAAAGTCAAAATTATTGATGGCGGTAATGCACTAGAAGGCACCATCGAAGAGGTGAACTTGTTTTCAACGGTGCTGCGCAAAGAATCAGGCGATGTGGTGGTCTATCCCAACAACTTGATTGTGTCGCGTCCCGTGATCGTGCGGGAACAACCCAGTGCAGAAAAACCTGCGCGCTTTGTTGAGCGGATGAAAAAACGCGCGCCCTAACACGCAAGAAAAAAAGCAGCCATTGGCTGCTTTTTAGCATCATCTTGCTGCGATACTAGGCATTAGCCTTTGTGCTGTGCCCGCCGCAGCCGGTCATTCACATCAGCCCAGCTTGGCAATTGCGGCGGCTGTTCTAACCAAATCTCACTGCCCTGGCGTTTATCCGCCTCAAACAAACTGCGGTACAAGGTGCGAGCATAATCGGCTTTTTGCTCTGGCATTTGCTGCCAGCTTGGTTTTGCCATCGATTGAAACACCGGGCTTAGATACAAGCAAATGACATCGGCAGGGGCATGACTTAAACGCGATGCAAGTTCTGCCGTGTTGAAAATGGACAAGGGTTTACTTGGCTGATAATGCGCTTTAACGTTCCCCGGCACTGCCACGTTGTGTTCACGCGGCGATGACACTTCACGACCCAGCACCAGGGCAATTTCATCAGCGCTGATCGGGCCCGCTCGTAGCACTTGCACCTCAGCACCAGTCAAATCGACGATGGTCGATTCCAACCCAACGTCGCAGTCGCCGCCATCAATCACCGCGGCAATTTTGCCATCAAGGCCTGCCAGCACATGCTCGACCGAGGTTGGACTTAATTTTTTGTAGGGGTTGGCGGAGGGCGCGGCAACGGCCAACTGATAATCGCGCAACAGCTGCTGCATCACAGGGTGAGCAGGCACGCGAAGACCGATGGTACTAAGCCCACCGGTGACCACGTCAGACACGTCAGCCGCTTTTCGCAGCAACATGGTCAGTGGACCAGGCCAAAACGCCGCCGCTAATTGCCATGCGGTGTCTGGAATATCTTGGGCCCATTGGCGAATGTCGCTGGCATCTCCCAGATGCACGATCAGCGGGTGATCGGCCGGCCGTCCTTTTGCCGTGAATATCCCAGCCACTGCTGCAGGGTTGCGTGCATCCGCCGCGAGGCCATACACGGTTTCCGTCGGCACCGCCACCAATTGGCCCTGTTTTAACAGGTCGGCGGCGAGGGCGAGGTCGGTTTGAGAGGACAGAACTTGGGTTTTCAACAGCGGCTCCAATGAGCAAAAAAACGGCGCGCATTATACCCAAGTGTGGCGCGAACACCAATGATGGCAAGCGCGCTTTGCATGATATTTAGTGCATTCACCTTAAGACGTTGCAGGCAAAAGGACTTAAAAGGTCAGCCAGCAAGGCCGCCGAAGGCCACAAAACCAACGGCGGCACAGGCGCGAATGGGGCTGTTTAGCGCTGGATATGCAAACTCTTATGGCGGTCGACCCACATAGCGGTGGCACCACATACGGCGACGGGCATCACCAACAAGTTTAAAAATGGCACCATACTGGCGATCGACACGGTCATGCCAAAGCCAAAGCTACCTGTCCAGTCATCCCGCAGCGATTGGCGCATCGCATGAAAGGACACTTTGTGGTTGTCATAGGGATAATCCAAATATTGAATGGCCATCATCCAGCTGGTAAATAAAAACCAAATGATTTGACCACCGACTGGGATCAATAAAAACAACAGGAAAAAGCCAATGGCGCGCGGGAAGCAATATAAAAACTTGGTCCATTCCCGCCCCAGCATCCGCGGCACATCCTTCACAAAGCCCGCAGCGCCCGCATCGGCAAACACATGGCCGGTCAGATGCTGTTCGACCTTTTCCGCCAATAATGCGTTAAAAGGCGCGGCGATAAAATTGGCCACCATGGTAAAGGTAAACGCCAAACTTAACACCACAGACAACACCAAGATCGGCCACAACAGGTAGGATAAAAAGCTCAGCCAGTCGGGGATCCAGCCCATCAGATAATTGACCCAGCCCTGCACTTGCTGCAGCAGGTATAAAAAGGCCGTCGCGAACAACAGCAAGTTTATTGACAGTGGGATCAACACGAACCGGCGCAGACCTTTGGTATTGATCAACGACAAGCCCTGAAAGAAATAATGCATGGAATGCTCCTTTACTGAACAAAAACCAACAGTCAGCGCATCAATCGGCACTGAAGCTGCCATGTTCCCTTGGAGTTGCAACAAACTCAATAGTTTAGCCGTGACAGTAAAAAACTGATTTGTTACAGTCTGTAAGTCTTTCGATTGTGCGGACCTCTCTTTCGGCATGCGCCTTAAACACATCAAACTCGCCGGTTTTAAATCCTTTGTCGATGCGACGCAGGTACCGTTTCCAACCCCAATGACGTGCGTTGTTGGGCCAAACGGCTGCGGCAAATCCAATGTGATTGACGCCGTGCGTTGGGTACTTGGCGAAAGTAGCGCCAAAAATCTGCGCGGCGATGCGATGACCGACGTTATTTTTAATGGCTCCGCCCAGCGCAAACCGGTATCACAGGCCTCGGTTGAATTGGTGTTTGAGAACACCCAAGGCCGTATCAGTGGCAGTATGGCAGACCGCAGTGAGATCTCCATCAAGCGCGTGGTGACGCGCGATGCGCAGTCCTTGTATTTTTTAAACGGCAGCAAATGCCGCCGCCGCGATATCACCGATATTTTCTTAGGCACCGGCCTTGGACCGCGCAGTTATTCGATCATCGAGCAAGGCATGATCTCGCGGTTGATTGAATCGCGGCCACAAGAACTGCGGGTGTTTATCGAAGAAGCTGCCGGGATCTCCCGTTACAAAGAACGTCGCAAAGAAACCGAAACACGAATTGTCCACACCCGTGACAATTTGGACCGTTTAGCCGATGTCCGCGAAGAACTGGCCAAAAACATCGACAAGTTACGTCGCCAGGCCGCGACGGCCGAGCGGTTTAAGGAATTAAAAGCTGCCGAGCGACGGTTAAAAGCGGAATTAACCGGGTTGCGCTGGTATCGCTACAACGAGCACTTGCAACGCACTGAGACCGAATTAAAAACGCAAGAGCTTGAATTACTTAAATTTGAGCAACAAGATAGTGGTACCTTCGCTGAGCTGACACTGGCTAAAACTCAACTTGCCGAGTTACGTCAGCAGCAAACTGACGCTCAGCAACGGTTTTTTACCGCCAGTACGCAGATTGCCGCCCTCGAGCAACAACTGTTGCATCAACGTCGTCGCTCGCAAGAATTGGCCGATGAAAAACGCCTGTTAGCCCTGGATGTGCAACATCAGCTCGACAATCAGCAGCGAGAACTGGCCCAAATTGCTGAGTTTGAAGCATTATTGCTCGAACAAGCCCCCGCGCTTGAGATGCTCGATGAGCAAGTCGCTGAGCTACAACAGCAGTTGGTCCAAGCCGAAGAGGCAAGCGTTCGCGTTCGTCAAGCACAACGCCAGTTTGACCAACAGTTTTATCAATTACGCCATCAACATACGCAACTGCAATCGAGCTTGGAGCATCAACGTCACCTGCAACTGCGTTTAGGCCAAGAATTATCACAGCTTGAGCAGCAAGACTTAACTAGTCAGTTGACCCAATTAACTCAGGAAAACCAGCAGCTGTTGCAACAGCTACAGCAACAGCACGCTGAGCATGACAGCGAGCAGCAATCCCTTACAGAGCTTGAGGCCGACCGCCAACAACGCCAAGCTGAATGGCAACAGCTGCAGTTAACCAGCAAGCAAATCGAGCTTGAAGTGGCCTTGCTCACCAAGCAACAGCAGCAGATCGAATCGCAGGTTGCCGCCATCGCCGGTGAAACTCGGTTGATTGACGCACTCAAGGTGCCAGCGCCATGGCAGGCCGCGGCCTTGGCGGTGTTGCAACAATTAAATCAAGCGCAGCATCTGCGCCAGTGGCCCAGCGACTTACCGGCTAATGGCGCTTGGGTGGAGTCCAGTCGCGTTGCGCTGAGTTGTCAGGTGGCGCGCCCAGCCCCGCTCGCCGCGCTTGCCACTTTGGCTGAACTCATCGACGGAGCCTGCCCGCAGAGCTTTCAGTTTGTGCTGTGTGCCGAGGATTTATCCTTGCAAGCGGCCTTGGTTGAGCCGTGGAGCTTGGTGACCATGGATGGCTGGTGGGCGCATGTGGATAGTCTGTGCAAAGCACCGGCGGATGTCAGTGTGCAGCGTATACAGCTGCAGGCCGAGTTGCAGCAGTTGTCACAGCAAAACGTGGCACTTTCTACGCGCCTAGCGCCGATGCAAGCGCAGCTGCTTCAGCGTAGCGCCGAGCTTGAGCAACTCGATAGTGTGTTACTGGCTAAACGTCAGCAGTGCCAAGAGTCCAAAACGCAACTGCAACAGCTGTCGACCCAAGTGCAACTGCAAGCGCAGCAACGCCAGCAAATCGAACGTCTGCAGCAACAACATGCCGAGCGCCAACAGCAGCTGAATGATGAGTTGCAGCTGTTGGCCGCTAAGATTGCACAAGGTGAGCTGCAGCTTGCGCTGTTGGTGGAGCAATTAGAGTCCCATCATGCCACCGAGCAGCAGTATCAGGCCGACGAGCAGCATGCCAGTCAGTTACTCAGTGAGCGGCGTGCCCAAGCCAATGCCTTGAGCGCACAATTGCAAAAAGCGCGGTTAGATCAGGTGTCTCTGGCGCGTCAGCTGGATGCGGCGCGTTTGCACGAACAAAAAACTCGGTTGGCGTTGGCAAGGCTCGAGGAGAAACGTGGCCAACTGGAGGCACAACATGAGCTGCTCAGTGAGATCGATCCGGTCGAGTTAGAAGAGATGCAAGCCTTGCTGTTAAGTCGTGATGAAGCGGAGCAGGCACGAATTGATTACGATCAGCAGATTTTACAACGCGAGGCGCATATTCGGCTGTTAGAGCAAGGTCAACAGGGCTTGGTTCAGTTGCGGCAGCAGCGGCAAAAGTCGATCGAGCTGCTGCGGCTTGACGCCGAAGGCTACCGAGTCCGTGCTGCCAATATGCTGGAGCTGCTGCGCGAGATGAATGTGAATTTCGCCGAGCTGCTGCCAACCTTGTCACTGGATGCCGATGAAAGCCACCTGCAACAGCAGCTGGAAAAAGTCACAGATGCGGTCGCGAAGCTTGGACCGATCAACTTGGCGGCTATTGATGAATTTACTACGCAAAACGAGCGCAAAATGTATCTGGATGCCCAGCATCAAGATCTCGTCTCGGCGCTTGAAACCTTGGAAACGGCGATCCGAAAAATCGATCGTGAGACACGGCAGAAATTCAAAGCGACCTTTGATGAGGTGAATCAAGGGTTGCAATCCTTATTCCCCAAAGTGTTTGGTGGCGGCAGCGCGTACCTTGATTTAACCGACGATGACTTGCTAGAGACCGGTGTAACCATCATGGCAAGGCCGCCGGGTAAAAAAAACAGCACGATCCACTTATTATCGGGTGGAGAAAAAGCGCTGACCGCTTTATCATTGGTGTTTTCAATTTTCCGCCTCAATCCAGCACCTTTTTGTATGCTGGACGAAGTCGACGCACCGCTGGATGATGCCAATGTCGGTCGGTTTTGTAACTTAGTGCGGGAAATGTCTGATAGTGTGCAATTTATCTATATCAGTCATAACAAAATTGCGATGGAAATGGCGGCTCAGTTGATGGGGGTGACGATGCAGGAACCCGGGGTATCACGAGTCGTTGCAGTGGATGTGGAAGACGCCGTGAAAATGGCGCAAGCCTAAGAATTAAAAGGTAGAAGTAATGGGCGAAGAGTTACGTTATGCATTGATTGTGGCTGGTGTGTTGGCCATCATTGGCTTGGCACTTCATGGCTGGTGGTCTGATCGGAAGGCGTCACAGCAGGCTGATCATAAGTTTTTTAATGACGATGCCGGTTCGCAAAAGTCAGATGGTTTTGATGAATATGGCGTTGGTAAAAAGCGTAAATTGGCGCCAGGCGAAAAACCGCAACCTCGGCCGCAACCCGCCGTTGCGCCCCGCAGCAATAAAGTCAAAGTACCTGCCAAGCAATTGTTGGAAGAGCGCGAGCGTCCAAGCGCTCGCCGTGATGAGCCAACGTTAAGCTTTTCAGCCAATGAGCAGGATGACAGTGTCAACGAACAAGCCGCCAACACCTCAGACGCCGATGCGCCTAGTGAAGTGTTAATCCTGTATGTGTTGGTACCAGAAAACCAAGACATCGATGGTTCCTTGTTGTTACCGTCCCTGCTGACACTGGGCTTTAAATATGGCGAGATGAATATTTTCCATCGTCATCAAGACGCTGCAGGCTCTGGTGGCGTGTTGTTCAGTTTGGCCAATATGTTTAATCCAGGTACCTTTGATTTAGAAGAGATGGATAAGCTGCAAACCCGTGGTTTGAGTTTGTTTATGACCTTGCCAGGGCCAGGTGAAGCCTTGCAAAACTTCAACTTAATGCATAATGCAGCGAAAAAGTTAGCCGATGAATTCGGCGGCCAAGTGCTCGATGCCAGCCGCAGTGTACTGACGGTGCAAACGACTCGGCATTATGTCGAGAAGATCCGCGAGTTTCAGCGCCAGATGCATTTACGGGGTTAATTCCCACGCCCCATTAAAAGAACCGGCATGCGCCGGTTTAATTAGATGGTCCGCCTCTTTCCTCAGCGACTAAGCTGAGAGTGT
>CAYTIQ010000008.1:0-83352 GCA_964437935.1 uncultured Rheinheimera sp.
GTAAACACTCTCAGCTTAGTCGCTGAGGAAAGAGGCGGACCATCTAATTAAACCACCTTAGTTGGTGGTTTTTTTATCGCTTAATCGAGATATCGAATTAGAACTCTTGTTCCAGATCTTCTGGCTCTTCTTCTAGCTCTTCTACCGCACCTGGAGCTCCAACGGTGGGCTGCAACAGCAAGCGTGTACGCAGTTCACGTTCAATCTCTGTCGCAATGGCTGGGTTTTCTTGCATGAACTTCATCGCGTTGGCTTTACCTTGGCCAATCTTGCTGCCTTTGTAGGCATACCAAGCGCCTGATTTATCAATTAGTTTTTCCGCTACGCCTAAGTCGATCAGCTCGCCATCTTTGCTAATGCCTGCACCGTATTGAATGATAAATTCGGCTTGTTTAAAGGGTGGTGCTACTTTGTTTTTCACCACTTTGACACGAGTTTCGTTACCGACAACCTCTTCGCCTTCTTTCACCGAACCGATACGACGAATATCTAAACGCACCGAGGCGTAGAATTTCAGCGCGTTACCACCGGTGGTGGTTTCTGGGTTACCAAACATCACACCGATCTTCATGCGGATTTGGTTGATGAAAATACACAGCGTGTTTGAACGTTTGATATTACCAGTTAACTTGCGCAGTGCTTGCGACATCAAACGGGCTTGCAGACCCACATGGCTGTCGCCCATATCGCCTTCGATTTCAGCTTTTGGCGTAAGTGCCGCCACCGAGTCGACTACAACCACATCGACCGCGCCAGAGCGCACTAACATGTCACAAATTTCTAATGCTTGTTCACCTGTGTCTGGTTGTGACACTAACAGATCATCGACTTTAACGCCCAGTTTGCCCGCGTAGACTGGGTCTAGCGCATGTTCGGCATCGATAAAGGCACAGGTTTTACCCATTTTTTGTGCTTCAGCGATGACTTGCAAAGTTAAGGTGGTTTTACCTGAAGATTCAGGACCGTAGATCTCGACGATACGACCGCATGGCAAGCCGCCAATGCCTAATGCGATGTCTAAACCTAACGATCCTGTTGAAATAGCTTCGATGTCTAAGGCGGTGGTATCACCGAGTTTCATGATCGAACCTTTACCAAACTGACGTTCGATTTGACTTAACGCGGCACTAAGGGCTTTTGATTTGTTATCGTCCATTACGATCTCCGAGAAAAAAGGTGACTAAGCAACTGCTGTATGCTCATACAGTAGTTTAATCCGTTTGGACTGTCAACAATAAGATCAGTTGTTGTAGTGCAAAGTCGATGGCTTGCGCGCGAATACTGGCTCTGTCGCCATGAAATAACCAACGTGTGGTGACCACATGCGCGTCTACAGCAAAAGCAAACCAGACAGTGCCCACTGGTTTTTGCTCGCTGCCACCGCCCGGTCCGGCAATGCCGGACACGGCCACAGCGACACCCGCACCGGCCGCTGTTTGCGCGCCCACCGCCATTTCATGCACGGTTTGCTCCGACACAGCACCAAATTGCAACAAGGTGGCGCTTTTTACGCCGAGCAATTGCTGCTTCGCTTTGTTGCTATAAGTCACAAAACCACGGTCCACATAGGCCGAACTGCCGGGGGTTGCGGTTAATGCATAGGCAATCCCACCACCGGTACAAGATTCAGCGGTGGTGATGGTCGTTTTTTTTCGTAATAATAGCTGACCTAGTTCAGCGGCCAGACGTTCGGTTTCAGCTGGTAACACAGACATCCCCAAGCAAGGTTGTTCAGCCGATTATGCAATCAGAGTTAACAGGCGTTCAAGCACATACGCCGATGATGCAACAATACTTAGCCCTTAAAGCCGAAAACCCAGACATTTTGTTGTTTTATCGGATGGGCGATTTTTACGAATTGTTCTATGACGATGCGAAAAAAGCCGCCGATTTATTAGATATTTCGTTAACCAAACGCGGCCAAAGCGCCGGTCAACCCATTCCGATGGCGGGCGTACCGCACCATGCGGTGGAAAACTATTTGGCGCGCTTAGTCCAACTTGGCGAATCGGTGGCCATCTGTGAGCAAGTCGGCGACCCCGCGCTGAGTAAAGGCCCGGTGGAGCGCAAGGTAGTGCGTATTGTCACGCCAGGCACAGTCACCGACGAAGCCTTGCTGCAAGAGCGCCAAGACACTTTGCTTGCCGCGGTGTTTGAGCACAAAGGCCAATTTGGTGTG
Organism: uncultured Rheinheimera sp.; assembly: GCA_964437935.1. Taxonomy (GTDB): domain Bacteria; phylum Pseudomonadota; class Gammaproteobacteria; order Enterobacterales; family Alteromonadaceae; genus Pararheinheimera. The sequence goes on from CAYTIQ010000008.1 coordinate 2,180, forward strand.
GCCTATTTAGATTTATCCGCGGGGCGCTTTTTATTGACACAAGCGGCGCACAGCGATGATTTTTTAGCGCTGCTACAGCGCTTAAACCCAGCGGAGCTGCTGTACAACGAAGAACAACAGTTACCCGCCCATGCGCTATCGCGCAAAGGGGCGCGTCGCCGTCCGGTGTGGGATTTTGAAAAAAGCGCAGCTGAGCGCACCTTGTGCCAACAATTCGGTACTCGCGATCTGAAAAGCTTTGGCGTGGATGAAGCGCCCCTGGCGCTGCTGGCCGCTGGCTGTTTGTTGCAGTATGTCAAAGATACGCAGCGCTCTGCCCTGCCGCACCTGCGCAGTATGTCACTGGAACGCAGTTCGGATCACATCGTGCTCGATGCCGCGACTCGGCGTAACTTAGAGCTCACCCAAACCCTGTCCGGCCAGTTTAGTCACTCGCTCGCGGCAGTGCTCGATACCTGCCAAACGCCGATGGGCAGTCGCTTGTTAAAACGCTGGTTGCATGCGCCGCTGCGTGATCAAGCCCAAGTGCGCCGCCGCCATCACACGGTGGCCGAGTTGCAAGATCATCACTTGGAACTGGCGCCGATCCTCAAACAGATTGGCGATATCGAGCGGATCGTCAGTCGGGTGGCGCTGCGCAGTGCGCGGCCGCGCGACTTAGCTCGTTTGCGTCAAGCGCTGCAAGTGCTGCCGGAACTGAACGACCTGCTGGCGAGCGTGCAAAGCCCGCAACTGCAACAGCTGGCGATGCAATGTCAGCCACTGCCAGAGCTGCAAGCCCTGCTTGAACGCGCCATCGTCGAAAACCCGCCGGTGCTGATTCGGGACGGCGGTGCGATCGCCAGTGGTTACCACGCGGAATTGGATCAATGGCGCAGTCTCGCCGACGGCGCAACCGATTATCTAGAACAACTGGAAATTCGTGAAAAAGCCCGCACCGGTATCGCCTCACTCAAAGTTGGCTACAACAAAGTGGCGGGTTATTACATCGAAACTGGCCGCGCCGCCGCAGACGCAGTACCTGCCGATTACATTCGCCGGCAAACGCTGAAAAACAACGAACGTTACATCATTCCAGAGCTGAAAGAATACGAAGACAAAGTGCTAGGCAGTCAAAGCAAAGCGCTGGCGCTGGAAAAACAGCTGTATGACGGTTTGTTTGATTTAATGGCGCCTGATCTTGCCACCTTGCAGCAACTGGCCTACAGCGTCAGTGAGTTGGACGTGTTGTGCTGTTTCGCCGAGCGCGCGTTAACCCTCAATTACCGCCAACCCGATTTAGTCGACAGCACGGGGGTGACGATTGAAGCGGGTCGCCACCCAGTGGTCGAAACCACGCTGGATGAGCCTTTTATCGCCAACCCGCTGCAACTGCAACCCGAGCGGCGTTTGTTGGTGGTGACAGGCCCGAATATGGGCGGTAAATCCACCTATATGCGGCAAACGGCGCTGATAGTGCTGATGGCTTACGTCGGCTGTTTTGTGCCGGCGCAACGGGCAGTGCTGGGCCCGATTGATCGGATCTTCACACGCGTCGGTGCATCCGATGACTTAGCGTCCGGCCGTTCAACCTTTATGGTGGAAATGACCGAAACGGCGACCATTTTGCACCACGCCACCGCCAACAGCTTGGTGCTGATGGACGAAATTGGCCGCGGCACCAGCACCTACGACGGGTTGTCGCTGGCGTGGGCTTGTGCAGAATACTTGGCCACCAAACTCAAAGCATTGACCTTATTTGCCACGCACTACTTTGAATTAACCGAATTGGCCAGGTTGCAACGTGGCGTCGCCAATATCCATTTGGATGCGGTGGAGCATGGCGATCACATTGTGTTTATGCACCAAGTGCAAGAAGGCGCCGCCAGCAAATCCTATGGCTTGCAAGTGGCGCAACTGGCGGGCGTGCCGAAAGTGGTGATCCAGCAAGCGCGGCAAAAACTTAAAGCGCTGGAACAACTGCACCCACTCTCCAACCCTAGCAGCGCGGCAACAAAGCTAGCCGAGCCTGCGCCACAACTGAGTTTATTAGACACCGAACACCCTTTGCTTGAGCAATTACGGCAACTAAACCCTGACGATTTGTCGGCGCGGCAAGCACTCGAGTTGTTGTATCAATGGAAACAACAACTGTAAGTCGATGATCTAAAGAGAAAAACAGCACTTACTGACGAAAACATGCAACATGTGGCCGCCGTAAGTGCTGCTTGTCACAACGCCAACACGTCCACCGCGACCTGTAGTTGATGCTCCCCACGCCCTTGCACCACACCTTTGAGTGGTGTGACGTCTGAAAAATCACGACCGACCGCCAGCTGCAAGTGCCGAACATCGGGCATCAGGTTATTGGTTGGATCAAAGCCGACCCACCCCAACGGCGGCACAAAGACTTCAAACCAAGCATGCGATGCGTCGGCGCCTTGCAGTTTTTCCTGCCCTGCCGGGGCAAGCGTCTCCAAGTAGCCGCTGACATAGCGTGCGGCAATGCCCTGCGATCGCAGCACAGCAATCGCCAGATGCGCAAAATCCTGACAGACCCCTTGCCGTTGTTGCAGCACTTGCACCAGCGGCGTGCTAATGCTGGTCGCGGCTGGCACATACGCAAACTCGTTGAAAATCCAATGGTTTAAGCGCTGGATGTTCTGAAGTACATCCCCCTGCGCAACCGCAACGCGACGCCAAATGGCTGCCGCTTCAGGTAACAGCGGCACCAGCGGGCTGGCTCGACGACACCACGCCAACCAGGGCTCAGTGTGGGAACTGAGTTGTTGCAGCACCTCAAGCGCGCATGTCTGACCAAGCCACTGCTCGCTGTGGCGCGCAGTGACAGTTAGTTCCGCATTTAATGTCACGGCAAATTCGGTATGCGCCTGCGGCACATGCAGCAGTTGGCGCTCGTTACCAAAAGCATCAACAAAACTGACGTGATGCGCCAGTGCCGGCTCGGTTTGCAACGCAGTCCAATGCACGTGTTGCCATGTCGTTTGCCGCGGCTGCAAGCAAGTCACATTAAAACTATGCAGCACCGGTTGTTCGTAGTGATAACGCGTCGCGTGCTGCAGACGATAACGCCGCGATATTAAATCCGTTGCCATGTCACCCCCGGTAAACTGTGATGGAAGTAAGACTGGCTTAAGTGATCCGACAGCAGCCGCAATCGGTGTTGCAGTTGACTGAGCAAGAGGCCAAGTGCTGGTGTCGCTTGTTGCGCGCTATCGACCAAACTCGCAGGTTCCGCTAATTGCAGCAAACTGACTAATTCAAGTGCTAACCGCTGCTCACCCGACAAACCTGGTCCGCTGGCCAATTGCGGCAATTGCCCACATTGATGCTGAATACGCTGGCATTGATAACCAACTGAACGCGGCGTACTGTCATCAAACAACAACAAATCGATCACCGCCAGCGGGTGCAATAAACTGCGGTATCGGCGCCGGTAGGTCATCAAGGTATCGGCCAGTTTTAATACGGTTTCTTGCAACAGCACACTCGGCGCATGGCCAGGGCTGACTAAGGTATGTTGCAGCAACCCCGCCGTTTGCAGCGCACGTTCAATATGCTGGCCTAAATCCAACATGCGCATGGCCGGCGTGCGGCTCATGGTTTCGTGGTTGAGCCCATAAAATGCGTGCTGACAAAAGATGATTTCATCCAGCAGTTGCATCAGCTGCGGCAGATTCGGCGTTTGCCGTTGCACTTGCTGCAAGGCGCTCCAGCTACCGATCAACTGCTGCAAGCGCTCGAGCACCAGCGTCGAGTCAAACGCAAAATAGTCCCGCGCCGAGCTCGCGTTGTACCAGACACTTTGCATAATGCTGACTAACCCATCGCGCTCCGAAAACAGCCAATCGACCACGGCAGCAAGCGCCAAGGGTTGATCGGTTCGCCAGGTGCCACTGCTCGCGCCATTGGCATGCAACGCAAACCGCAGCAGTGCATCCACCTCAGCACTAAAACCACCGCTGGGTGTCTGTTGCAAATGCAAGTGGATGGCCGCTCGCAGCGATCGTACGCAGTGGTTTAATCGTTCATGATAACGGCCCAACCAGAACAAATGGTCGGCCAAGCGGCTAGAGACAAGCCCGGCAAACCGGGACAAGGTCAGCTCGGACGTTGCCGACAACAACGACTGACTGTCGCTACGCTCGGTTTGCACCCACAGATCTTTGCACACCGTGGCCTGACTCGGTTTGGCCATAAAATCTAACACAGACCCCAAGCCAACCAGCCCACCGGGCAACAGACAGGCGCTGCCACTTGGACTACTGGGCGAGAGGCTGTACAAGCGCACGGCGGCCGGCAACAAGGCTAAACTGCCGTCGTCGCTTTGATAGGGCAGCGGCTGAGCCTCAGCGGCTTGCTGCCAGACATAATCGGTGGGTTGCAGCACCGCTTGATGGCACCAATTCGGATACTCGGCATCGTGCGACGCCATACGTTGTCCATCGCTGAGCCGTTGCAGCACGGCGCCATCTGGCATTGGGTGTTGCGCACACCAGCCGGTGTCGAGTTGATCAAGCAATAACGACTCACCAAGCAGTTGCTGCGCCAACGCCGGCAAAAACGGCTGCAGCACGCCACTGTCGATCAGTTCTGCCCCCGGTGGATTGATACACAAAAACTGCTGCTGACGCAGACTGGCGACAAACCCGGCGCAGCCTTGGGCGCTGTCTGAAAATTCCAGCGGATCGGTTGCAGCCGCATCGACAAACCGCAACACACTTTGCAGTGGCTGCAACCCCGACAAGGTTTTCAGGCACAACTGCCCTTCGCGATAGAGCAAATCACTGCCACGCACCAGCGCAATGTCCAGATAATTAGCCAGGCGCGCATGTTCACTGTACTGCAAATCGCGGGCACCTTCGGTTAACAAAGCACAGATCCCCTGTGGCTGGCGCTGCATTCGTTGCAACAGTTGCCGAAAAAAACCAGCCAGTTGCCGCCGCGGCCAAGGCCCACGCCATTCGCTGGCGAGTTGATTGAGCGCGAGGCGCTGTTCAACGACTCGGCCCAGCCCATGCGGCGGCCCGCCATGATCGGCCACGACACAAAAACTGCCATCGAGCCGGCGTATCACCGTCGCGCTATACAGCACCAACCAATCCAGCGCCGCCGCACTTTGTTGCACCATCGGCAATACATACGCGCCACAGGCCGCCAGCGCATCGGCAGGCACTAATCCATCGTGCAGCAACTGCCGTGGGCCATACAGGTCTTGTAATATCAATGACCACAAGCGCTGACGTTGCAATAAGCCTGCTTCGATCAACTGCCATTCACGCTGTTCGATATACCAAGGCTGCAGATCCAAGACTGGCCCGTGCCGAAACTGCTGCTGCAGCGTTTGCTGCCATTGCTGACGCTGGGCTATGCTGGTTTGCTGATACCACTGAAGATGCTGTTGTTGCACCAAAACTCCCCTTTTCGCCATTTCGATCATGGCTACAAACACAGGCCGTTAGGCAGAGCGCTGCTGCGCCGCATTGATCGCAAAACAGGGCGATAAAATCACGTGATGCAAATCGATAATGCCAGTTTGCAATTCATCGATCAGGCTGTGTAACTGCACCGTCGACAACTCGCCTAACGCGCCACTTTTTAAGTGTTGTTGCACCCGCAACAAGGTATCGGCAATCGCAGGTGCATGCGGAAGTTGTTTCGCCGATGATGCGATCCGATTAAAGCAATAACTAATCGAGCGCGGGAAATCAGCACACGCTAACAAATAGTCAATCGCATCGACGTCACGCGTCTGCGCCGCCACAAACCGTTGGTACGACTCCACTCCGCCAAGCGCATTGAGCAGCGAGATCCAACGAAATTTCGGCCGCTTAATTTGTGTCGGTTGCAGCTGTTGTAGCACCATCACGTCCATGATGCGAGTGGTCATATCGGCGCGCTCTAAATGCCGGCCCATGTTCAGCACATCAAAGGCGTCACCACGCAGCATAGTGCCATCGAGCACCCCAATCACCATTTGGCAGCGCCGACTAACTTCCGCCATCAATTGATAGCGTTGTTGCCGACTTACCGTCTGACTGCAACTGTCGCGCAAAAACAGATCTAGCGCGTTTAACTCTTCCCACATTTCACGCGGCAACAAGGGGCGCAGACTGCGCGCATTGCGTTTCAGCGCAGCGGACGTGGCCAAAATGGACACCGGACTGTCGGCTTCATTAATCAGTAATGCCATCACTGCGCGCTCGGTGTCCGCCAGCGACAAGCGACCGTGCGCATCGGCATAAGGCGCTAACAAGCGCGGCGCGGATTGCCCCAGCACCTCAAGCAGCACTGGCCAGCCAAATTGGGTTTCTTCGTGTGAATCCATCAACAAATGACTGGTGGCGATGACCAGCCGAGCTGTGTCATCCAGACGCTCTAAATAGCGACCTAACCAGAAAATTTGCTCTACCGCTTTCATTAACATACGTCCACCTCGTCATTGATGATCCATGTATCTTTACTGCCGCCACCTTGGGACGAATTGACCACCAGCGAGCCGCGGCGAAGCGCAACGCGGCTTAACCCGCCGGTGCTGCAATACAAATCCCGCCCCTGCAACACAAAAGGCCGTAAATCAAGGTGACGCGGTTCCAACAGGCCGTCACACAAGGTGGGCGCGACCGATAGCTGCAGCGTCGGTTGGGCGATAAAATTGCGGGGGTTGTCGAGGATTTGCGCCGCGGTTGCCGCGCGTTCAGCCTCGGTGGCGCGCGGGCCAATCAAAATGCCATAGCCACCGGATTCATTGGCGGGTTTGACCACCAGCTGATCCAAGTTAGCCAGCACAAATTCGCGTTGCTTGGCATCAGAGCACAAATAAGTTTCGACGTTGTCAATCAGCGGCTTTTCCCCCAAGTAATACTCGATCAGTTGCGGCACATAGGAATAGATCACTTTATCGTCGGCGACGCCAGAACCCGGCGCATTGGCGATCGCCACATTGCCTTTGGCCCAGGCGCGAAAGATGCCCGGCACACCGAGCACGGAATCGGCGCGAAACACCGTCGGGTCTAAAAAGATGTCATCGACGCGGCGGTACACCACATCCACCCGCTTTAAGCCGTGCAGTGTTTTGAGATAAAGCACGTCATCAACAACCACTAAGTCATGGTTTTCCACCAACTCGATGCCCATCTGCTGCGCCAAATAGGCGTGTTCGAAATAGGCTGAGTTATAAATGCCGGGGGTTAACAACACGATACAGGGCAAGTCGCCTGGTCGCGGCGACAAGGACGCCAGCATGCTGTAGAGCTGCTGCGGGTAGTCATCGACCGGCACGATGATGGACTCGGCAAACAGTTCGGGAAACACCCGTTTCATCACGGTGCGGTTTTCCAACATATACGACACGCCGCTGGGCACCCGCAAATTATCTTCCAGCACCAACATAGTGCCTTGCGCATCGCGGACTAAATCGGTGCCGCAGATATGCGCCCACACCCCAAAAGGAGGCGTCACGCCCTGACATGGTGCAAGAAAATTACGCGAATTGAGCACCAAGTCAGCGGGCGCAATACCGGCTTTTAGCACGCGCTGCTCGTGGTACAAATCGTCGATAAACAAATTCAGCACTTGTAAGCGTTGTTTTAAACCTGCGCTAGTGCGCTTCCATTCGCTTAAGGCGATAGGACGCGGGATCAAGTCCAGCGGCCAGGCCCGGTCGATATTTTGCCCTTCGGCATACACGGTAAAATTCACGCCCATCGCGCGAATGGCAGCATCCAGCTGCTGCTGGCGCTCGACGAGGCCGTCGGCACCATATTGCAAAATAAAGCGAGCAATGGCCTGCGCGGTAGGCCGCGCTTGGTGGCTGCTATCCACCAGTTCATCGAAGCTAGCAGGGTGAAGTGGATAATCGTCGAGCCTTGTTGTTGTCATGCGCAGATCTCCTTGTCTGGTTCGCCAAATTGGTGCAAAAACAACCAGCAATCAGAGAGAACGCAAAGGCTGTGCCAGTTCCAAAAAAGGCGACGTGGACAAAGCGGAATCAGCGGTTTCACAGGGGCTTGGACGCTGGCCATCAAGGACTGCACGGCAGATAGCGAACAGGGTCGGTTGGTGGTTGAGACGTTTGGAGTTTGGGTTTGGGCTTTGAATTCCGGATTGAGCAACTCCGTGCCTACATCACAAAAAACAAAGGCGCCACTTGGGCGCCTTTATGGACTGTCGCAGGATCACTCCTGGAACAAGGTTTCGATATTCAAGCCTTGATGTGTGACAATTTCACGCAGGCGACGCAGCGCTTCGACTTGGATTTGTCGCACCCGTTCACGGGTTAAGCCAATCTCACGGCCGACATCTTCCAGCGTCGATGGCTCAAACCCTAACAAACCAAAACGCCGGGCTAACACTTCACGTTGTTTTGGATTGAGTTCTTCCAGCCACACCACTAAATGCTGTTTGATATCGGCATCTTGCAGTTCACCTTCAGGGCCTAATTCTTTTTCGTCGGCCAACACGTCCAGCAACTGCTTTTCCGATGAACCGGCGACAGGTATATCGACTGAAGTAATTTTCTCATTCAGTTTCAACATTTTGCGAACTTCTTCAACCGGACGGTCAAGTGCTGCTGCAATTTCTTCAGGGGTTGGTTCGTGGTCAAGCCGTTGCGATAGTTCGCGGGCACAACGCAAATAGATATTTAATTCTTTGACGACATGGATCGGCAACCGGATCGTCCGAGTTTGATTCATAATCGCGCGTTCAATGGTTTGTCGGATCCACCATGTCGCATAGGTTGAAAAACGGAAACCCCGTTCTGGGTCAAATTTTTCAACGGCACGGATCAGACCCAAATTCCCCTCTTCGATTAAATCCAGTAGCGCAAGGCCACGGTTAATGTAACGACGGGCAATCTTCACCACCAGGCGGAGGTTACTTTCGATCATGCGTTTTCGTGCGGCAGCGTCCCCTTTCAGGGCAAGGCGGGAAAAATAAACTTCTTCTTCGGCAGATAACAACGGCGAGAAACCAATTTCACCCAGATAAATTTGGGTGGCATCCATCGCGCGTTGACTATCGTCTTTGACAAAAACTTCGTCAGGGGTATTGTCGTCTTCGGCCGACAACGCTGCCATATCAGGCTCTGCGCTATCGTCGTCAAGCAGAACTACGTCTTCAGTTAATTCCGATTCCTTGAAATCAACTACTTCATCTTCATCTTTATGTCCCATATCCGTCTCCCAGATCTACAACGGTGGTCACACCTAACTGCCAGAATTCCATTCTTTTCGTTGAGCTTGTGTGGATGATTATTTTAAGTAGCGTAGTGGATCGACAGATTTACCGCGGAAACGGATCTCAAAATGCAGTTTAACTTTATCTGCATCCGAATTCCCCATTTCTGCAATCACTTGCCCAGCTACCACCGAATCACGCTCTTTGACCAACAGGCGACTGTTGTGAGCATAAGCACTTAAGAAATCATCGTTATGACGAATGATCACTAAATTGCCATAACCCCGCAGCGCATTACCGGCATAAACGACCTGCCCAGCTGCAGTAGCTTTGATCGGTGTCCCAACAGTACCGCCTATATCTAGGCCTTTGTTTCCGTGCTCCTGTGCGGAGAATTTTTCCAAAATCGGGCCTTTGACCGGCCACAACCATTGTTTCACGTTCCCACTAATGGTACTGTTTGGGATTTTTTCGGATTCTTCGACCCGTTCATCTTGACCATAGCGCGTTTGTTTTTGCGACGCAACTACTTTAGAAGTTTTTAAACGTGATGTGGAACTGTTTGAATTTGAATGGTTCTTGTTTGCAGACCGCCCTTCAGCGCCAGGTCCGACAACGGCCGTCTGAGGCGCGTCCGGATTGGTCACGACCAGCACCTGCCCGACATAAATGGTATAGGGTTCGCCGATGCGATTTAGACGAGCCAGCGTTTTAAAATCCATGCCGGAACGAAAGGCAATCGAGAACAAGGTATCTCCGGCCTTGACTTGATAGGTCAACGCCTGCGGCACATTCGCCGCGACGCGCCCACGATTGGTCTTTGAATCCGCGACAGGTGCCGGATCATCTTGAACCGCACAGCCCGCCAGCCATACCACTGCAATCAGGCAGCCAACTTTATTTGGCATAAATGACGTAGGCTCCCACGGCGGCAGCAACGGTGCCCCACCCTAACCAGTCGACAATATCACGTAACTTTTGCTGCATCTTTTCACCGCCCCAATACATCAAACCGGCCACGATATAAAACCGACTGGCGCGACCGATAAACGATGCAATCACAAACGGCAAAAACGCCATCTGCATCAACCCAGCGCCGACCGTAAACAACTTATAAGGAATCGGCGAAAAACCGGCGATAAACACCACCCAAACGCCATAGTCCTTAAACCATTGCTCCACCATGGCAAACGTGTCTTTATAGCCCATATGCTGGATAAACGGCAGCACCACCGGGTCGTACAACAAGTAGCCCAGCAAGTAGCCAGCCATGCCACCGAACACCGAAGAGATTGAGGTCAACCAAGCCAAGCGAAACGCGCGCTCAGGATGAGCCAGCGCCATCGGCGCCAGCATCACATCCGGTGGAATGGGGAAAAATACCGACTCAGCAAAACTTAAGCTGCACAAATAACGCGTCGCGTGCCGATGACGTGCCCACAGCAACGCCTTATCGTACATCTTCTGGAAAATCTTCAACCTTTACTCCTGAACTACGCCAGCTCGCCTGGCACTAGCGGCACAAACTTCACCGCTTCAATATCCTTGGACTGAAATTCATCGCCGTGCCGCTGGAAAACGCGCAACACTTGCTCCTGCGCGCCGACGGGGATCACTAAACGACCACCGTCGACTAACTGATTCAGTAATTCTTGTGGCACTTGGGTTGGCGCCGCGGTGACAATAATGCAATCAAACGGCGCTTTGGTCGGCCAGCCTAGCCAGCCATCACCGTGTTTCATCGCCACATTATGCAGATCCAGTTGTTGCAAACGCCGTTTGGCTTGGAACTGCAATGACTTAATGCGCTCCACCGTACACACCTGCTCAAACAACCGCGCTAAAATCGCCGTCTGATAGCCAGAGCCCGTGCCAATCTCTAACACTTTTTTTGGCATCCAAGACTCCGTATCCAACGGGTCTAACAGCAACTCGGTCATTTTCGCCACTATATAGGGCTGAGAAATAGTCTGGCCTTGGCCTATAGGTAAAGCCGTGTTTTCATAGGCTTTATGCGCCAAAATCATCTCTACGAAATGATGACGCGGCGTTGTAGCAATGGCCTCAAGAACCTTGGGATTGCGGATACCATCGGCTTGAAGTTTTTGCGCCAGCAATGCCGCGCTGCGTGATGTCGCCACCGCCATTACCGCACCTCAACTCCGGCCAACCAGCCGGTTAACTGCTCGATGCTACGATAGGCAGTCATGTCGATGGTTAACGGCGTCACCGACGCATAGCCATGTTGCACGGCATAAAAATCGGTGCCTTCACCGGCATCTTCTGCGCCACTGAGCGGGCCATACCAATAAATGGGCCGTCCCCACGGATCTGTACTGGCGGTCATGCTTTCCGCTTTATGACGACGACCTAAACGGGTCACTTGGATGCCTTTGAGTTCAGCCAGTGGCAGGGCTGGTACATTGATATTCAAAATTTGATTGGCCGGCAGTGGCTGTGATTTCAGTTTCTTAATCACCTGCACCACCACCGCGGCGGCGGTTTCAAAATAGTCATCGCCATAGCTAGCAAGTGACACCGCGATTGCCGGCAAACCTAAATGCCGACCTTCGGTGGCCGCTGCGACGGTGCCGGAATACAACACATCATCGCCCATATTGGCACCATGATTGATACCAGACACCACCATATCAGGCACAGGCTTGCACAGCTGATTGATCCCGAGGTGCACACAATCGGTTGGCGTGCCATTGACCGCAAGAAAGCCATTGTCCATCGCACTAACTCGCAGTGGATTCACCAGCGTTAACGAATTACTAGCGCCACTGCAATTGCGATCCGGAGCTATGGTAGTCACCTCGGCAAATTGTGCCAAGGCACGGTGCAATACCTGAATGCCTTTTGCATGCACGCCATCATCGTTACTGAGCAGAATCCGCATTTAACTCTCCATGGTTGCCGCATCTGCACTGTCATCAAGCCAGCGGAACTCGCGACTAACATCTTGATAATTAACCAACTCACGTAGCACGGCGGTGGCAAAACAGCCGGCTGGTAAGGCAAAAGACAACTCGAGTGTATCACCTTGAACCACGAAACTCAGGTGTTTTGGGATCAGTCGTACCGCACGACGTTCAAGGTGCATGTTAAAGTCGATGAGTGCCTGTTCCCATGCCGCATACGGCGAAAGCCATGCCCGCTGGGATTGAAGTGCGGCATCGGACTCCATCGCTTTGCCAACCCCGGGTAAAATAGCCGTGGGGTGAATATCGGCCTGTTGCAGTCGCGCCGCGAGTTCTTCCGTGACGACCGGCACATGAAACACCGAACCGGAGCCATCCAATTGCACCACGGCCCCTGGTTGCAAGGTATTCAACAGCCCCGCCGCGATGCGCTGTGACACCTGTTGGTTAAACAACATGGAACGCGCGGCAGATAGCGCCAGCCCACGCAGTTGGCGATCGGTAATGCCTTCGCCTGCAAAAAGCCGAGCCGCTGATTGTAAATTACTGTTATTGCGACCAAAACGCTGTTCGCCATAATAATTTGGTACGCCTAACTGCACCAAGTCGAGCCGCGTTAGCAGCGCGTCCATCGCAGTGATGTCACGTAAGGTCAACGCAAAGCGGTTCTGCGCAATTGAGCCAATTTTTAAACGCCGTTGGTGTCGAGTGACTTGCAAAATTGTCGCGCCATCGAGCTGCCAGTCTTGCCATGGCAGGTCTTGCTTAATCGGCCATGGCAAGCAAAACCATTGCCGCGTGACGGCATGGCGATCTTTTAAACCGGCATAACTCACCAGACGGTTTTTCAAACCAGCGGCTTGCGCTAATTGCCTGGCGATGAATTGGGTATTTTGGCCAATTTTTTCCACGTACAACAAGACGTGTTCACCTTGGCCGGTTGGCGTGAAACTTAACGTTTCTTCGACGATAAAATCGCTGGGCTGACGGCGAATAGTCGCCGTGCTGATGGGCGCACCATAGAGGTAGTGCAGCGGCGGTTGTTCGGTCGATAAAGCGTGTGGCTGGTTCATGCGGTTTTCACAACTAACACCACGGCTTCAACCGCGATGCCTTCTTTACGGCCGACAAACCCTAACTTTTCCGTCGTCGTCGCTTTGACATTGACTTGACTGATGTCACAGGCCAAATCCGCAGCAAGATTGGCACGCATCGCTAGCACATGCGGTGCCATTTTCGGTGCTTGCGCCATGATGGTCACATCTAAGTTGCCAATGGCATACCCTAGTTTTTGCACATCGGCAAAGACATGACGCAATAAAATTCGACTATCAATGCCTTTAAATTGGGCATCGGTATCCGGAAAATGATGGCCGATATCGCCAAGCGCCAATGCCCCTAACAACGCATCGGCGACCGCGTGCAACACCACATCACCATCGGAATGCGCAAGCAGACCTTGCACATAATCTATTTTTACCCCACCCAGAGTGACTGGGCCATCGCCACCAAAGGCGTGTACATCAAAACCGTGACCGATCCGAAATGGCGTCATGCTTGCTCCAAATAAAAACGTGCCAAAGCTAAATCCTCAGGCTGCGTCACTTTGATATTATCTGCCCGACCTGCGACCAATTGCACCGGATAACCCGCCCATTCCATCGCCGAGGCTTCATCGGTGATGGCGATGCCTGCCAACAATGCCTTACTCAAGGCGTCACGTAATTGCACGGTTGGGAACACTTGGGGGGTCAACGCATGCCAGAGTTGCTTGCGCTCGACCGTTTCCAGTACCTGCACCACCCCTTGCACCGAAATGCCGCGCTTCATGGTGTCGCGCACCGGGCTTGCGAGGATCCCACCCATTTGCCGCGTCTGACACTGCAGTAACAACTGCGTCAGATCGTCACCACGCAACAAAGGGCGCGCAGCGTCATGCACCAGCACCCATGGAAACAACGCCGCGTCGATATGCATCAGCGCAGAGAGCACCGAATCGGCCCGCTCTTTTCCACCTGGCACTCGGGTCACGCAAGGATGAGAAGCTAAAGCAAGCGCGGCAAAATACGGGTCGGTGTCAGACACTGCAATCAACAAAGGCGCATCCGGAAGTGCATCCAGCAGCACCTGTGCGGTGACTTCTAAAATGGTCTTGCCAGCCAGTGGCAAATATTGCTTGGGCCGGTCGGCTTGCATTCGCGCACCAACACCGGCAGCGGGGATCACCAGCGCAATCTTCATTGTTTCTGCGCCGGCACTAAACGGAAGAAAATCTCGTCTTGTTTAATCAGACCCAACTCATTACGAGCACGTTCTTCAATCGAATCCAAGCCCTGTTGCAAATCACCGACATCGGCTTGCAGCACCTTATTGCGCTTGGCAAGTTCTTCATTGCTAACCGTGTAGGCTTTGAGTTCTTCTTGATGTTTGAAGTATTGCTGCACACTGTGCGAGCCATACCAAAGCCGGTACTGCAACGCCGCAATCAGTGCTAGCAACACCACGACTAATAAACGCATGCCAGACCTATCGTGAGTTGTTTTTTTGTATTATGCGTTGCGAAAAGATCGCTGAAAAGCCCCTAGCCCTTGAATTTCGTGGCTTACAAGCAATTTTTATCCAAAAAAATGGCCTTAACCTGCAGCATGGGGTTTAGCAAAGTTTTGCCAGTTGAGCCGACTGGCCAATAACATCTCGCGCAGCGTTAATAAACGTGGCGTTTTACGTTCAGAGTTCCGCCATTGATGACCGCAGCAGGCGGCGGTCATAATCGCTTTGGAAGGTTTCAGCAGCAACTTGTGCAAGTTATCCGGTTCTTGCGCCCAGCCTGCCATCGCGAACCAACCGTGTTCGTTGCAATGCACGCGATGGCCATCGAGATCAATTTCATCAATCGAATCAATTAAGATTTGCTCAAGGCCGTGCTGCAGACTGTAAATCGGCACTAATAAGCCCAACTTACTGTACTTATCGTAATACTTAAAACATCCTTCGGATTCATCGACATGAGGCACTGGGCAGAACTTGGCTTGGCTATGTAACCAACAGGCGTTTTGCGCGTCCAGCGTCAACGGCGATGGGTATTGCAGCAACAAATTGGCTGCTTCGCGCACATAAAATGGTAAGCTTTTCAGACGCTTGGGTAAATTGGCGACGCGTTCAGGTGGCGTTTGCGCCAGACGTGCCAGTTCGCGCTCGTACAAGGTATTGCACAGCTCGCTGTATTGCAGTGTTTGCTCAGGATTGAGCCAAAGCTGATTTTGATTCATCACTGTCGATGGTAGCGCGAGTTCCGCCATTTGAAAACCTGCACTGCACATGCATGTGATAGGTTTTGCTGGCTAAGTCGTTGATCAGTCGTTTATTTCGTACAACTTGTTACGTCAGTTGTCACCTTGATGGATCTGAACCTGGTCGCAAGCGTGCCCGTTGTCATAAAAAAAGAGCCAGCAAGTGCTGGCTCCTTTGCTGGTAAAGGCTTATTGGCCTTTGATTTCGCTACGGCCTTTGTAAGGTGCGTTGGCGCCCAACTCTTGCTCGATACGCAGCAGTTGGTTGTATTTTGATACGCGATCTGAACGGCACAGTGAGCCCGTTTTGATTTGACCTGCCGCCGTACCTACCGCCAAGTCGGCGATGAACGCATCTTCGGTTTCGCCTGAACGGTGTGAAATAACCGCCGTGAAGCCAGCGTCTTTGGCCATTTTAATCGCCGCTAAGGTTTCTGTTAAGGAACCGATTTGGTTGAACTTGATCAGGATCGAGTTACCGATGCCTTGTTCGATACCACGGGCCAAAATCTTGGTGTTGGTGACGAACAAATCGTCGCCGACCAGCTGGACTTTGCTACCGATTTTGTTGGTTAAGTCTTTCCAACCGTCCCAATCCGATTCATCCAGACCGTCTTCAATCGAGACGATTGGGAAACGTGTGGCAAGGCCAGCCAGGAAGTCGTTGAATTCATACGAGGTGAACTCTTTGCCTTCGCCTGACAGTTTATATTTGCCATCGACGTAGAACTCCGATGCTGCGCAGTCCAGCGCCAAGGTCACGTCTTTGTTCAGTTCGTAACCAGCCGCAGCGACGGCTTTCGAAATCACTTCCAGCGCTTCTTCGTTGGATTTCAGATCGGGTGCAAAACCGCCTTCATCACCTACAGCGGTGTTTAAGCCTTTGGCATGCAGTTCTTTTTTCAGTTGGTGGAAGATTTCGGCGCCCATGCGCAGTGCTTCGGCGAATGACTTCGCGCCGACTGGCTGCACCATAAATTCTTGGATGTCGACGTTGTTGTCGGCATGCTCACCACCGTTGATGATGTTCATCATTGGCACTGGCATAGAGTACACGCCTGACGTGCCGTTTAAGTCCGCAATGTGTTGATACAGAGGGATTTTCTTGTCAGCAGCGGCAGCGCGAGCCACAGCCAGTGACACCGCCAGAATGGCGTTAGCGCCTAATTTAGACTTAGATTCAGTGCCGTCTAAGTCGATCATGATCTGGTCAACCGCTGCTTGCTCGTAGGCTGATTTACCAACCAACGCCGCCTGGATTGGGCCTTCGATATTGGCAACGGCAGTTTTTACGCCTTTGCCTAAATAACGGCTTTTATCGCCGTCACGCAGTTCCAGCGCTTCGCGGGTACCGGTTGATGCACCTGATGGCGCACAACCACGGCCCATCACGCCGCTTTTCAGGTATACGTCGGCTTCAACAGTTGGGTTACCGCGTGAGTCTAAAATTTCGCGAGCAACAATTTTAACGATTTCTGACATGATTTCTCCCTGAGGGCTAGACAAAAAAGCCGCACCCTAGCGGGCGCGGCCTTTGATTATTTCGCCTGTTGTTGTTTCTGATATTTGTGAGTTGCGGCAACAAATCCTTGGAACAGTTTATGGCCATCACGCGGTGTTGAGTTAAATTCCGGGTGGAATTGACCGGCGATAAACCATGGATGATCCGGGATCTCAATCATTTCGACCAGCTGGTTGTCCGCCGACAAACCAGAGATCTTAAGCCCAGCCTCTTCGAGTTGTGCAATAAAGTGATTGTTCACTTCATAACGGTGGCGGTGACGTTCGCTGATCACATCCGCGCCGTACACTTCACGGGCTTTGGTATTGGGCTTGAGGTTACAGTTCTGGCTACCAAGGCGCATCGTACCGCCGAGATCAGAGGTCTCGGTGCGTTGTTCGACAGCGCCTGCAGCATCCAGCCACTCTGTGATAAGACCTACCACAGGGTAAGGTGTGTTCTTGTTAAATTCAGTGGAATGCGCGCCGGTTAAGCCGCAGACGTTGCGGGCATATTCAATCAGCGCCACTTGCATACCCAAGCAAATGCCTAAGTATGGGATCTTGGTTTCACGGGCATATTGCGCGGCCAAAATTTTGCCTTCTACGCCACGCTCACCAAAACCGCCTGGTACCAAAATACCGTCCAGGCCCGCCAACACGCCAACGCCTTTGCTTTCAACGTCTTGAGAGTCGATGTACTTGATGGTCACGCTTAAACGGTTTTTCAAACCGGCGTGTTTTAATGCTTCGTTGACAGATTTGTACGCATCTGGCAATTCAACATATTTGCCAACCATGCCGATGGTCACTTCGCCGATTGGGTTCGACTCTTGGTACAGCACTTGTTCCCATTCGGACAAATCGGCTTCTGGCGCGGTTAAATAGAAACGGCGGCAGATCAAATCGTCCAAGCCTTGCGATTTGAGAAGCGCAGGGATTTGGTAAATGCTGGAAACGTCTTTTAACGAAATCACCGCACGTTCTTCCACGTTGGTGAACAGCGCGATTTTGGCTTTTTCGTTGCTTGGAATGGCGCGGTCTGAGCGGCACACCAGAATGTCCGGTTGAATACCGATCGAACGTAATTCTTTGACCGAATGTTGGGTCGGTTTGGTTTTGATTTCGCCTGCTGTACCTAAGTATGGAACCAAGGTTAAATGCATAAACAAGGCGCGTTCGCGACCAATTTCGGTGCCCAGTTGCCGGATGGCTTCGAGGAATGGTTGGGATTCGATATCACCGACAGTGCCGCCGATCTCAACGATGGCGATGTCATAGCCTTCACCGCCAGCAACCACGCGTGATTTAATTTCGTTAGTGATGTGTGGGATCACTTGGATAGTGGCGCCTAAGTAGTCGCCACGGCGCTCACGACGGATCACTTCCGCGTACACTTTACCTTGCGTGAAGTTATTCAGCTTGGTCATTTTGGTGCGGATAAAACGTTCGTAGTGGCCTAAGTCGAGGTCTGTTTCAGCGCCATCTTCGGTGACAAATACTTCACCGTGCTGAATGGGACTCATGGTGCCCGGGTCGACGTTGATGTAGGGATCCAGTTTCAGGATCGTCACTTTCAAGCCACGCGCTTCTAAAATAGCGGCCAGCGAGGCAGCGGCAATACCTTTACCTAGTGAGGATACGACCCCACCCGTCACGAAGATGTATCTTGTAGTCATGAGACCCCTGAGACAACGTTGAATTTGAGAAAACCAACACCAATACCGAAGGCGGTTGCAAGGAACCGATGGGCAATTTGGGTGTTGGGATCAGGACGGGAGAAAATTATAACAAAGAGCGCTCCATCGCTCAATGTAAAATCTGGTTTTTCCGGTAAAACCCCCGAGATAACCTATCACTTTTGCATCATAAGCCATTGTTTTAAAGAACATTAACCGAGAAAATTTCGCAGCTATTTAGTTTCTATGCCGCTTGCGGTTTTTTGTAGCTGCTTGACCAGATCCCACAGCGCATCCATTTCGGTGAGGTCCGACTCGGCTGGGGTTTTACCGCGCGCCGCCAGTTGCTGCTCAACCGCACGAAACCGCGTTTCAAATTTCTGATTGGCTTGGCGTAACAAGGTTTCCGGTTGAAAGCCTTGCTTGCGCACCACGTTGACCAGCGCAAACATCAGATCGCCGAGCTCTTCACCCAGTGCCGCTTGATTAGCCTGCCCGTCTGCCAGCAAGGTCATTTCGGCTTGCACTTCCGCGATCTCTTCTTGCACCTTGTCCCAACAGCCTTGTACGTCTGGCCAATCAAAACCAACACTGGCACAGCGTTTTTGCAGTTTATACGCACGGGTCAACGCCGGCATGCCGGCGGGCACATCATCCAGCACGCTGCATTGGCCTTTGGCGCTGCGTTCTTGTTGCTTTAAGGCTTCCCAATTCGCCAGCGCACGGGTCGCGTCGCTGGCTTGATCGCCTGTCGTCTGCGTTGGGTCGATTGGGAATACGTGTGGATGGCGGCGCTTTAATTTGTCACAAATGGCGCGCGCACAATCGGCAAATTCAAAGCGGCCTTCTTCGGCCGCAATTTGGCTGTAGAACACCACTTGGAATAACAAGTCACCCAGTTCGTCTTTCAGCTCATCAAAAGCGCCGCGTTCAATGGCGTCGGCCACTTCGTACGCTTCTTCCAAGGTGTATGGCACTATGGTTTGATAGGTTTGCGCTTTGTCCCAGGCACAGCCGTGCTGTGGGTCGCGCAAGCGCGCCATAATGTCGAGCAGGTCAGTCATTGGATTGGTAGACATCCAGCAAGTCCTTGCAGTGTTCATTTAGAAAAACAAACCGCCTGCATCACAGGCGGTTTTTACTCGGCTATCCTGGTGCCGCGTGACGCGGCCCACGACCGATGACGCTTTGCCTACGCCGGATTATTGCGAGCGTTTGGCTTCAATGACATCATCAATCTGGTTGATTTTACTGAGTAACTTATTCAGCGAATCCAAGTTATACAGCTCCATCGTCATATAAATGGTCGCGGTTTGCCGCGCGACGTCTGAGTTTGAGCTCATGCGCAGCACGTTGGCTTTTTCGTTGGCCAAAATGCTGGTGATATCACGCAGCAAGCCGTTGCGGTCGTGCGCGACGATCCGAATATTGACCTCGTAGCCCGAGGCATATTGATCGCCCCAGGTCGCTTCGACCACACGCTCAGGGTGCTGTTCTTGCAGCGTTTTGAACTGATCGCAGTCATCACGATGCACGGCAATACCGCGGCCTTGTGTGATATAACCAATAATGCCATCCCCCGGCAGCGGATGGCAGCAACCGGCCATATGCGTCATCAAGTTACCAACACCTTGCACCACCACATGGCTTTTGGCTGTTGGCTGAATAGGTTTTGAAATCAACCGAGGGTCGATTTCCGGTGCTTCAGCTTTGCCAGTTTGCGACTGAATAAAATGCACCACGTGGGTGATTTTGATGTCGCCGCCGCCAATGGCCACCATCAATTCGTCCATGCTGTTGACGTTAAAGCGCTGCAACAGCTTGGGCGTGTCGTCGACTTCAATGCCTAAGCGCGCCAATTCCGCTTCCAGAATATCGCGACCAGCGGCTAAGTTTTTATCGCGGTCTTGCAAGCGGAACCAGTACTGCACTTTCGAGCGCGCGCGGCTGGATTTTAAATAGCCTAAGTTCGGGTTTAGCCAGTCACGGCTTGGGTTGGGTTCGCGGCCGGTTAAAATTTCCACCTGATCGCCGGTTTTCAGCTGATAGGTAAAAGGCACAATCCGGCCAGAGATTTTCGCGCCGATACAACGATGTCCGACGTTGGAATGCACGTAATAGGCAAAGTCCAATGGTGTCGACCCCAGCGGTAAATCGACGATATCGCCTTTGGGTGTAAACACATAGACGCGGTCTTCGGTGACTTGGTTTTTCAGTTCCTCGGCCAGCGAGCTGTCGACCACTTCTTCTTGCCAAGCCAGAATTTTCCGTAGCCAACCGATTTTTTCATCCAGCGCGCCTTCGCGTCCGGTCGGGCCACCTTCTTTGTAGCGCCAGTGCGCGGCGACGCCAAGCTCGGCATCGTCGTGCATTTGTCGTGTCCGAATTTGAATTTCAATCGGCCGGCCATGCGGCCCAAGCACCACGGTATGAATCGACTGATAGCCGTTTTGCTTGGGCGTTGCGATGTAGTCATCGAACTCTTTGGGTAAATGCTGCCAGCTGGTATGCACCACCCCAAGCGCGGCGTAGCAGTCTTGCACGCGTTCGGTGACGATGCGCACTGCGCGAATGTCGTACAGCTGGTCAAAACTTAAATGCTTCTTCTGCATCTTTTTCCAGATGCTGAAGATGTGTTTCGGCCGACCATAGACTTCACAATTGAGTTTTTCCTCGGCCATCCGATCGCGCACCGCTTGCACAAAATCACGCATGTATTGCTCGCGATCGAGGCGTTTTTCTTCCAGTTGGCTGGCGATCTTTTTGTAAACCTGTGGGTGCAAATAACGGAAGGCTAAATCTTCCAGTTCCCATTTCAGCTGACCAATGCCCAAACGGTTGGCCAAGGGCGCGAAAATCGCGTTGGTTTGTTTGGCCGCCAGCACGCGCGTTTCTTCGTCGGCGTTTTTGACATCGCGCAGGTAACAAATTTGCGCCGCCAGTTTAAT
Organism: uncultured Rheinheimera sp.; assembly: GCA_964437935.1. Taxonomy (GTDB): domain Bacteria; phylum Pseudomonadota; class Gammaproteobacteria; order Enterobacterales; family Alteromonadaceae; genus Pararheinheimera. The sequence continues at coordinate 23,701 of CAYTIQ010000008.1, forward strand.
CACCACGACGCGCACATCATCGACCATGGTCAATAACATTTTGCGCAGATTATCGGCTTGCTGCGCGTTGGGCATTTGGTTGGGGCCCACCGGAATGCTGCGAATGGCATCCATTTGCCGCACGGCTTGCAACATACTCAAAATGGGCGCATCAAATGCCCCCTGTAAGTCATCACATTCCAACACATGCGTTTCAATCAACGGAAACAACAACGACGCCAGCAACGCATCGCGGTCCATCCGTAAATCGGCGAGGATCTCCACCATCTCCCAACCCGTTCGGACTTGTGGACAGCTGGTCTCGGTTAACTCATGGCTATTGAGCCACTGTTCAGCAGTGAGCAAACATGCAATTTTGCCTTCGGTCAGCCCAAGCGAATTGAGCCACGCCGTGGTTTCGCCTGGGTTGTACTCGGTGCTATGGGAATGCCGAACTCGGACCATCCTAACTGCCTCACAATTCAAACAACGCCATCAATTCCAGATGGCTGGTATAAGGAAACATATCCATCACGCCGATTTTAGCGATCCGGTAGCCATTTGCCAGTAACACTTTGGCATCCCGTGCAAACGTGGTGGCATTGCAGGAAACATACAATACTTGCGCTGCTTTGAGCGCCGCGACTTGTTCAATGGCCCCTTCTGCACCTGCACGGGCTGGGTCTAACACAATTTTGTCAAAACGTTGTTGTGCCCATGCCGCTTTACGCCATGGTAAATGCAAATCCGCCTGATAAAAATGGACATTCGCCAACTGATTAAGTTCAGCGTTTTGACTGGCACGATTGACCATCGACGCCACACCTTCGACCGCCACCACCTGTTGCACTTTTGGTGCCAATGCCAGACTAAAATTACCGATACCACAATACAAATCAAGCACTTGATCAGATTTTTCAGGCATAAGCCATGCCAACGCCTGCGCCACCATTTGTTGATTGACGGCTGCGTTCACCTGAATAAAGTCCGATGCCTGAAACTGCAGACGCGTGCCATCCGCCAAGCGATAACAAGGCTCAGGTTGTTGCTGCCAGGGTTCGATCACTCCAGACTCCGCCTCGCCCAACCAAAACGCTTCAGGCCAGGCCGCCATCAGAATCTTTTTATCCACATCGGTCAGTGGTTTGACATGACGTATCACGATATAGGCTTGGCCATCGGCATCGAGCACTTCGGCATGGGTAATGTAACGGCCTTTGGCAAGCTTAGGCAATTGGCTCGCCAATACCGACAGTGCCGGCGCTATCACCGGGCTTAATACAACACAGGCCGTCACATCGACGATTTCTTTGCTTTGAAAACCGCGAAAGCCAACTTGGAAACGATTGGTTTTTTGATCAAACCACACGCCTAATCGTGCTTTTCGTCGATAGCCCAAGGGATCGCCTTGCAAAGGCGCTTGCCAAGGTAACTCGGTCAGCTTTAGTTGATGCTGCAATAACTCGGCAACCCCGTTGCTTTTTAACGCCAACGCCTGAGCGGGACTGACATACCCAAGCTGACAGCCACCGCAACGGGTATTGGCTTGGCAGTGCAGCGGCTGACGCAGCGCTGAGGGCTGCAGCACTTTAATCACATGCCCACGTTGATAGTTTTTCTTTTGTTCAGTGAGTTCAACTTTGACGGTTTCACCCGGCAAGGCGCCGGTGATAAAACTGATCATTTGCGATTGGCGATGAATGCCTTGCGCTTCATGATCCCATCGTTCGATGGTTAATTCGGTATGTTTTGGGCCACGCGCGGCGGCTTTGGGTTTGTAAATGCTAACCATGGTTTCTCGAGTGGGAAAACGCTTCGTTTTTTCCCTTTTGCTGTGTCATGATAAGGGTTTAAAGCAGCATTGTAGCAAGCGCCACACAAGATGACGAAGATTGGTTTACGGGATTGGATCCTGATTATCTGTTTGGTCCCCGTTGGACTGGTGTCCTTAGCCTTGGGCGGCTACTTTAGTTACGCCCGTTATCACGATTTAAGTCACTATTTAGAAGAGCAAGCGAGCAATATTGCCGAGCCGCTGTCCATTGCTGCGGAATATCCGCTGCTGCAAAACAACAAACCGCAGATGCAACGGCTGCTCAACGTTAGTCACCGCAAAAACTCGCCATTGGTTCGAAGTATTGCGGTGTTTGACGACCGAAACCAATTATTTGCCACATCGAACCAACATAAAGACTTCCCACAATTGGTGCAAATGGCCGCCCAAACCATGCCCGAGCACACGGAGATACGTCAAACCGACCAAGGCTTGCTGATCCGCGTGCCAATAGTGATGGACCCTACGCATGTGCAAGAAATTGAATTCACGGGAAATAATCAATCGCTGCCGACCGCATTACCCCCTGGCGGGCGCTTGGGTTATGTGCTGGTACAACTTCAAGACGACAGTACCCAACTGGCTCAACAAAGCAGTTTGTTGGCGTCGGTGCTGATCATTTTTGCTGGCCTAACCTTAGCATTGGTGATGGCGATCAAATTGCTGCGGAAGATTTATGCGCCAATGCAACAATTATTAAATCATGTCGAAAAGTTAACCGAGCAGCGCTACCAACCGCTGCCTGATGGCAATTATCTGTATGAATTTGATGTGTTGCGGCTGGGAATGAATCAGTTGTGCAGCGAATTGCAGCAATACCAAGAGGAAATGCACAGCATTGTTGAGCAATCCACCGCCGATTTACAACAATCGATGGAGTTGCTCGAAGTTCAGAACGTGTCGTTGGACATGGCGCGACGCAAGGCCATGGAAGAAAACAAATTAAAATCTGAATTTTTGGCCAAAATGAGCCATGAATTACGCACGCCACTGAATGGTGTGTTGGGGTTTACTCGTCAATTACTCAAAACCCAACTGACGCCACATCAACAAGATTACCTCGCCACCATCCAAAAATCTGCCAACAGCCTGCTGACCTTGGTCAATGACGTGTTGGATTATTCAAAACTGGAAGAAGGTCGGATGACCATCAATCCAGAACCGTTTTCATTGCGTGAACTGGTGTACGATGCGGTGGAACTACTGGCGGTTAATGCCTTTGAAAAACAACTGGAGTTGGCGCTAAAAATTGACAGCTCAGTGCCAGATAACCTGTACGGTGATTCGCTGCGGATCAATCAAGTGCTGTTAAATATTGCCGGTAACGCGCTGAAATTCACCGAACATGGCAGCATTTACATCCGCGTGACCGCTCACCCGGTGGATGAACGCTTGTTGTTACGTATCGAAGTGCAAGACACAGGCATTGGTATTCAGAAAGACCAACAAGAACAATTGTTTACCGGCTTCACCCAAGGCGATGGCTCGATTGGACGTCGTTACGGTGGCACCGGTCTTGGGCTGTTTATTTCACAGCGGTTAGTCCAAGCCATGGGGGGCGACATCGGCTTTAACTCCAAGCCAAAAGAAGGCACCACCTTTTGGTTTACCGTCTTTGTTGAAGAGAATGCCCCGGTGGTCACAGAGCCACTGCCCATCCAAGTGTTGCAAGACAAACGATTATTGCTGATTGAACCACAACAATACTCACGTGAAGCCGTATTAACCTTACTCAATGGCTGGGGCATTCATGTCTCTGCGTGTGCCACGCCAGCTCAACTGCAGCAAGCATTGGAAGGTAAAAACTATGACATGGCGCTGATTTGTCGCCCTGTGTCGGTCGACCAATTAAATGCCTTATTGGAAATGATCCGCCAGCTCAGCGCCTCCTGTCAGCATGTCTACCTGTTGGTAAATACCTTGTCGCCGAATTTACGCGAAGCCTTGTTGCAAAGTGGCGCTCAGGCTTGTCTGTCCAAGCCAGCCCATTATCGTAAACTGGCAAACACCTTGGCCCGTCCTTATCAGCAGCATGAACAAGTGAGCCATGCCCCCAGTGTGCCCAAAGCACCGATCCGCGTCTTGACGGTCGATGACAACGAAGCCAACTTAAAACTCATCAATACCTTATTGCAGGACTTGGTCGAAACCATCGACTCCGCCCCCAATGGCGCTGAAGCGTGGCAACTGGCATCGCAGAACCATTACGATATTATCTTTATGGATATCAATATGCCGCTGATGGATGGTATTACCGCTTGTCAGCGCATTCAGCACGCATCGATTAACGAACAAACGCCGATCATCGCGGTGACCGCTCACGCCATTGAAGGCGAGCGTGAACGATTGTTATCGCTCGGTTTTCAAGAGTTTTTAAGTAAGCCGCTCGATGAACACATGCTGCAGCTCACGCTCAAAGAATGCTGCCCGGCATTCACGCAACAGGTTCAGACGGAGCATCATGCGCCTGCCCTGCCCGCCGACTTACCCCAAAGCCGCCACCTCGACTGGGAACTGGCCTTGCAACGCTCGGCGCATAAACTGGATTTAGCCAAAGACATGCTGAAGATTTTATTGGGCAGCATTCCAGAGACGATTGCACAGCTCAATGCCGCCATCGCGGCCAATCAACGCGATACCGTGCTACAAGTCGTCCACAAGTTACATGGCGCTTGTTGTTATACCGGTGTGCCTAGCATCCGCAATTTAACCGAGATGATTGAAACATCGTTAAAATCAGGGGCGACTTTGCAGCAGGTGGAACCGGAATTGTTTGATTTGGAAGACCAACTCAGTAGCTTATTGACTGAGTCTGCGCAGTGGGATTTACGTTAATTGCAGCGGGCGTTATGCCCGCTCCAGTATCACAGTCGCCATTGCAAAGGCTTGTTCATCGGAAATGGATAACCACAGTTGGTTGACACCGAGCGTAGTGGCAAGCTCTAGGGCTGCACCTTGTAACGTCAACACCGGCCGCCCCTGTGCATCGTTACTCACCACAAAGTGCTGAAAACTGATGCCACGACCGATGCCTGTGCCAAGCGCCTTCGCCGCTGCTTCTTTCGCGGCAAAGCGTTTGGCGAAATACCGTGCAGGTTGGGCGTGGCTGGCAAAAATCAATTGCTCAGACTCGGATAACACCCGCTGCACCAGCCGTGGCGAACGTTGCAAGCTTTGCTCGATGCGGCAAATCTCCACAATATCTGTGCCCAAACCGACTATAGCCATTAGCGACGCGCGTCCACCATCAGGCGTTTCATCTCACTGACGGCAGGGCCAAGGCCTGTGAAGATGGCTCGCGCAATCAGCGCATGGCCGATGTTCAGTTCATGCATTTGTGGAATAGCGGCGATCGGCTGTACATTGTGAAAATGCAAACCATGACCCGCATTCACAACAATGCCGCATTGTTCAGCAAATGCAGCGGCTTTGGTAATACGTTGCAATTCAGCGTGTTGCGCACTTGGCGTCGTTGCATCCGCATAGCCACCGGTGTGGATCTCGATATAAGGCGCTTTACAACGCGCTGCAGCTTCAATTTGACGTTCATCGGCATCGATAAACAACGACACTAAAATACCTTGGTCAGCGAGTAACTGCACGGCACTGTTGATCCGTTCAAACTGACCTGCGACATCCAAGCCACCCTCGGTGGTCAGCTCTTGGCGCTTCTCAGGCACTAAACAACAAAATTCCGGATTGAGTTTAAGCGCAATGCCAAGCATTTCATCGGTGACGCCCATTTCAAAATTCAGCCGAGTCTGGATCGTGTCTTTTAACAAAAAGACATCGCGATCTTGGATATGCCGACGATCTTCGCGCAAATGCACCGTGATGCCATCGGCACCGGCTTGCTCGGCCAGCAATGCGGCATGCACTGGCTCTGGGTACTGACTGCCGCGGGCCTGACGCACCGTTGCGACATGGTCGATATTCACACCAAGATAGATAGGTTTCATGACGAGTCCTTTAAAGAGGCGTTCTGAGACGCCAACGACACAGTGGATTGTAACTGAAACAACTGCCGGCTTTGCAACGGTTTATCGCCAAGCCAAGGCGCCAGCAATTGTCGGGTCAGCTGTTTGGCGCAGCGACGCACCGGATCAGACCACGCCGGCTGCGCAATCGCTTGCAGATCGGCACCTAACCAGCCGCCTTGCATCGGCACAAACCCGTGTTGGTAGCCATAGCTGGCCTGACTGGCCAGCGGAGAACCGTCGCGGTCGAACTGAAAACTCACCGCGACGCCAAGTTCGGCTAACAAGGCAAATTCAAACTGGCGCAATAAAAACTCTAATTGCACCAACGTCTGCTGCTGTAGTTGAGCCTGACCTAACGCCAACAAGCTTTGTTGGTACAGGTCAAACAACGCTTCGGATTGGCTGTCTGGTGGAAACACACGGCAAATCAATTCGTTTAGGTACATGGCACTAAACAAATACGCCGCTTGCAGTGGCAACGCGAGTTGCGTCTCTTCGATAGCACGAACTGATTTCAGCTCGCCCTGCCCCACCAATTGCAGTGTTAATGGCGTGAACTCAGGCCAACGCGCTCGTCCTTGTTGCTTTTTACCGGGGCGGCGGGCGACAGCACGTTGCCGCCCCTGCCCTTGCACCAATAAATCCAGCAATAAGCGGTCGTCCTGATAGGCACGGCTATGCAACAGATAGGCTGTAACAAAGCCTGCCGTTGGCATCAATCTTCGCCGTAACCAAGGCTGCGCAACGCGCGTTCATCATCTGCCCAGCCCGATTTCACTTTCACCCACATTTGCAAAAACACCGGTTGTTCAAACAGTTCTTCCATGTCTTTGCGGGCTTCGGTGGAAATAGTTTTAATCCGCTCGCCACCTTTACCGATGACCATGCGTTTTTGGCTGTCACGCTCTACTAAGATCAAGGCGGCGATGTGATAATGCTTCTCTTCCCATTTAAAGCGTTCAATTTCAACGGTGACCGAGTACGGCAACTCATCGCCGAGGAAACGCATTAGCTTCTCGCGGACAATTTCCGAGGCCATAAAGCGCTGCGAACGATCGGTGATGTAATCTTCCGGGCAGAAAAACTCGCACGGTGGCAGTCGTTTTTGCACGGCTTCGCGCAGCGCATTCACATTGGTGCCTTTTTCCGCCGACACCGGGACTACTTCGAGGAAATCCAATTGCCCACCGAGCCATTGTAGATGCGGCAGCAACTCTTCTTTGTCCTTGAACAAATCCACTTTATTAACCGCCAAAATGACCGGCTTCTTCGCTGCAATCAAGCGATTCAGCACCATTTGGTCATCGTCGGTCCAGCGCGTGCCTTCAACCACAAACACCACCAATTCCACATCCAAAATCGATGTCGCAGCGGCTTTGTTCATCAAACGGTTAATGGCTCGTTTTTCCTCGCTATGCAGACCCGGTGTATCGACATACACCGTTTGGTATTGGCCGACAGTGTCTATGCCGACAATGCGGTGACGGGTCGTTTGTGGCTTTTTTGAGGTGATACTAACTTTTTGCCCAATCAATTGATTGAGCAAGGTTGATTTGCCGACATTCGGCCGCCCTACAATAGCGACGAGCCCCGCAAAGGTTTCACCAGCGGTTTCTTGCAATAATTCGGTCATTTTTTCAGTTGCTCTAAAATCAATTGGGCGCAGTCTTGTTCTGCTTTACGCCGTGAACTACCGACGGCTTGTACTGGCGACATTCCATCGACAACACAGCGCACCGTAAAGGTTTGCTCGTGCGCTTCACCTTGAATATCAATCACTTCATAGTGAGGTAATGCTAAGCGTCGCCCTTGCAAAAACTCTTGCAGCAAGGTCTTTGAATCCTTTTGCACCCCAGGCTGGATGGTGGTTAAACGGGAACCAAACCATGTCATGATACGGTCGCGACAGGCGTCGATACCGCTATCAAGATAAATGGCACCTAAAATCGCTTCAACCGCATCCGCTTGGATCGACTCCCGACGCGAGCCACCACTTTTTAGCTCACCAGGGCCTAGCCGTAAAAATGGCGCTAACTCCAGTTCCTTGGCAATTTCAGCCAAGGTCACGCCCTTAACCAAACTGGCCCGCATCCGGGTCAAATCGCCTTCACGGGTCTTTGGAAAATGCTGGTACAACGCATCGGCGATGACCATGGATAACACCGCATCACCTAAAAACTCCAACCGCTCGTTGTGCTGCCCTTTGCAGCTGCGATGCGTCAGCGCCTGCTCCAGCAAGGCGCTGTTTTGGAAACTATAGCCGAGTTTCTTTTGTAAACTCGTTAACGACAACCCAATATTCATTAATGCAGCGTTCCTAAACGGGAGAAGCGCACGCCCACAGGCACAAAGGACGGTAACCAGCTGTTTGGATCTTCAGAGAACTCAAAACTCATCCACTTGAACACAGCTTTGCCGACTAAGTTTTGCTCTGGCACAAAGCCCCAGAAACGACCATCTTCGCTGTTATCACGGTTATCGCCCATGACGAAATACTGGCCCTCGGGCACGACAAATTCACCGACAGGGACTCCCGGTTGCACATAGTAGTTATGCACAAATTCTTGGATATTCGGCGTCACCAAAATATCGTGAGAAGCCTCAGCACTTGTTTCGGTGAAGCGCTTTTGCGGGAATGGGCCTTGGAAAAACTCGCCTTCGGCTTTGAATTCTTGGGCCAATGGCTCTAAACCTGGGCACGCCTTGCCTGCGCTTGCATCACAGGCTTTTTGGATAAAAATCTGCTTGTTACGATAGACGATGCGATCGCCTGGCTTACCCACCACTCGCTTGATGTAATCGATCCGTGGGTCGCGCGGGAATTTGAACACCACAATATCACCCCGTTCAGGCTTACCCGTTTCAATTAACGTCGTACGCCATACAGGGTCTTTCACATCGTAGGAAAACTTTTCCACCAAGATAAAATCGCCGACCAACAAGGTTGGCATCATCGACCCTGAAGGAATTTGAAACGGCTCGTATAAAAACGAACGGAAAAAAGTGATCGCTGCGATCAATGGGAAAATAGACTGTGCTGTTTCAGCCCAATACGGTTGCACATCGGCTGCCGTGCGACGTGGTTTAAATACCTTAGCATCGAGTAACCACAACAAACCGCTGACCAAGGTCAGCACAACCAACAATACTGAAAAATAACCCGCCATAAACCTTCTGTCCTTTTATCAACACCTAGGTTGAGCTTACTGAATTTGCGAGCAGGCGCGAAGCCAAGCTGCGGCGATTATTGTTACCAGCTGTAAATGCATCAGGCGCCGAAACCGGCGCCTGAGTAGCATTTCAGAGCTTATTTGCCGACTTTCAGAATGGCGAGGAAGGCCTCTTGTGGCACCTCAACGTTACCCACCTGTTTCATCCGCTTTTTACCTTCTTTCTGTTTCTGCAACAGCTTTTTCTTCCGGCTGACGTCACCGCCATAACACTTGGCCAGAACGTTTTTACGCAACTGTTTCACTGTGGTTCGCGCGATAACGTGTGCGCCAATCGCCGCTTGAATCGCAATATCAAACATTTGACGTGGGATCAGCTCTTTCAGCGCTTCAGCCAGTTCACGACCACGGCCTTGGGCGAAATCTTTGTGGCTGATGATCGCTAAGGCATCCACGCGCTCGCCGTTGATCAAAATGTCCACGCGGGCCATGTCTGACGTTTGGAAACGCTTAAACGCGTAATCCAGTGACGCATATCCACGGCTGGTTGATTTTAAGCGGTCGAAGAAGTCCATCACCACTTCGGCCATTGGCAGTTCATAGACCACCGCCACTTGGCGACCGTGGTACGTCATGTTCATCTGCACACCGCGTTTTTCGATACACAGGTTAATGACGTTGCCCAAGTATTCTTGTGGTACCAGAATGTGCGCTTCGACGATAGGTTCGCGAATTTCGCCGATGTTACCAATCGGTGGTAAGTCAGATGGGTTATCGACCATCACGATGTCACCGTTTTTCAGTACCACTTCGTACACGACGGTTGGCGCTGTGGTGATCAGATCTAAATCGTATTCCCGCTCTAACCGCTCTTGGATGATTTCCATGTGCAACATGCCAAGAAAACCGATACGGAAACCAAAGCCCAGTGCGGTCGAGTTTTCTGGTTCATAGAACAGTGAAGAGTCGTTTAGGCTCAGTTTTTCCAACGCATCACGGAAGTCTTCATAGTCGTCGGTCGATACTGGATACACACCCGCGTAAACCTGCGGTTTAATCCGTTTAAAACCTGGCAAGGCTTCGGTGGATGCGTTACGAGTCACCGTCAAGGTATCACCGACCGGCGCGCCTTTGATTTCTTTAATACCGGCGATGACAAAGCCTACTTCACCGGCTTGTAACACGCCTGTGTTTTGCGCTTTCGGCGTGAAAATACCCACTTTGTCGACTTCATAGGTTTGGCCGGTCGACATGACTTTCATCTTGTCTTTGGTACGAATAGAACCGTTTTTCACCCGAACTAGCGACACGACGCCTTGGTACGAGTCGAACCAAGAGTCAATGATCAAGGCTTGCGTTGGACCATTCACATCGCCTTCTGGGCATGGGATGTTTTTGACGATGGTTTCCAGCACATCTTCAATACCGATACCGGTTTTGGCCGAACATTGCACGGCACCAATGGCTTCAATGCCGATGATGTCTTCGATTTCTTCCGAGACGCGGTCTGGATCGGCTTGTGGTAAGTCGATTTTGTTCAGAATCGGCAGAACTTCGAGGTTTAATTCCAGCGCGGTGTAGCAGTTAGCAACCGTTTGCGCTTCCACACCTTGACCGGCATCGACCACCAACAAAGCTCCTTCACAGGCGGCCAACGAACGTGAAACTTCGTAGGTGAAGTCGACGTGACCTGGCGTATCGATAAAGTTCAGTTGGTAGGTTTCGCCATCTTTGGCTTTGTAATTGAGCGTCACGCTTTGCGCTTTGATGGTGATACCACGCTCACGCTCGAGGTCCATCGAGTCCAGAACCTGCTCTTGCATCTCCCGATCAGACAAGCCACCACAGAATTGGATCAGGCGATCAGACAGCGTCGATTTGCCGTGATCAATATGGGCGATGATCGAAAAGTTACGAATGTGATTGATTTTATTGGACATTTAAATCGCTTCAATTAGGGTCATGCTGTTAAATTCCGCTGGAAAACACGGACTCAACATTGGACCTGAGAACCATAGAAAAAATTGTCAGGCATTTTACCCGCTTTGTTGGCCTGCGCAAAATTTATCTTGGCTAGTATGCAAGATTAATCAGCCTTGGCGCTGGTTTCGCAATACAACTGCGGCGCTTTTTCGCTATCGGCAAGCACTCGAACTAAACGGACGCTGAGTCGGTCTTGCCGTTGTTGTTCTAATCGCCAAACCACTGCACCGGCGCATAGTGCTAACAACAGCCCTGTAAGGACCTGCCAGCCCTCACCAGCGTTTTGGGTGGCCAAGATGCCAATGAAAAAACCAAGCAATGGCATGCCATACACCATCATAGAGCTTTGCAGTACGGCCATGCTTTCTATAGCGATCTCCACCTGCTGACCTTTTAGCAGGATGCGATCGGTGTGCACAAACAACTCTTGTCGGCGTTGGGGAAAGGCTTTCGCCACGACCCCCGAGGCACAATTGTTTTGTTGCTGGCAGGAGGAGCAAGTGGTCGAGGTTTTAGTACTGACCCAGACGCCGTCTTCGGTTTGACGTTCAACAGTGGCAATTTCAGTCAGCATAACGTTCTCCAACAAAAAACAGCGCCATTGTAGCGCTGTTTATCTGGGCGTCTAGAGTTCAGTGCTTATTCAACCGCCGTCGCCAGCTGTTGCGCAAGCTCTGGAGGAATTGGGCCTATCACGGTTACATCATGCTGCTCGCCAGCATTGACCAAAATGGTGGTGGCACCATCGCGTAGCAACTGGCTACCAAGGCCAGAGGCTGGCTGCACAAACACCGACACTTGATGCATACCATCGGATAACAACCAACTGGCTAACAGTTGACTACTACGGGTCAGCACGGTATCGGGTTGTTCGACTGTGGCGTAGCCTTGTGGCATCCAACGCAACTGCAATGGACTGGGCGCGCCAGAGGTCTTGTGGATCCGCACCGGCTGCTCCGGTAATGGCGCCGCGACCAGATCAGCTAGCTCGGCTTGAAATTCAGGTTTGACCTGCAAATGGACGGCCTGCCAGCGCTCAAGCACCTGATTGTTTTGGTCAACGGTATCAATCCGCAGCGGAAATCCGGTTTGCGCATCGAGCCAAATCCAATAATCGTAGCGACCGGCGACTCTAGCGCTAAGCCGAATCAACTGGGCTGGCCTGCCAGAAATGGCAATGCTACTGCCAGGGATCGCATCGTATAAACGTTGCAATTCATGACTTGGCAAAAACAACAAGGTGGGTAATTCGCGAATAAAATGGTTCAGCGTGACTGTGGTTGGCGCACCTGGAACCGTGTAATACACCCGATCGCCACGCCGAATGGTTTCGGTGCCAACACCGTCTTGCAAAATCAGCCGTTCCAATTCGACACTCGGCGTACTGCCTTGGGCAGGCACCACGCCATGCAACCAGCGGTACGTGGTCAGTTGATTGCTTTTCATCTGCACGAACGACAAGTCAAAATTCAACGACTTCAATAAGGCCTGAGCCCGTTCAATTTGTTGCCATTGCGAATGAGGGACGGATAACGACTCTGAAGGTTGCGATTGAGTGGCAGACTCTTGCATCGAGCCTGCCATAGACCCAAAAGAACTACTGGCTGCAAACAGCAAAGCCGCTTGCATTAAGCGGCTGGCAAAAAAGGGATTACTAATTTTTCTTGGGCTCCTGTTCAGTCTGCGCTTGTTGCGCGGCAGCTTGCTCCATCAACCGAATTTGTTGTTGCCGTGCTTGCATTAATTCTTGCACGCGACGTTGCTGTTCTAACTGAAGCTGTTGTTGCTCGGGTGTCAATCGAGTTTGCACTGACGTTTGATTCAGGCTCACTGGCGCTGCGACACCGCCAATGGGGCTCGTTTGCAATACTGGCAATGGGCTATTTGCGCTATCGTCGGTTTTCAGTTGGGTTTGCACACCCACCACCGCCACTAAGGCTACACCGGCTGCGATGGCGCCTTGCATGATATATTTCCACCACCCTTGATTCGCTGCAGGGCGCTGAGTCGGTGCTCCAACAGGCAACGCCACAACCTCTGCTTGCGGTTGAACCACTACATCAGCGGTTAACTGATGGGCCGGTTCTTGCTCTAACCATGCGGCAAACTGATCAGCAATCTGGTTATCGGGCCGAGCAGGCAATTCTTGCCGCATCGCTGAACCCGCGACTTGATAACGCAACCAGGTCGATTGCAAATCGGCATCCGACAACAGCTCATCGAGTTGTTCTGCGCTAATACTCAAATTATCACTAGCTTGCGACAGCCATTCTTTTTGTTCAGACGACATAGATATTCCCGTCAGATTGCACACCTTAGCCCACTAAAGGTTTTAATTTTTGGTCGATTGCTTCACGGGCGCGGAAAATCCGGCTGCGGACAGTGCCGATAGGACACCCCATGATTTCTGCAATCTCTTCGTAACTCAACCCATCAAGCTCACGCAGAGTGATGGCGGTACGAAGTTCATCCGGTAATTGTTCGATAGTATCGAACACCACCTGACGTATTTCTTCGGTTAACAACAGCTTTTCCGGGGAGTCCCCTACTTTTAACGCGTCGCTACCTTCGTAACTTTCGGCCTCTTCCGCATCCACATCGCTAGACGGTGGCTTGCGGCCGGTGGCGACTAAATAATTTTTTGAACTGTTCACCGCGATTCGGTACAACCAAGTATAAAACGCACTTTCGCCGCGAAACCCGGGTAAGGCACGATACGCCTTGATAAATGCCTCTTGCACCACATCGGCTACGTCTCCATGGTTAGAGACATAACGCGATACTAAGTTCACTAATCGATGCTGATATTTTCTGACCAGCAAATTAAAGGCTGCTTTGTCGCCTTGCTGGACTCTCTGTACGATTTGCCAGTCTAATTCTTGCTCGCTCATGTCCGAGCCTGTCCCCTATTACTTACAACGTCGCTGCAACTGGCTCACGTTACGCTGGTTATTCAGACGCTACGTTGCTGAAAAAGTTCGGTTTGATCGATAAAAAAGTTACAATACACAAATCCGACTCGAAACATATCGAGTAAAACAGCTGTAAACAATTGAATTTATTTAACTTTAATCAGGCTAACCGCCACGCAGTTTGCCTCTATCAAGGTTAGTGTATCGCATGGCACAACAAAAAGAACATGTTTGTGACGTTTTGGTCATTGGCAGTGGCGCTGCTGGATTGTCGTTAGCACTGCAATTAGCCACAGATTTAAATGTCATCGTTTTAAGCAAAGGACCGCTGCGAGAAGGCTCAACCTTGTATGCACAAGGTGGCATTGCGGCGGTGTTTGATGAAAACGACAGTATTGACTCCCACGTCAATGATACCTTGATAGCAGGCGCTGGGCTTTGCGACAACGCAGCGGTGCAATTTACCGCGGAAAATGCCAAGTCGGCGATGGAATGGTTGATTGCCCAAGGCGTACCATTTGACCAGTATCGAGATGACGATGGCGTGCTGAAGTACCATTTGACGCGGGAAGGTGGCCACAGTCATCGACGTATTTTGCATGCCGCCGACGCAACAGGCCGTGCCGTGCAAATTACCTTGGTTGATCAAGTCCGCAGTCATCCGAATATCCGACTGCTGGAAAACTATAACGCGATTGATTTGATCACCGCGGACAAATTAGGTCAAACCGACCAACGTTGTTATGGCGCTTATGTCTGGAACCGCGAGTCTGAACAAGTCGAAGTGATCGCCGCACGGTTTGTTGCCCTTGCCACGGGCGGTGCTAGCAAAGTGTATTTGTACACCTCAAACCCAGATGTAGCCTCTGGCGATGGCATTGCGATGGCTTGGCGGGCCGGTTGTCGAGTCGCCAATATGGAATTTAATCAGTTCCATCCAACCAGCCTGTATCACCCTGATGCACGTAATTATCTGATCACCGAAGCGATGCGTGGCGAAGGCGCCTATTTAAAACGCCCCGATGGCAGCCGCTTTATGCCTGACTTTGATGAGCGCGCCGAGTTAGCACCGCGTGACATCGTGGCCCGCGCCATCGATTTTGAAATGAAAAAACTCGGCGTGCCGTGCGTGTACTTAGATATCAGCCACAAACCCAAAGACTTTGTGATTGAACATTTCCCGACCATTTATGCCAAATGCTTAAGTGTCGGCATTGATATTACCCGCCAACCGATCCCAGTGGTGCCCGCTGCGCATTACACCTGCGGTGGTGTGATGACCAATTTAAATGGTCAAACCGATATCGCCAATTTGTACGCCATTGGCGAAGTGGCTTATACCGGCTTGCATGGCGCTAATCGGATGGCCAGTAACTCGCTGTTGGAATGTGTGGTGTTTGCCCAAAGCGCGGCCACGCATATTCTCGCGGCGTGTCGTGATGCGCCTGCGCCGCCAGCGTTGCCGGCATGGGATGAAAGTCGCGTCACCGACTCAGATGAAGAAGTCGTGATCACCCACAATTGGCATGAATTACGGATGTTTATGTGGGACTTTGTCGGCATTGTGCGCACCACCAAACGTTTAGAGCGGGCGCTGCATCGCGTGGAGTTGTTACAACGTGAGATCCAAGAATATTATCGTCATTTCCGCGTCAGTAATAATTTGTTAGAACTGCGAAATTTGACCATGGTGGCCGAACTAATCATTCGTTGTGCCATGGAGCGTAAAGAGAGTCGTGGTTTGCATTACACCTTGGATTATCCAAGCTTACAACCAGATGCCAGCCCCACGGTGTTAACGCCGCGTCGTTAAACAACGGCTCAGCGCAGGTCACGACCACACAGGTCATGGAAGCCCCCCGAGAATAAAAAAACCGGCCATGCCGGTTTTTTTATTCGTCTATTTCGCCATGTCACTTTGCTGCTGGATGGCGGCGGTAATACAAAATCAAATACACCACGTACACCTGCAACGCGGCCGTGGCCAACTGACCGAGGATCGACTGCAGCTCGGTGTATTTTTCGGCATAGATATACAAACTGATATTGCCCAACGCAAAGGCCGCCCAAGTTAATGCAGGGACGCCATCGGAGCGTTTCGTTGCCAGCAAATGCACCAATTGCATGATGGTTGCGACCGGGAAAATAATCGCCGGGATATAACCCACAAGTTCAATAAATGTCATAAAAATCCTTGAAAAAACATGATGCAATCATCGCTAGGTGTTAGCGATGTTGCCACTGCGATGTGTGTAATTGGCGACACAGGCTTCGCCACTGTGCGGTGTCACATTGGTCAGCAAACAGCATCTCGTGGCGCCACTGGCCTTGGCGATGCCAAACCGCATAAATACATCGTGCGCCGATACGACTCTGTACACTGAGTTGCCAGCCCTGCGACTGCACCCAGAGCCCGTCTTCCCACCCAAGCTGAATGGTGTTTGCTTGAGCGGTCAACGCGCCAACCAAGGGGTAGAGCAACACCATTGCCACCAGCAGCTGCCAGAGCAGGTGCGACCATTGCCAAGACCATAACGTCAGACACAGCATGACCACGCCATAACAGGCCCATAGCAATTGACGTTTGCATCGAGATGGCACCAGCGTCAATTGCATTTGCATTAGACACGCACGCGATCGAGGATCAACTGCACCATGGCTTGCAATTCGGCGTCTTTCGATTTGGCGTGGCCCATAAACCAAGCGAATAAATCCGGGTCGTCGGCAGCCAGCAGCCGTTCAAAGATATGTTTTTGCTCCAGCGTTAATGCGTCATAGCCTTGTTCAACAAAAGGCCCTAACAACACGTCTAGTTCTAACATACCGCGGCGACACGCCCAACGTAGCCGTGGTTTGGTCATTAATTCCGACATAATGCTCCCAGTTTCTGTGGTTGTTGTTGGATGGGGAAAGCCAAATTCTAACAAAAAAATGCCAATGGGGTTGTGCTTTTGCCTTCTCTCCCCAATGATCCAGTGTAACTTTTACCGACATTATGACATCGATATGCAAAGTAGTTGGATTAGCGCAGACCAATTAGCGCACCTGTCAAATGACCTGCACGACGCTTTCCTAAGTCCATTACCGGCTTTTCAGGTAGTTCGGATCACAGGTCCTGATAATCGTAAGTTTTTACAAGGCCAAGTGACCGCCGATATTGCGGCATTGCCTGCAGATCAGTGGCTGCGTGGCGCACATTGTGATGCCAAAGGCAAAATGTGGAGCACCTTTTACGCGACGGCCCAGGGTGAGGATGTGTTATGGTTAGCCTTTCGGGATGAACTGCAAGCCTCCCTGCAACAGCTGAAGAAATATGGCGTGTTTTCCAAGGTTAGTTTCCACGAGGAACTGACAACGGCAGTGTTTGGGGTCGGTGGCGCAAATGCCAGCCGTGTGTTAACCAGCCTAGGTCTTACCGTGCCTGCGGTGAATCATCAAGCCCAGCAGGGACCAACCCAAGTGTTGGCGTTAGCTCCGGATCATTTTGTCGTGATCACCGATCACGCGACGGCGCAGCAATGGCTAACCCAGACCGCTCTGTTAGCAGCTCCCACTCGGTGGTTAGCTCAACACATCGAGCATGGCATCCCCTACCTTGAGCACGCGTTGCAAGCTGAATACGTACCGCAACAGCTTAACCTGCAAGCGCTAAACGCCATTAGCTTTACCAAAGGCTGTTATATGGGCCAAGAAATGGTAGCGCGAATGAAGTACTTAGGTAAGAACAAGCGCGCGATGTATCTCTTGCACGCTAGCACCGACCTGACGCCAATTGCGGGCCAAGATATTGAGATGGCACTCGACACGAATTGGCGACGGGCAGGTGTGGTCGTCAATGCGGTGAATATCCACGGTGACTTGCACCTATTGGCAGTGCTGCCAAACGATTTAGAACCCGGCCAAGCCTTACGTTTGGCTGAAGAACCCAGCATCGTGTTACAGGTTCGCCCCCTCCCTTACTCATTGGAATAACTGAGGCTTCCATGACTATTCAACAAAATAAAGTCGTCGCATTACATTACAGCGTCTCTGACGCACACGGTAACGAGCTAGATAGCTCTTTTGGCGGCGAACCGCTGGTGATCATGCATGGCAACGGCCAACTGATCCCAGGCCTAGACAGCGCATTAACTGGCCGTAGCGCTGGGGAACGTTTTGTCGTGGAAGTAAAAGCTGCCGATGCCTATGGCGAACGCTATGACGAATTAGTGCAAGCGGTACCTCGCGCCATGTTTGGCGAGATGGACGTTGAAATCGGTATGCGCTTCCGTGCATCCGGTGACAACGGTCACGAGCAATCGGTGATTGTGTTGGATGTGACCGACAGCGAAGTGGTGGTGGATGGCAATCATCCGTTATCAGGCATGGATTTAACCTTTGATATCGATATCCAAGTGGTACGTGATGCGACTGAAGAAGAATTAGCGCATGGCCATGCCCACGGCGTCGACGGTCACTCGGGTCACCACCACCACGGTTGATACCAGCCTTGCGAGTCTAAACCGAGCCTAGTGCTCGGTTTTTGCTTTTAAAGCCTCTGGTCGTACCATTTGTGGCTGTGGTAGGCTGGTTCGCATCAGACAAGGATCCGCCATGACGTATTCACCCCGAATAACAGCAACCCCTGACACCTGGATTGCCCCACATGGCCAACCACAGGTTGGGCTTTTCCAAGACTCCATCCCACGCTTTAATCTCGAAGCGTTGGATCTGCGCAATGAGATGGATAGCAAAGCGTCACGCTGGCGCCGCCACTTTGGCTATAAACAATTTCAATTTGTCGCCGTGCAAAGCCCCGACTTTGTGTTGGCACTGGCCATTGCAGATGTGCGTTATGTCAATTCTGGCTTTGCTTATCTGTATCGCAAAGGCATGCCGACGCTTGAACTTTCGCTATTGCACCCACTGGCGTGGCGCTGCCAAATGAGTCAGTCGCCACGGCAAGGTACAGCGCGCCTAGGCACGCCGTCGCATGGCTGGCAGTTGACGCCATCAGATGAAGGCTGGCGAGTACAACTGAACCACCCAAGACTGCAAGTAGAGTTGCTGCTGCATCGGGCTGATCAAGCCGCACTGGCCTTATGCAGCCCCACCGCGTATAGCGGTTTTACCTATACTGAAAAAAATAATGCGCTTGCCGTCAGCGGTCAGTTGCTGCTGGATGGTCAAGCACTGGACTTAGCACAGGCCCGCGGCGGCTACGATTTTTCCGCCGGCTATATGCGCCGCCAAACCAGTTGGCGTTGGGCGTCCATCAATACAGAACTTGCCAGCAACAGCGGTCAGCGTGTGCCGTTTGGGCTGAATCTCGCAGCAGGCGTCAATGAAACGGGGTTGTGTGAAAATGCTTGGTGGCTGGATGGTCAACGCCAACACTTAAGCCCTGCTCAATTCGAATTTGATCGTCGAGTCGATGGCGCTTGGCGCATCCGCACGCTGTGCGAGGAACTGGATCTGCATTTTACGCCGGACTTTTGTCGGCAAGAACGTCTGAACTTAGGCCTGCTGGCGAGTAATTTTCGTCAATATGTCGGTTACTTCAGCGGTCAACTAAAAAAACCGGATGGCAGTGTGATCCTGCTTGATCAGGTGCAAGGTTTTACCGAAGACCATTATGCAAAATGGTAACTCGTCACGAATGGAGCTTGTTATGTTAAAACGTATTGGAACTGTCTGCGCTATCGCCTTGGCTTTAGCAGCGTGTTCACCCAAAGAAGTCGGCGATGTCAGTTTGGGTTTATTCACCACCAAAGATATTAAAGTGCAAACCTTTCAAGATCCGCAGATCGCGGGCATTACCTGCCATATCAGCCATGTAGAGGCTGATTTGTCGCTGGCCGACCCGTCCGATATGGCCATCGCCTGTCGCCAAACCGGCGAGATCACGTTAGCGATGCTCGATCACATTGACCGTTCTAAATCGGGCGAAGTGATTTTTTCGACATCCAAAAGTATCTTATTTAAACATCTGAAAATACGTCGAATTTTTGATGAAGAGAACAGGACCTTGGTGTATTTGTCGTATTCCACCAAAGAAAGCCAAGGCAGCGATAAGCACTCGCTGACCACAGTGCCTTTGTGGGGCAGCCAGGCATGGAAAGAACTCGAAGCGCTAAAACAAAACGCTGACAAAAAATAATTCATCTATCGATCTGGCAAAAAATATCGCAGTTCGCTTTACATTCGGCCATGCTGACTTATAGGTATTAGGTACAGCTAATGCAATGGAGCACTGCGATGAACCAGCCACCGCACCAATGGCCTTCGATGCCAAGTTTTGATGAGCTGTTGGTGCTCGCCAAGTTTGCTCCGGATGAACTGGCGTCGCTACAACGCCAGTTGTTACTCGATTGCCAGTCTGCGGCCTGCAGCCAAGAATCACAGCATTTGATCCAACAGTTGTTGTTTCAATTACACTCAACCCAATATCAACAGCAAGATCCAACACAACGCTTGGCCATTTTGTTTCAAGGCATGACGCAGCAGATGCTCCAACTGGAGCAAAGTTTGCAAAAATCGATGCAACCATTTAAAGACACTGAACGATGATGCAAAAAAAACGGCAGCCTACGCTGCCGTTTCGGGTTATTTAATCGCTTGAGTGTTATCCACCGAATCGCGATCAATGAACTTAATCAGCGGGTCCACACCGACAAAAGCCCCCCCTGTTGGCACCTCAATTTGGATGCGTTGCTCCCCCGAGTACAATCGATGCTTTTGTAAATACAACGGCTGCTGCTCCATCGAGAAATCATCAGGATCTTGACTAAACACCCCAATCTCCACCCATTCATCCAGCGGCTGCTCGCTTTCTTTGCCTTTAGCATCCGCCACTTGCCGTTTGGCATCGATGGTCAAGGTTAATTGCTGGCGTTGGTTGGCTAACTCGGTTTTTTCAACCTTGATTAAGCGCAGATCATACAAGGTGATCTCATTAAACAATTGATCAATGAAGCGTTGATCCTCGGTTGATACCCCCGCTTTGATGTGCCGAACCAAATCTAACGTGGTTGGATAAGGATCTTGCTTGTACAAAAACTCGTGGGCAAAGGCTTTTAAGCCTGCATCTAAGGTCGCCGCGCCGATACGATCTTTGATCGCCATCATCACCACCGAGCCTTTTTGGTAATGGATGTAATTTTGATTTTCAGCCCGCAGCAGCGGTTGCTCACCAATTTTTTCAGTACCGCGGTCACGCAAATACCGATCCAGCTCAAAGCGTAAGAACTTCCGCAGCTTGGTCTCGCCATATTTGCGCTCCATCACCCGCAACGCGCTGTATTGGGCCAAGGATTCCGGGATCACTTGCGAGCCTTGCACATTGGCTGTCCCTACCTGATGCCCCCACCATTGATGTGCCATCTCATGGGCGGTCACGTAGTAGGGCAAGTCAATGGTGCTTGGGTCGGACAAGTCAGACGTAAAGCCAATCAGCTCAGAATACGGCACTGTGTTAGCAAAGGATTGCGCAAAACGACGATAACCAGGGAACTCAATGATCCGCATTTGTTGATGCTGATAAGGGCCAAACGCCTCGTTAAAATAATCCAACGAGTCTTTTAGCGATTGCATCATGGTATCGAGGTTAAACGCATGCGTTGGGTGGTAATAAATCTCCAACGACACGCCTTTATACACTTCCTTTTTCACCGCTAAGCGCGCGGATAATACCGAGTAGAAGTTAAACATCGGTTTATCCATTTTGTAATGGAAATAGGCGCGGCCGTTGTCTTGCCATTGTTTTTGCAAATAACCAGGGGCAATGGCTGTCTGATCCGCGTCCGTGCCGATGGTCGCTTCAAAGTTGATAAAATCCTCCGCTCGACCAAAACCACTTTCATGATGATGCGTTGTATCTTCCAATTTTGGCAGTCGCTCAATCGGCGCTAAATCGCGCTTGGCGCGCTCATGCCGGTCTTGCAACAAGCGGCTTGATTGATATCCAAACACCCCAAGTAAATCTTGGTTGTTTAAAAAGGTGCCATTTTCGACCAGCAAATTGTCGGCATTCACATCCACAAACCCCCGATGCTGGCGCACTGCAGTAATTTGCACCTCCACCTGCTGCCCAGGTTGGATTGGCGTGGCGAACTCTAGCCATGCGATCTCAAAGCGGCGATCGCGTTTACTTAACGTGGCACCTGGGGCGGTGATCGTCAACTCGGTGCTATCTGATGGGTAATTCACCAGCAGCTTTTGCAGCGGTTTGTCGAATTTATTCACCATGATTTGCGTGGCGATGGTTTTCATCCGACCTTGTTGTGGGTAAATCTCCACCTGCAGTTTGACATCGGTGGCCACCAGCAGCGGATCGTTTTCATACTGCTTGAACGCCTTTTCATAGTCCGCTTGCATGTCCATCAGTTCGTCGTTGGTTACATAGTGATTTAGCACGCGCGTGTTGTAATAAATCCAACCACCGCTACTGACAAACACCAAGGCACCACATAACACCAAGCTTTGCCCAACAGCGCCTAATTGATATCGCAGTTGTTTAAAGCGCAGCGCCAAGGGTTGCGCAGGGCCGCGTTGATATAAACCATAACCCAACACGAAAAAGACCAAGGCTAAGGCGCCCCAATACAGCATGTACCAATGCTGGGTGGTCAGTGTCCAACCAAAGCGGTTTAAGTCTGAAAATGGCGCCGCAGGTGCAAAGGAGTAATGGTACATATTGTGACTAAAATCAAAGCCAGTCAGCGTTTGTGTGGCAATAAAATAAAGCACAAACAAGAACATACCGACGTACTTATTCGGGCTTATCACTTGCAACAAAAACGCCAAAATCACCACATACAGACACGGCAATAATTGGAAATACCCCAGTCGTACCAGATATTGCACCAGGTCAAGATCCTCGACGCCTTTCACGCTTTGATAACCGATGGTCGCTAAGGCAAAGCTGATATACATCAACACAAACACCGACATCACGCCGCACAGTTTGGAAGCCCAAAACACCAAGTTATGTGCGGGCGTTGCATCGATAATGTCGCCCATGCCCGTGCTGCGTTCGCGCCACACCACTTCGGCGCAATAATAAACTGTCACTAAGGTCAACAATAACCCAGTAGAGGTGACAATCAGGTCCACCATGATCTGGGTCAGTGGCAGATTGGGTACATCATAACGACCTTGCGGGTCAAAGATCGGGGCTGATAAATCAAATAATGCCAACAGCAGCAACACTAAAAATGGTGCGCTAAAGATGATTTGTTTCAGCTCAAAGCGGGTCCGTAGCCAAAACTGCGCCCACATCGATGGGGTTTGACTGGCGTGCTGCAGTGCATTGAGACTAATTTGCGGCACCGCCTGCGTTTTTGCCTTGCCACCTGCCGGGCGCGCAGCCAATTTTAACCCGCGGAACAAACCACCAAAGGCCAAGAAAATCAGCGTCCCTATCCCCAGCCATAACAGTCGGTTTTGCAACAAGACACCCGCGAATTCCACCACGCGTTCGTTCTTTTCAGCAACGGTCCAATAGCGGGTGAAATCGCCAAAGGTAAGAAAACCAAATGGATCGCCAAGCGCTGCGATTTGCCGCAAATCAGGCGTGTCTAAATAATTCCCCACCATCACAAAACAGATCAACAAAACGACAGCCGTTAGGTATAAAGCCATCATAGAACGGAAAAAATGCGCAACAGCAAAAAACAACGCGGATAACACGTAGATACTGGGGAGCGCCAAGATCCAATATGCGGATACATAGTGACCGAGCACGACAGGACCATAGCGCATTGGGTCTACCCATGGCATTAAAGAACCCAATAAGCTACCCAGAGGTACGGCCATAAAGACCAACATCACGACCACAGTAGAGCCGATAAACCGACCTAACTGATAATGAAAACTAGAGACGGGTTTACTGTACACCAGCTCTTCCATGCCATGCGCCTGGTTGCGAATAGCAGCCGAGCCGACAAAATTCACCACCAAGAACATAGCAAAAATTAACATGGTGCCCACAGTACGAAACACTGCATAAGGGCCATTCTCTAGCACCTCGGCGCCCCCACCAATTTTTACTACTTCAGTTGATGCTGCAAAAAACGCCAGCGCGAAGAAAATTAGTGTCGTGACATAAAATGACGGCTGTTTAAGGTAATAGCGCAGCTCAAAGTGCGCAAAGGACATCCACATAACTGCTCCTTACGCCGCTTTGCCAGCACGAGCCTGGTGCAAACACGAGAAATAAACATCTTCCAAATCGGCTGGCGCCGCGTCAAAACCTTCGGGTTGGCTCATCGCAAACACATTCAGTACCGTGCGACCAGCAAACAGACGTTTGGAAATCACTGGCAGTTTACTTTCAAGCTCGGCCGCTTCCGCTTGCGACACGGTTTTGCGCCAAATTTGCCCCTGCAGTTCATCGACCAGTTGCAGCGGGTTGCCTTGCAGCAGAATTTCACCGCCCGCCAGGACCGCCATTTGCGGACATAACTCCGCGACGTCCTCGACGATATGCGTGGATAAAATGATGACTTTTTCTTCGCCAAGGCTAACGAGCAAGTTGTGAAAGCGATTGCGCTCTTCTGGGTCTAGGCCGGCCGTCGGCTCATCGACGATCAACAGTTTTGGATCTCCGAGCAAGGCTTGGGCGATGCCAAAACGCTGGCGCATACCGCCGGAAAAACCGCTGACGGCTTTGTCTTTGTGTTGATACAAGTTGGTGTGCGCCAGTAGCGCTTCGACTTGTTCTTTGCGTTGTTTTTTATCGTTCATGCCCTTAAGCACCGCCATATGATCCAATAAGTCATAGGCGCTGATGCGTGGATACACTTGGAAGTCTTGCGGTAAATACCCCAGTGTTTTGCGCAGTTGATTCGGGTCATTCAGCACATCAATGCCATTAAACATCACCGTGCCAGTATCTGCTGACTGCAAGGTGGCGATGGTGCGCATCAAACTGGATTTGCCGGCGCCGTTGGGGCCCAGTAAACCAAACATACCTTTAGGAATGGACAAACTGACGTTATTCAGAGCTTTGACGCCATTGGCGTACGTTTTGGAGAGACGATGAATTTCAAGCATAGTTAAACGACCTTTGATTTTTTTATAGGTCATCACAGCTTGCTACGTCGGATCGGATGGTGCAAAGGGCAAAGTTTAACCAAATGTTTCATTGGCCACACTTTTAAACCGTGTTCGGCGGGCGCTGAAGCACTCGACAATGTGGCGTCAAACATCAAGCACGAGCCAAGGGGGCAAGCCCGTTACATTGATTGATTTTGCGGGGTTTACATCTCAGTCCATTGCCGCAATAAATTGTGATAATGCCCGGTTAAACCCAGCACTGCCGCGTTGTCCCCCACTTGCTGGCGCAAACTTTGAATGTGGCCGTCGAGCTCAAATAACATGCTACGTTTGAAGGCATCTCGCACCATGGATTGCGTCCAAAAAAAGCTGCACACTCGCTCGCCCCGCGTCACCGGTAACACTTGGTGCAAACTGGTCGACGGATACAAAATCAAATCGCCAGCGGGCAGTTTTATCTCATGAGCGCCGTACGTGTCGATCACTTGCAGCTCACCGCCGTCGTAGTCATCCGGTTCGGTTAAAAACAACGTGGAAGATACGTCTGTGCGCAGACTCAAATTGCTGTTGGGCAACAGCCGCACCGCGCCATCGACATGCAGGCCATAATGCTCGCCGCCGGCGTAACTGTTAAAGAGTGGCGGTACCGTGCGCAGCGGCAACGCCGCCGCCATAAACTGCGGGTGTTGATAGAGCTTTTGTAGAATAAACTGCCCCAAGTCGCGGCCCACTGGGCTGTCGATCGGCAACTGTTTGTTGTGTTTCACCAAAGCGCCTTGCGGGCCGACAGTTTCGCGGCCGTCAGTCCACTGTGCTTGTGCAAGCGCCTGTCGACACTGCGCCACTTCGCTTTTGCTTAATAGCCCTTCGATATGCAATAGCATTGCTATCCCCTTCATGAACAACTGCGGGCAAGTCGCCCTGCCCGCATCGATGATGATTGAACTTAGAAACTGTAATTCACACCCAGCTTGACCGAACGTGGCGTGCCAGGGAAATAACGACCACCGCCGTTATTCAGTGACTGCACATAGTCTTCATCCAGCAGGTTATACAGGTTAGCTTGTACACTTAGGTCTGGCGTGACTTGATACGACGCCATCGCATCAACCACCCAATAATCCGGTACTTGCACCATGGAGTTGGTTGCTGCGTCCAAGTTGACCGTGTTCGAACGAGCGACGGAATCCATATAACGTGCGCCGCCGCCGATTTTTAAGTCCTGCCAGCTGTAGGTTCCCCACAGCGTAAAGGTGGTTTTTGGCGTCCATTGGATCACGCCGCCATCCGTTTTCGCTGCGCTATACAAAGCGCCACGAGTAATTTTGGCGTCTTGCAGTGCTAAGCCTGCGTTAATTTCAAAATGCTCAAACGGTGACCCCACTAACACAAACTCTGCACCGCGCACCCGTTTTTCGCCTACAGGCACATAGGTGTTGGCGTCATCACGCACCAGTTCGTTTTTGTTCACACTATTAAACAAGGCGGCGGTGGCGAACAACTTTTTGTCCAATAACTGCCATTTAGTACCCAGCTCCAAATTCGATCCTTTTTGTGGATCTAACATCGGGTTGTTCTGGTTACTGCTTGCCGTGCTCAGCGAGAAGTTGCTGCCGCCTGGGGGCAATTGCGAGGTGGCATAACTTAAATACACCGAGCTGGTGTCGGTTGGTTTGTAAGTGACGCCGGTTTTAAAGCTCAGCAAGTTATCCGACTTCGTGGCGTCGGTGCCCAGCAAAGTGCCCACAGGGATGGTTTGTGGGGTCGCCGCCGCTTGCACCGTAATGAGGTTCGTGTCGGTGTTGTAATGCTCCAGCCGCACGCCTGCGCTGACTTGCCATTGTGGCGTCAGGTCGATGGTATCCAGCGCATACACCGCCGCCGTGCTGGTACGACCGTCGGTTTTCGCGCCGCTACGCACCGGTAGTGCAAAGGTGTCGTTGGTCGACGGGTTGTACAGATTGGCATTGACTTGGGTGACCCCTGTTGGCAACGCCAGCGTGTAATTGAGCTGACTTTCGTAACTAAACTCCACACCCGAGGCAATGTTGTGCTGCCAATCACCTTGCTTTAACTGCAAGTTTAAGTTGGTTTGGTTGATCAAAATTTGGTTTTGTTGATCTTTGCCTTGGCGGTTACGGTTGACTTGCCAGGTACTGAGGTCATTTTTAGTAGCCGTTGGAATGATAATGCCGGCCGAGCCTGCGTTAACGCCCGTCAGAATGTACTCTTGGCTGGCCACGCCGTAGCGGCTGGTGTTTTGGAGTTTTACGTTCGGCGCAAAGTCATGTTCAATGCGCAGGGTTGCCATGTCGGCCACAATGTGGTCGACATCGGCTGTGCTGCCATAGAAGTTGCTGCTATCCACTTCACCGTATGCTGGCGCCGTGTTGTTTGGGAAGGTGCTGGCGATCGTGGCCGAATAAAAGCCATCCAAGCCAATGGTTGGAATACCGCCATCCGGCACATTGTCCTGTTGCACATGCAAGTAGTTCAAGGTGGTGCGCGTGGCGCTGTCTAACCCAAACACTAAGGAGGTGGCAAGGCCGGTGGTGTTGTTTTCCACTTCATCACGCCCTACGACGCCGCTGTCTTGTCGCAGCATGTTGATACGCACAGCAGCACCATCGATTGGCAATTGTTGGTTGATATCGGCGCTGACACGTTTATGCGAGCCTGAACCAACCGTCGCGTTGGCGTTGATAAAACTATCGGCTTGAGCCGATTTGCTGCTCATATTGATATAACCGCTGGATGAGCCGCGGCCGTTATCCACCCCCGCTGGGCCTTTGGCAATTTCCACTTGGTCAGTGTTAAAGGTATCCCGAGAAATGGTGCCTAGGTCGCGGATGCCATCGACATAAATGCTGTTTTGCGTATCAAAACCACGCATAAAAATCGAATCGCCGGTGGCGGTGTTGCCGTTTTCGCCCATTAGCATAGTGATGCCTGGGGTGTTGCGCAGCGTCTCGGACAAGGTATTGGCTTGTTGTTGCTGGAATAACTCTTTTTTCACCACGACGATGGTTTGCGGCGTATCGACCAGCGGTTTAACTTGTTTGGCAGAACTGACTTTTTCGGCGACAAAAGGAGCGGCTTCAGATTCTGCAGTTGCTTTCACTTGCACTTCCGCCAGCTGTTTTTTTGCCGGCTCCGCCGCGTGCACCGCAGGCAGCGCCAACAGCAGCGCAGTGGCGATCGCATGTTGATGATTAACAGAATGTTTTTTCGATTTAATAAAGGCCATTGATTTACGTTCCTGTGCAACGACTGTGGTTATCGCGGCGGATCTTATTGAGAATTATTTGCATTTGCAAGTGGTTTTTATTTGCATTTGGCATTATTCATCCACGCTGTTGGCGAAAACATGCAGTCATAGTGTGCGGTGTCATCAGCGAGGACACGGTTGGCGGTTGGCGGTTGGCGGTTGGCGGGACGAGCGTAAAACAAAAAAACCGGCACTAAGGCCGGTTTTTGTCACAATTGCATCGACGAGAATTATTTATCCGCGTGGCGCATGTGTGGGAACAGGATCACATCGCGAATCGACGGCGCGTTGGCCATCAGCATCACTAGACGGTCGATACCGATGCCTTGACCTGCCGTTGGTGGTAAGCCGTGTTCCAGCGCCGTGACGAAGTCGTCATCGTAGAACATGGCTTCATCGTCGCCCGCTTCTTTTTGGCGCACTTGCTCACGGAAGCGTTCCGCTTGGTCTTCGGCGTCGTTCAGCTCGCTAAAGCCGTTGCCCAGCTCGCGGCCGCCGATGAAGAATTCAAAGCGGTCAGTGATCTCTGGGTTGTGGTCGTTACGACGTGCCAGTGGTGAAATTTCTGCTGGGTATTCCGTGATAAAGGTCGGTTGTTGCAACTTAGCTTCAACCAACTCGTCGAACACTTCCATCAGAATACGGCCGTGGCCGTAGTTGTTTTTCACTTGAATGCCCAAGGACTTCGCCAGTTCCGCCACCGCTTCGCGGGTGGTTAACTGCTCGCGTTTGATCTCTGGGTTGTAGTGCAGAATTGATTCGGTCACTGACATACGGGCAAATGGTTTACCAAAGTCAAAGGTGTGGCCTTGGTATGGCACTTCGGTGGAACCCAGCACTGACTGCGCCAGACCGCGGAACAACTCTTCGGTTAAATCCATCAGGTCATGGTAATCAGCGTAGGCCCAGTAGAATTCCAGCATGGTGAATTCTGGGTTGTGCCGTGTCGAAACGCCTTCGTTCCGGAAGTTGCGGTTTAATTCGAACACTTTTTCAAAACCGCCAACCACTAAGCGTTTTAAATACAGCTCAGGCGCAATGCGCATGTACATCGCCATATCCAGCGCATTGTGATGCGTGACAAACGGACGCGCCGACGCACCGCCTGGGATCACTTGCAGCATTGGCGTTTCAACTTCTAAGAAGCCTTTGCTGTTGAAGAATTGGCGAATGTAAGCAACTGTTTTTGAACGAATTAAGAAGGTTTTGCGCGACTGTTCGTTGACGATCAAATCCAAATAACGCTGACGGTAGCACGCTTCTTGGTCAGTCAAACCGTGGAATTTATCCGGCAGTGGACGCAGCGCTTTGGTTAATAAACGGATGTCGTCAACCCATACGGTCAACTCGCCAGTTTGGGTTTTGAATAACACGCCAGACGCGCCGACGATGTCACCTAAGTCCCATTTTTTGAAACCTTCGTTGTAGTTATCGCCTTGTAAGCTATCGCGGGCCACATACAACTGAATTTTGCCGCCAACGTCTTGAATGGTGGTGAAACTGGCTTTCCCCATAATCCGACGCAGCATCATCCGACCAGCCACCACGACGCGAATTTGCTGGGCTTCCAGCTCTTCTTTGCTTAAGTGGTCGTACTTGGCATGGATATCATCGCTGGTGCTGTCGCGACGGAAATCATTTGGGAACGGGTTGCCCTGCTCACGCAGCGCGGCCAACTTGTGTTTTCGCTCGGCGATCAGTTTGTTGACGTCCTGATGTTCTTCAATCGGGTTGTTCTGCTCTGACATAATAAGTTCCTGATTTTAAGCGAAAATTACAAACCGGCTTTTAAGCTGGCTTCGATAAATTTATCCAAGTCGCCATCAAGGACCGACTGGGTGTTGCGTGTTTCAACGCCGGTGCGCAAGTCTTTGATGCGCGAGTCATCCAGCACATACGAGCGGATTTGACTGCCCCAACCGATGTCGGATTTGGTGTCTTCCAGTGCTTGTTTTTCGGCATTTTGCTTTTGCAATTCAAACTCATACAGTTTGGCGCGCAGCTGCTTAAAGGCGTTGTCACGGTTTTTATGTTGCGAGCGGTCGTTTTGACATTGCACCACGATGTTGGTTGGCAAGTGAGTAATACGCACCGCAGAATCCGTCCGGTTCACGTGCTGACCACCGGCGCCAGAGGCACGGTAGGTATCGATGCGAAGATCGGCCGGGTTGATTTCGATTTCGATGTCATCGTCGATTTCTGGTGACACAAACACCGACGCAAACGAGGTGTGGCGGCGGTTGCCAGAGTCAAATGGGCTCTTACGAACGAGGCGGTGCACGCCGGTTTCGGTGCGCAGCCAACCATAAGCGTATTCGCCACCAAAGCGGATGGTACAGCCTTTAATACCGGCGACGTCGCCATCAGTGACTTCGTACAACTCAGGGCTAAAGCCTTTGGCCTCGCCCCAGCGCAGGTACATGCGCATCAGCATGCTGGCCCAGTCTTGCGCTTCGGTACCACCGGAGCCGGCTTGAATGTCCAAGTAGCAGTTATTACTGTCGTTTTTACCCGAGAACATGCGGCGGAATTCAAGTTTAGCCAGCTGCGCTTCTAACTCAGCCAGCTCTTGTTGCGCTTCGACGAAGGTGTCTTCGTCTTCGGCTTCGACTGCCAGCTCGACCAAACCGGCCACATCTTCTAACCCTTGGTCGAGTTTATCGATGGTGCCAACGATTTGTTCCAGCGCTGAGCGCTCTTTACCAAGCGCTTGGGCGCGTTCTGGGTTGTTCCATACGGCCGAATCTTCGAGCTCGCGGGAGACTTCTTCTAACTTTTCTTTCTTGCCATCGTAGTCAAAGATACCCCCTAAGCACATTGGTGCGCTCGGTTAAGTCTTTGATACTGTTATAGACTGGATTAACTTCAAACATGGTTCTGCAAAACGCCTGAAAAAAATAGGCGTGGATTGTAGCAAAAAAACTGCTCAAGGTGCAGCCTTTTCCAGCCACTCAGATGGCTAATATCACTAGGCATTTGCCAAAGGAACCATGGGCGAGAATAACAATGGCGATGCAACCGTGGTTGAACAGCGGTGCGCATCGCCATCGGATTAAACTTTTTGCAAGTGCCGCACCAACAACTGCAAGTTTTGCTGCTCACGGAACTCGTTGATATCCAGCTGATACGCCAGCGTCACGTGTGTGACTTGCGGATCGGGCCAGGCTTTGACATCACAATAAAACCAAATGGCGTCATGCAACTTGCCGGCGGCGTCTTGTAGCATCAACTTAAGGTGCTTCTCGCCTAGCAGGCGCTGCTGCACCAACTTGAATTGGCCATGAAACACTGGCTCCGGAAACGCTTGGCCCCAAGGCCCTGCTTGTTGCAGCAGCTGCGCCAAGCCCATGTCCAGCTCATGCGGTGCCAATTCACCATCGCTGTACACCACGGCCGTTAAATGCTCATCGGCAATCCGTCTATCGGCGATGTCATACAACGCTTGTTGAAAGGCTTCAAACTGATGCTCGTAGACGGTCAGTCCTGCCGCCATCGCGTGGCCGCCGAATTTTTTGATAAGTCCCGGATGGGCCGTCGACACTTCTTCCAGCAAATCACGGATATGCACGCCAGGCACCGAACGCGCCGACCCTTTTAATTCGCCTTCATCGCCTTTGGCAAAGGCCAACACGGGCCTGTGCCACGCTTCTTTCACTCGGCCAGCCAAAATGCCGATCACCCCTTGATGCCAATCGCTTTGATACAGACACAAACAGCGCGGCAGCTGCGCACTATTGAGCGATAACCGGCCAAGTGCCGCCATCGCTTCTTGTTGCATGCCTTGTTCAATTTCACGACGCTCAAGATTCAAACTATCCAGCTCGGCAGCTAAACGCCGCGCGTTGTTGATATCGGGTGACAACAAACAGGCGATGCCAATCGACATATCATCCAAGCGCCCTGCCGCGTTTAAGCGCGGCGCCAACGCAAAGCCAAAGTCTTGCGCGGTCAGTTTTTCGGTTTTGCGATTGGCCACGTCAATCAAGGCTTGAATACCTGGACGCACTTTACCGGCGCGAATACGTTGCAAGCCTTGATGCACCATGATGCGGTTGTTTTTATCCAGCGGCACCACATCGGCGACCGTACCCAGCGCGACTAAATCCAGTAGGTCGCCAATATTGGGTTCAGTCAGGCCTTCGGTTGCAAACATGCCGCGTTCACGCATGGTCGCGCGCAGCGCCATCAACAGATAAAACGCCACGCCACAACCGGCCAGCGCCTTGCTGGGGAATTCACAACCGGGTTGATTGGGGTTAACAATAGCATCGGCATTCGGCAATTCATGCCCAGGCAAATGGTGGTCAGTGACCAGCACTTTGACGCCCGCAGCTTTAGCAACGGCGACGCCGTCGACGGCGGAAATGCCATTGTCCACCGTGACAATTAATTGTGCGCCACGCGCAATGGCCGCTTGCGCCATTTCAGGCGTCAGGCCATAGCCATACTCAAAGCGATTAGGTACTAAATAATCGACATGGGCAAAACCGAGCATGCGCAGGCCCGCCAGCAAGGTTGCCGTGCTGGTCGCGCCATCGGCGTCAAAATCACCCACAATGAAGATCTGCAGCTGCGCTTGCCGCGCTGCCAGCAGTAACTCGACCGCGTCCTGGATACCTTTGAGCAGCGCAAATGGCAACAAATGCGCAGCGCTGCGCTCTAAATCAGGCAGAGCGGCGATACCGCGATGCGCGTACAAACGCTGCAGCACTGGATGCACCGGCAAATGAAAAGCGGCCGGTGCAAGCACGGGCCGCTGTTGAATCGTTTTTTGGATGCTCATGCGCCGAACTACAGGCCTTTGCTCGCCATCGCGGCGACCAGCTGTGCGGCAGGTTGATAGCCAGGGATCATGGAACCATCGGGTAACACAATAGCCGGAGTGCCTTGAATGCCAAAACTTGCACCGAGCTTATACTGCTCAGCCACGTTGTTTTTGCAGCTGGAGGCGGCTACAAACTCACCACTTTTAGCTTTGGTCATCGCGTCTTGCTTGTTCGGCGCACACCAAATCGATTGCAATTGGCTGAAGGTTTCACTTTGTACGCCACCCCGTGGGAAGGCTAAATAACGCACGGTGATGCCAGCATCGAGATAGGTTTGCATTTCATTGTGTAGCTTACGGCAGTATCCGCAGCTGGTGTCAGTGAACACAGTGATCACATGTTTTTCATTTGGCGCTTTGAATTCAATGGCACTGGCTTTCATTTTATCGATGCCCGCTTTGCGTACTGACGCCATAATTTGGTCATTAACCATGGCTTTTTTCTGCAAATCAAATACTTGGCCTTCAACTAAATAGCGGCCATCTTGGCTGGCAAAAAACAAACCATGATCTGTTAACACCTGCAACAAGCCCGGCACTGGCGAGTCAGCCACCGAATTGACTTTCAGGCCAATCTCCGCAAAGGATGCCTCAAGACCTTTATTGGTGGTCGGTACCGCCGCTAACGCCAACGGCACCATGGCCAATGCGACCAAGAACTTCTTCATAACTACCTCACAACCTGTTCAGCCCCTCGGATGGTGCTGTTGATGTAACTGCTGCAACCGCTGCTGCGCTACATGGGTATAAATTTGTGTTGTCGATAAATCGCTGTGTCCAAGCAGCAATTGCACGACGCGTAAGTCAGCACCATGGTTTAGCAAATGCGTTGCAAAAGCGTGTCGCAACGTGTGGGGGGACAACGGCGCCTGAATGCCAGCCACTTTCGCATAAAACTTAATGCGGTGCCAGAAGGTTTGTCGCGTCATTTCGACACCTCGTAAGCTTGGGAACAGCACATCGGAAGGCCCTGACAGCAACAAGGCTCTGTCGCCGTGCAGATAGCGATGCAACCAATCCACCGCTTGCTCACCCAGCGGCACTAAACGCTCTTTACTGCCCTTGCCCAGCACGCGAACCACCCCTTGGCGCAAATTCAGCTGTGGCAAGGTTAAACTGACCAATTCACTGACCCGCAATCCGGCGGCGTACAACACTTCCAACATGACGCGGTCGCGATACTGAATCGGGTCCGACAGTACAGGCGCTTGTAACAAGGCGTCGACATCATGCTCACTTAAAGTATCTGGCAAGGCGCGGCCTAATTTGGGGTTGCGTAGCTGGCTGATTGGGTTGTCACTGCGCAGTTTTTGCTGATGTAAAAAGCGATAAAAACGCCGCAAACTGCTTAGAACACGCGACGTACTGCGTGCCTCAAACTGCCGATCATAACGCTCTGCCAAGTAGCTCTGCACCGCAGTGGCGTCGGCTTGCAATAAATTTTGCTGCTGCCAGACCAAGCAATACACGGCGAATTTGCGTAAATCAGATTTATAGGCTGCTAAGGTATGCCGACTGACCCCTTCATCCAGCCATAACTGGTTGATAAACTCGTCAATCTGCTGCACATCCTGCGTGGCGGGTTCACCTGCGGGCCAGCTGTTCGCCGCCTTACGCTTTTTGCTGTCGTCTTGCTCTGGTACACTATTGTTTTTTGTCATTAGACCTTGGTCCATGCTCACACTTGCAATTTTCTACGGCTCCACCACCTGTTACACCGAAATGGTGGCCGAAAAACTACTGGCATTATTACAAGCAGATCCGCGTTTTGGCGACTATCAGCTTAGTCTACATAATATCAAGCATACCCCGATAGCCATGATGGCGCAGTATGACGTGCTCATTTTGGGCATTTCAACCTGGGACTTTGGTGAATTGCAAGAAGACTGGGAATCCCAATGGCAGGACATCAAGCAGGTTCAGTTAGATGGCAAAATCGTTGCTATTTTTGGGCTTGGAGATCAACTCGGGTACACCGACTGGTTTGTCGATGCGGTAGGTATGTTAGACCAAGCCATCAGCCACAATCGCTTGCAACGGATCGGCTATTGGTCCACTGAAGGCTATGATTTCGCGAAGTCCAAAGCAACCACCGACGATGGCGACTGGTTTGTCGGCCTAGCCCTTGATGAAGCCAATCAATATGACTTAACAGATTCGCGCTTAAGTGACTGGTGTGACCAGATTTCAGAAGAATTGCAGCAACTCCGTGCAGAATAAGCGTTGAAAAACTAAGCAAACGGTCATTATCACTGGTGATTATTACCGCAAGCCAGCCTCTATCTTAGGGGCAAATGCTAATAAAAAGCATAATTATGAGAAAAATTCGCTAACTTTGGGAAAAAATAAAGATTTTTGGCACAAATGTAAAATTTTGTCTTGCAGCGGCAAATTTTTTCCGCTTACAATGTGTACATCGAAGGGCAAGTCAGTTGAAAAGCTGATCACGCAAAGCTTCAGGTCTAAGGGTGGCAACACCTACGATAGCTGGGCTGCCGTGCTGGTTCAACCACCAGAACGTAATCAACATCCAGGCATTTGAGCAGTTAGCCTGCGATCTGACCACCCTTTCGGCAAACAACAATCATCCAAAATTTATACGCCTGATTGGCCGGAGTCTGTCATGAAAAAATTACTGCCATTAATCGCTGTGTTCGCTGCTTCTGTTGCATTTACTGCCCCTGCTCAAGCCGACGATAGCATCGCTCAATCCCTGTGTTCTTATGTCAAAGCCAATGACAAAAACAGCCTGCGCAAAGCGCTGACAGACAACCGTATTCGTGTGAAAAACGTCTACGACGGTCTGGTCTGTGACGGCTTACCACTGGTACGTTTCGCAATCAAAAACAACGCCAATGACGTCGGTGAATTCATCGTTAAGCAGCTGCCTGGTAACTTTGTTGCTGGTTTAGGTGATGTCGAATGGGCGCAAAGCAACGGTTTTGCATCCTCTGCGTTAATTGAAGTGATCAAGACTCGTAGCGCTGGCTAATGTATTGCCTGAATCCCCCTTTTGCACAACAAAGCACGTTTTTAACGTGCTTTGTTGTTTTTACGCTGTAAACTTCAAACGTCCTCGAGCGTTCGCTGCATTCACCCCATCACGCAAGGCGGTTTTATGCGCAAGCACGTCCATCCACCACAGTGTCGGCAGGATAGCGTCAGTCACACTCCTGCTGATACAGCATTTAGCTTGTGACGACAGCCCAACGCTGTTGCATACTTGGCACAACCTCAGCGTCAAACCACGCCCGAACCTTGGCCGTTGCCTGCACTAAACGCAACTGCTGACATTGGTTAAATCGGGCATAGTCCACACATGCGATGGCGAATTCGTTGGCCAACCCAGCATTCAGCGCCACCCGCTCATCCAGATACAAATGCTGCAACACCAAGGTTTTGCTACTACGTTCGGCCTTCACGTCCAACTGACCGATAAAATCCACCCCGTACAAGATTGGCAAACTGTAATAACCAATGCGCCGTTTGGCTGCGGGGACGTACACTTCAATTTGATAATCGAAATCAAAGCAGTCGGCTAAACGCTGCCGTTGGATCACTAAGTTATCAAACGGGTTAAGCAACTGTACCCGTCGACGCTTAGCGGATGGCGGCTTTACATCTGCGGCCATCCAATAGACCTGCTTTTGCCAGCTAAATGGTAGTAACAACCCCGCCTCATATTGCTCGGTGACATACTGCTGCACAGCCTGTTTTAAGCCGCGCCGTAAATAACACATCTGTGCCACGCTGCCAAAACCATGGCTTTGTAAATAGCGTTGCACCAGATGAGCCGCCATCTCGGCGTCCGACGGCAGACGCGTATCTATCTGGCTTGGCAACACGCGCTCTGTTAAATCAAACACTTTTTGGAAGCGATCGCGCTTAACCACCATCAATTCGCCTTGCATAAACAGCTGCTCTAAGGCCTTTTTGGCAGGTTGCCAATCCCACCAGCTGCCACTGTTAGAGCTGGTTTTTTCAAAATCAGCCGCTTTTAACGGCCCTTCGGCGTGGATCCTCGCTCGCACCTCACGCATCACTTGATGATCGGGGGCAAACCAATGACGTTGCCCCGCTTGAAGTTGATGTTTTTTATGCAAACTAAAGCGAAAGTCCGTCATCGGCAGATAGGCGGCGGCATGCGACCAGTATTCAAAGATTTGCCGCTGCGCCAGTAACGAATCCAGCAATGAAGGTTGGTAATCACGGATGCGGTTAAACAACACATGGTGATGCGCACGTTCAACTACATGAATGGAATCGATTTGCACATAACTGAGCTGCTCTATTTGTGCGAGCGCTTGATGCTGCGGCGTTTTACGCAGCAGCCCTTGTCGCTCAAGTTGCAACCAACGCATGTCACGCGGCGAAAACGGCAACTCCATGGCATCACTCCTTAAAAACGCAGATAAAAATCGCGCAACAGTTGCCGATACTCAGGGCTGTAATCCTGGCTATGATCCCTGATCAGCAAAGGCTCTAACTCACGATGCGCGGTGGCTTGACGACTCAACTGCAACAACAGTCGACTGGCGTCTTTAGCGGGTGTGGCTTTCACCGCTTGTTGCAAGGTTAAATGCCAACCAAAGCTCGGTGCTTGTGCCAGCAATAACTCGGCCGAAGTGACGGGCAAGATTAAACAAAAGGTTGCGGTGTCCGATGCCAACGCCGCACAGACGGCCAATAACTCGGTAAAAGGTAAACTGTCACTGTGTCTGGCTTGCTGACGTTTAGGATCTGGGCTTGCCAAGCTCTCCACAAAATACGGGGGATTGCTGATGAAGAGGGAATATCCACCGCAAGATGCCACTGCTGCATGGTCAGCACTCGCAGGATAGGTTAAAATGTTTCGTTCCAGTACACGAATACGTGTCGACCACGGGCTCGCCAAAGTGTTCTGCTGAGCCTGTCGCGCTGCATCGGGATCGATTTCGATCGCATCCACCTGCGGAGCGGACACAAACGCCGCGCTGCGCTGGGCGATCATCAGCGCCAATAAACCAGAACCAGAGCCAATATCAAGATACGGGCCCTGCTCGGGTAACGGACTCCAAGCGCCTAACAGCAGCGAGTCGGTCCCCACTTTCATCGCACAGTCGCTATCAGCGACGCGAAATTGTTTACATTGAAATGCCGTTTGCATCGGGTGTCCCGCCAAAAACGGCAGTCTACAAAGATTACGGCGGGTTGTCAGCCGCCAGACAGAAAGGAACTATCGTGACCGAAGAGATCAGTCTGCCAACGATTGAACATTTCAATGAATTTGACTTGGACGATGCGCTGTTATCTGCCGTCAAAGAGTTAGGCTTTACCAAACCCACCACGATTCAACAGCTGGCGATCCCAGTAGGGCTTGAAGCGCGGGATCTGTTGGCTAGCGCGCCAACTGGAACGGGTAAAACCTTGGCCTTTTTGTTACCGGCTATCCAACATTTGTTGGATTACCCACGGCGTGATCCTGGTTTTGCCCGCGTGCTCATTTTGACGCCAACCCGTGAATTGGCGTATCAAATTTTTGAGCAAATCGAGGTGCTAATCAAACGCACAGATCTCAAAGCGGGTGTCATCACTGGCGGCATCAACTACGGCAGTCACAAAGATTTGCTGGAGAAAAACAACGATCTGCTAGTGGCCACGCCTGGCCGTTTGATGGAATATCTGGACAAAGAAACCTTTAAAGCCGACAACGTCGAAATTCTGATCCTTGATGAAGCCGATCGGATGCTGGATATGGGCTTTGTCAAAGAAATGGACCGCATCGTTGAAGAAGCGCGTCAACGAAAACAGACCATGTTGTTCTCGGCAACCTTGGATGGTTTTGCTATTCCAAAGTTTGCCAAACGCGCCTTAACCAACCCTGTGGAAGTGGAAGCTGAGCCGTCACGTCGCGAAAAAGGCAAAATCACCTGCTGGATGCATTATGCCGACGATGCCAACCATAAACTGGCACTGCTGACGCATTTGCTACAGCAAGAGGATGTGCAAAAAGCGATCGTGTTTGTCAAAACACGTGAACGTTTGTCGACCTTAGTTGGCCAATTGGAGTCTGCAGGCTTTCGCACCTGTTGGTTACAAGGCGAAATGCCACAAGACAAACGTCTGGAAGCCATCAGCCGGTTCAGTAAAGGCCAAGTGCGGATTTTAGTCGCCACCGATGTAGCTGCGCGCGGCCTTGATATCGACGATATCAGTCACGTCATTAACTACGACATGCCACGCACGGCGGATGTTTACGTGCATCGCATTGGTCGAACCGGACGCGCCGGTAAAAAAGGCATCGCGATTAGCTTGGTCGAAGCGCATGACATCGCGGCCGTCGGTAAAGTCGAACGTTACACCGAACAGCCACTAAAACGTCGCTTTATCGAAGGGTTGCGTCCGCAACACAAAGAAGCTCGGCCACCAGTCAAGGCGAAAAAGCCCAAGTCAGCCACCAAGAAAAAGGTGCTGAAAAAAGAAGCTAAGCAGCGTAAGCAGGCAAAATAAACCCCGTAAAACCTTGCAGCAAAAGCCGTCTTTTGACGGCTTTTGCGTTACACCGCCACTGCCGCCGGCAACGCCTTGGTGTCTTGCAAATAAAACCGTTCCCGATAGCTTTTTGGGGTCAAACTGGTGTATTGCATAAACAGTTTGCGAAAACTTGAGATATCTTGGTAACCGACCCGAGCCATCACATCTTCCACCGGCAATAGACTGGACTCTAATAATTTCTTGGCTTGCTCAACCCGCAGTTTTTGTAAAAACGCCATCGGCGTATCGCCGGTGGCCTGTTTAAAACGGCGGATCAAGGTACGTGAACTCATGTAGAATCGGCTGGCCAGGCTTTGCAGATCGAGCTCGTCAGCTAAGTGTTTTTGCAAATGCAGCTGCACCGCGGCAATTTTATCGTCTTGATGCGGCACCAATTGCTGCACCGACATATAAGGCGCCTGTGACAAGCTTGCTGGCTCGTTAAGCATCAATTTTGCCAGCTGAGTAGCAAAGGGGGCGCCCTGACGCTCACGGATCAACTGCAAACAAAGTTGGATGTAGCCTGTGGTTGCCCCCGCCGTGTACAGCCCACTGTCTGCCCGACACACCAACTGCTCAGCACTGAGTTGGACTTTTGGAAACAACTGACGAAAGTGTTGCTCCAAAAACCAACAGGTGGTGGCCAGTTGCCCATCGAGTAAGCCGGTTGCAGCCAAGGCAAAACTGCCATTACAACCGGCAGCGATGCGACACCCTTGCTGTTGCAAGCGCTGGAACCACGCACGTTGACTAGCAAACAGCTGCACCAGCTGTGCGATGTCGGCAGCCTCATGTCGCAAACTGCCTGGGATCAACAAGGTGTCACACTGTGCGAGGTCTGGCACACAATCCAAACTCACTGCCCCAGCCCGGTACAACAGACCACCGCCAAGTTGGTAAAATTTGATCTGATACAGTGGCGGCTGGGTCGGATGCTGAAAGCGATGTAATTCGTTGGCAAAACCAAACAATTCCGCCATCCCAAGGATCTGAGCCACCGAAACCTCAGGGTATACCAGTAAAACCACCTGTTCCATATGTCACTAATCACCCCTTTAAAGTCAATTCTGCCACTCTAACGAATTTATGCAAGGTCGTAAACTGCCTTCAACCATCAAGGAGAGCACCATGGATCTGAAACTTCCGCTTGAACGCAGCACCACTCAATCGAAGGCCACCCTAAGCCCGTACCAAGTTGCTTGCCCTGAACAAGCGCCAGCCACAACAAGTATTCAGAATGAACATGCCCAGCCGCCGCTGGATCCGGACGACTATTTTGCATGGCCACATTGGTCAAAAATTGCTCCAGCCTTACTACTGCTCAGCAATTGGCTGTTGTTAATTGGACTGGCCAGCGATCTCGACTCGCTGTTTGCGCAACTGGTGTTATTACCACTGTGTATGGTTGGTGTAGCAGTCGCATGGGGATGGCATCGTGATTGAGCGTCAATG
The DNA here is from genome assembly GCA_964437935.1 of uncultured Rheinheimera sp. Taxonomy (GTDB): domain Bacteria; phylum Pseudomonadota; class Gammaproteobacteria; order Enterobacterales; family Alteromonadaceae; genus Pararheinheimera. The sequence goes on from CAYTIQ010000008.1 coordinate 64,654, forward strand.
CATCCCACTGCTGGATATTGTTCAGGAACAGACCAACAAATGCTCAATAAATATACTGGTCATACCTTAAATGAGTTGGTATCATGCCGGCCGTTTCAGGTTGTACAGGTGCTGTGTTGTATGAAATCACTCAAATCGTTGTTGGTTACCGCCGCGTTATTAGCGCCTGCAGCTCAGGCAAATTTAATCCTCAATGGCAGTTTTGAAGACAATATCGTTGCCAAAGGCAAATGGGCTTGGTTTGGTGCCGACAAGGTCAATGGCTGGGAAGGCAGCAATATTGAGATTTGGAACCAATTTGGTGGTGTTGCAGCTTTTGACGGCAAGCAACTGATGGAACTGAATGCACATGGCACAAATGCCAATAACAGCTGGTCAATTTTCCAATCGTTTGCCACCACCGTCGGGCAACGGTATCAATTAACCTTCGCCTACCGTGCACGAGCCAGCAGCACCGAGCAATTCCAAGTGTCAGTGGCGAACTTGATCCAGACCATTCAGAACAGCGACAAAAAGAACTGGAGCATGTTCACGGGCTATTTCACCGCGCAACAAAACACCACGACGCTGACCTTCACCTCATTGACCAAAGGAACCTTTGGTAACTTCTTGGATGATGTGCAAGTCACTGGCTTATCGACGCCGCAACGCCAATCTGTGCCTACAGGCCCGATGTTACCCTTGCTAGCATTGGGTGTGGCATTGCTCTGGTGGCGTCGCCGCGCCGTTTAACCTAGTGGCGAGAAAGCGATTTCAAGTAAAACGGCAGCTTGCGCTGCCGTTTTGTTTTATAGCATCCACGCATAACTAAACTTGAAGAACACACTGCGGTCATCCCGCGTCATGCCTTCAATATCATCGTCAGCTAACGCATGATCGCTGTAACCAGCAAAAAACAACGTTTGCGGATTTAACTTATAGCTGTACAGCAGTTGGGTCCCCAGATCGCGCGAATGCGCGGTGATTGAGCCTTGGTTATTCAAGGGGTTCTGATGCACATTGGAATAAATCAGCGCTAAACGCACGAAACTTTGCACCGAAAATTGATAACTTAAGCGCAGATCAGTCAAGTTGACAGTAAACACTTCAGCGTCATCAGCATCCAAGGTGCGGTAGGTATGGCGCACACTCAACTGGGTGTGAATGTCGGCGTTCCAACGTAATTCTTGCATCCAATGCACGCCTTGGCCGATACGATTGTTACGAAAATCCAGCTTATCGCCAATTTCACTTTCCATTTCGTAATAAACACCCGAACGAGGTTGCACGATGGCATTGAGCTCGACGGTCTTTTCAGTGAACAAACCTGCATTATGGTCGACCGTTAATACATCACCGTTGCGACGACTGCCGACCCGATCTCGGTTGGTCAACGTCAGGTGGACTTCCGACTGCAGCGGCCCCCAAACACCTATTTCGGCTTCCGCTTCTTTTTCTAACAACTCGCCGCGTTCGTTATGCGTGATATCCCAATCGCTGCGAAGTTCAATCCGATTCCACCAGTGCTGCTCTGAGAACCAGTTGTAGCCACCGCCGTTGACGAGTTTGTTCCAGTCTGTTTGTGGCATATAGCCCATATCCGCGCGGAAGTTTTCACCATAGGCTAAATAGCGGCTGTACCAATTAAAACGACCATTGTCATGCTCGTAAGCAAGGTAACCGGCGTTGTCGGACAGGTCGTCACCACTGGCACGTAACTTTGCTTCGCCCGATAACGTGTCGGCCAGCGCTTGAGGATAGGCCGTATCGCTGTAGAGCCACTGTGCCACAATTTTGTCTTGATCTGTGATGACGTATTTTGCATCTAAGCCATTGACGATGTTGTGATAATCACCGGCTTCACGCAAGGTGGTTAACCAGCCTACGGATAAATCTTTACTGGCATCATACCGATACCGAAGCACCGCATTGTTGGATTTTTGGTCAATAAAACCGATATCTGAACTGATGTTGCCAGGAATGATAAAGGTGGTTGATTTATCATTGGCGGCAAAAAACGCAAAGGATTGTTCATCATGGCGGCCGGTAACTTTTAAACCAGCGTCAGGCTGAGACACATTACGGGTGTAGACCAAATCCAGCGGCGTGTAGAAATAATCCGCGTTATCTAAGAAAAATGGCCGTTTTTCATCGAAAAACAACGCAAAGGTATCGTTCATCGACACTTGCGCTTCATCGGCTTCAATTTGCGAAAAATCAGGATTTAACGTCATATTGAGGTTGATGTCTGGCGTAATACCCCATTTCACATCCAAGGACGGTTCAATGTTGGTGTCGGTCTGCCACTCGCGCACTGGGGTTTTAACCTCACGCTGCTGCTCTGCGCCCATCACGAGGCTTGGCACCAAGGTAAAATGATTGCCTTGTGTTGCCCCAGCAAAGCCGCTGATGGTATCCATTTGACAGATCCAACACGGGTTCGCCCGATCAATCCGATTGGCCGACAAACGATGCCGAACATCCCGTGGGTAAAAACGCAACAACTCCAGCTTCCATGTTTGTTGTGCTTGGCGGTCATTAAAATTTAATAAACGCAGCGGGATCGCCACTTCGACTTGATAACCATCGGCGGTTAACACACCCGCACTTTGCCAAATACCATCCCAGGCGTCACTTTCCATCTTGGTCAGTTCGTTTTCAATCGCATCAGCCTGCACCCCAAGCGGATTGATAAAAAACTGATAAGCCAACTTATTGTCGTTGTAGGTATCGATTTTGATCCCCACCATGTCATCTTCCCAAATCTTGTCACGATCGCGGAAGAACGCCCGGATTAACTCAGGGTTTGGATCTTTTGCCACAAAACTAATGTAGAAATGCTCGCCATCTTCCATGATCCGAGCGGTAGTGCTAACCGGCGCTGGCGCATTGTCTGCAGGCCAGGTGTCATACTGCAATTCGACCGAATGCGCTTGTGCCCACGCAGGGTCGTTGAGCTGTCCATCGACCACGACGGCTTGCTGCACACGGGGCACTTGATAATTTGCGGCAAGCACGGTCGGGGCCGCCAGACAGGCAAAGCCCAAGGTGATAAACGAGTACAAGTTGAACAATGGCTTCATACAGCTCCATGCAGGGTCAGCACAAAAACAGCCAGTATAAGCCGCTGACGAACCAGCGATAGTCGAATGCGGTCAGGCTCCACCTCGATACGACTAATCGACACAGCCCTTAACACACAAAAACCACGCCAAGACGTGGTTTTTGTTGGTTGTTGTTGAAGACTTGACTGATTAACGTTCCCAGTAGGCTTCTTCCAGTGAATCTTCTTTTTCTGGCAGGCCACGAGATAACCGCGGTGCGCTTTGATTTAAGATGGCATAACTAACACGGTTGGCATATTTGCAAATTTGGGCGAACGACGAATAGGCCAAGCAGGTTTGTTCGTGCTTGCTCGATTTGGGCAAGGCCATCCGATGGTAATGATTGGCGGCGATATCATGCAAAATGGCGGCAAGTGCACCATCACCTGCGCCATTGGTATTTTTAATCCGCTCTGGTCCACCCAAATAAGGGTCGATATGCGAATACACCTTCACCGGCTCTTTGCAGTATTGTTTTTGCATCGGACGGCTGAATTCATATTGATTGTAATCGGGTAACGCCCCCGATTTGATCGGATTAGAGGTCTCACGACGGTAAGTCGCATCGGTATAACCGCACAAGTACAAGCCTTCAGGCCCTGCGGTGATCAGCACCATATCAGTTAATTCGAGGGTCGCTTCGGCCGCTAATAATGGGTCGCTAAACCCCGTCAAGGCTTGTGCTTCTAATTCATTCATCGCCACCATGTCCACGTAATCTCGGATGGTGGCATGGATCAACTCACGATGCTCTTCGACCAAATGTTTAGTACCTAAACTCATCACCACCGGGACTTGGTGTTTCTTTGCCAGCTCGAGCATCCGAAACATAGCCTGTTGGATCGGCTGGCCTTTTGCACGAAGTGGGTAAGCACTTAACACAATAGCAGCGGCGCCCGCGATGATATCTTCAGGGATATGCTGCTCATCCAGTTCATCCATGGCACCGGGGTCAATGACAAAGGTTCGTTCACCGTCAGGTGTAACCATGGTGATACCGCGACCAATATCACCAGCGACGCCTTGCAAGTGATTCATATCGACTTTACTGCTGGTGTGGCATAAATAATGATAAGCCGGTGAACCTAGCTTGATATTGGCAGACATCACGCCCAACAGTACCGATTTGTCGTCTGCCAGCACCGAGTAGTTATGAATGGTATTGCCGATAGTTCCGCCAGCAAAATGATCCGAAATCGCCTGATTTTGTACCAGCTCTTGGTAAATCTGGTCGGCTTTACCATGCTCAACCAGATTGGATAAGCCCTTCCCTATGGCATATTTCTCTAAAAATTGATCACTGACGTTGGCGATCACATCCACGATCGTTTGATCTAACCCGACAATGTAAGTGTCTTGTTCAGGGCGCACTTCAAAGCTTGGAAGTTGTAATTTCGGCGAAGATACGGGGAAGTAATGCTTGAGTTTGCGTTGACCAGGGAATTTCATGACGGACTCTCAGAAGGATCAAGCCGACTATTTTAGCAAATTCTACAAAGTGCAGGCTAGCAGCAATGCATGGGAAGCTTGAACTGGGTCGGCGATTTAACACGGGTGTATCAGGCGGTGAGTTCCGATACACCGCGTGCGCATAAAGCGAGACTGACGGACCTAACTGGCGTCGCGCAAAAATACCAAGGCTAAGTCACTGGATTGATCCGGTGCAAAATAATAGCCATCGTCTGTAAAAGCGGTGAGCGCGTCACGTGTTTGCACTTGCTGTTCAACGACATACCGCGCCATCAAACCACGCGCTTTTTTGGCAAAAAAACTAATGATTTTATACTGACCGTTTTTCTGATCTTTGAACTGCACATCGATCACAGGACGCGTTAAGCCCTTGACGCGAACCGCCTTAAAGTACTCTTGCGACGCTAAATTGAGCAGGTAAGGGGCATTGATTGCTTCCAATTGCTCGTTCAGTTGCGCCGTGATGATGTCGCCCCAAAACTGATACAAGTCCTTACCACGCGGGTTTTGTAAACCAGTGCCCATTTCTAAACGATACGCCTGCATCAAATCCAGCGGACGCAACACGCCATACAAGCCACTTAGAATGCGTAAATGCTGCTGGGCATAGGCCACAGATTCTGCTGACAAGGTGTGAGCTTGCAAGCCTTGATACACATCACCATTAAAGGCAAAAATCGCTTGCTTCGCGTTGTCTTGAGTGAAGGGTTGCTGCCAACTACCAAACCGCGCGGCATTCAAACCGGCAAGTTTGTCGCTGATGTCCATTAATTGCGCCAGTTCTGCTGGCGTTTTATCACGACACACCGCAATAAGTTGCTCCGCATGGTCTAACAAATCTGGGTAACTAAAGTCGGTGACGGGGGCTGGCGTGGTAAAATCTAAATCTTTCGCGGGTGAAATAACCATCAACATCAAAAAACTCCCAGATGCAAAAGCCGGCACTATAACAAACCGGCGTCACGGTGCAACGCCTTAAATTTGCATAACGCCTTGCAAATCTTTCATCACGGCTTGGAAGCGTTTTCGGTTGGAATCGTTTAATTCACTTTGCTCTAAAATTTGCACACAACGACGCGCTAACTTGGCGCTATCTTGATTGACGCCACCAATTTTGCTTAACGTTTGCAGTAGATTTAACGCCAAACTAGCATTGTTTGGCATGTACTCGAAGGCTTTTTGGAAAAACTCTAACGCTCTGCCGAAATAACCACGCTGGTATGCATCCAAACCATCATTATTAAGCGTTTTAATTTCTTCGCGTAGATGCTCATGTTGTTTATGCTGGTGCTGTACCATCACCGTTAATGTATTGGCTAATAAATCGTCGTAATCAGCCAGCTCTTCTAACTTATCCATGTATTCGTCGCTGCGTGACAAATTGCCGTTTTCGAAAAACGCTTTGGCTTTGTCTAAACAAGCCTCGACCGAGAGCTTTTTGCCTTCTTCCAATTTATCGCTTTTCTCAAGCAACTCACGCGCTTCATCGAGATTGCCTTTCAACACCGCGACTCGACTACGCACCACCAATTCTTCATGCAGATACGATTCGATGGCAAAGCGTTTGACGATACTGCCCAGCACCTCATCCACTTTACGAAACAGCTTGGTTTGATCCAGCTTATTGGCGACTTTGGCGTTTTCCACCAGCACACGAGTATAATTCAGGAAATTATCCGGTGTGTCGTAGATCGAATAGCGCGCAGCGGACTGCAACTTGGCATAAATTTTTACTGCATCGTCTTTTAAATCATTGATGATGGCCAAATTCGCCAAGGCTTTTTGACGCTGGTAATTCTTGGGCGAGAGCTTCGTGACTTCTTGGAGCGTATCAAAGGCATCTTTCATCAACTGCCGCTTAATAAACAATCGAGCCAGCCAATCCAACGCTTCAACTCGCGTTTCGTCTAATTTAGACAGCTCACGTAATTCAAACTCAGCCTCGAGCCATCGATGTTGACAAAACCGAGAAATCGCCAAACCTAACTTTGCCCACGCATATTCACGGCGTTTCAGGACCGCTTGATAAAGTTGCTCTGCCGCAGCAAAGTGCTCGATTTCAATCAGTAACTCTCCCTTTAAGCGCAAGGCGTACACTGCATTCTCAGGGTCAGTCTTAATGATATGCTCACAAGAGTTGGCCGCTTCGACAAACTTATTGTCGTAAATTTCTTGATAGACACGTCCTAAAGCGTGTTTGATTTGAAACGCGCGCATCAGCCGTTTTTCAAGCTGCACAAACGAAAAAGGTTTAAGCAGGTAACTATCAGGCTGCAATTCAATCACGCCATGGACAATTTGACGCTGGCTTTCCGCACTGATAATTACGAAACAAGCCCCAGGCTTTAGCACGCGTAAATGCTTTAATGCTTCAAACAGTTGGTAACCGTCTTTGCCATCGCCGAGGTTAAAGTCCGATAGAATAAAATCGTAGGCCACCTCTGTGCAATTGGCGATAGCAGCGTTGGCATCTGTCACCGCCGCAATATGTTCAAAACCAATTTTCTGCAGCATACCTTTAATTGAGGCACGCACCGGATCACAGTCATCAACAACCAATACTTTTTTGGTCCGGTAAAATTTTGGATTCAAATCAGGTAACCTTTAAAACGTCATCATTGGACACAATAATGCATAGAAAGACAAAGAAAGATATAACTAAAACAACAGCTTTGGTTTTACTATAGTAAGATGAAGTTTTATGAGCAATAACTGGTGGCGAATTCTGTCGCATCAGCCAATAAATGTTGTAATATTCCTACATAACCAACAAAACCTACAAACTTAGCCATCTATACAGGCAAGTAACTGGTAATAAAACTATATGACTACACTCTTGGATCAATTAAAAGCGGTTACCACTGTCGTTGTCGATAGCGGTGATTTAAACGCCATCAACCAATTCCGTCCGGTTGATGCCACCACCAATCCGTCGTTGCTGCTCAATGCCAGTGGCTTAGAATTCGCTAAACCACTGCTGCAACAGGCCGCTGCCTATGCCAAAGCGCACCAGCAGAATGCGGCTGCGCAGTTGTCACTGGCAAGCGATAAATTTGCCGTCGATGTCGGCACCGAGATCAGCAAACTAGTACCTGGCCGCGTCTCCACTGAAGTGGACGCTCGCTTGAGCTTTGATACGGCTGCAACCATCGCCAAAGCGCGCCAGCTGGTTGCGTTGTATCAAGAAAATGGCATCAGCAAAGACCGTATTCTGATTAAAATTGCTTCCACTTGGGAAGGTATTCAAGCCGCTCGCGTGTTAGAGCAAGAAGGCATCCAATGTAACCTGACCTTGTTGTTCCATCTGTGCCAAGCGCGCGCTTGTGCCGAAGCCGGCGTGTTTTTAATTTCGCCGTTTGTCGGCCGGATTTTGGACTGGTACAAAGCCAGCACCGGTAAAGAATTCACCGCTGAGACCGATCCAGGGGTGTTGTCGGTGCGTGAAATCTATCGTTATTTCAAAGCGCACGGCCACAACACCATCGTGATGGGGGCCAGTTTCCGCAATATCGGCGAAGTGTTAGCACTGGCCGGTTGCGATCGGTTGACCATTAGCCCAGCGTTACTCGATGAATTGAGTAAGCAAAGCGGCGACCTGACGGTTTATCTGAAAGATACAGGGGTTACCAGCCCTGCCCCAGCAGAACTCACGGAAGCTGAGTTCCGTTGGCAACTGAATGAGGATGCCATGGCCACTGAAAAATTGGCTGAAGGCATTCGTAAATTTGCTATTGACCAGCGCAAGCTGGAGCAGGTGATCTTAGCCGCCTTAGCCTGAGGCGGCGCCTGCATTTTTTCATCTACAGGAGTGTGTTATGTCGTCAGCAGTCTGGAGCGAGCTCGCTAATTTTGCGAAAACGCCACTCAACCTGCGTCAGGAATTCGCGCAAGATCCGAAACGATCAGAGCGTTTCACCGCACAAGCATGTGATATTGTGCTGGATTATTCGAAAAACCTGATCACCGAAGGGATCTGGAATCAACTGCTGGCGCTGGCCGCTTCGAGCGATCTAGACACTAAACGTGCCGCGATGTTTGACGGCGCTCGAATTAACAATACCGAAGACCGCTCGGTCTGGCATGTCGCGCTTCGTAGCGATTTAAGTGCTCCCCTGCTGCTCGATGGACAAGACATCACGTCAGAGATCCGCGCATGTCGCGAATCGATGTTTGCACTGATTAATCAATTAAATAACCAGCAATACCTCGGTTACACCGGCAAAGCTATGACCGATTTGATTTGGATCGGTATTGGCGGTTCGTTACTCGGTCCGCAAATGGCAGTCGAGGCATTAACGCCATTCCATCAAAGCCCAGTGCGTGTCCATTTCGCGGGCAACATCGATGGTGCCGTGGTGCACGATGTGGTTAAAGGGTTGAACCCTGAAACGACCTTGGTGTTTGTCGCGTCGAAATCGTTTGGTACCGAAGAAACCAAACAAAACGCCCTCGCTGTGCGGCAGTGGTTCACCAACTACGGCGCGGACAAATCAGCGATTGCTCGTCATTTCTGGGCGACGTCCTCCAATATCAAAGCTGCCGCCGAATTTGGCATCATCGCTGAGCATATTCTGCCGATGTGGGATTGGGTGGGCGGCCGTTATTCGATGTGGTCGGCGATTGGTTTTCCGGTGGCATTGCTGTTAGGGGTTAGCCAATTTGAACAATTGCTGGCCGGCGCACGCGCCATGGATCAGCACTTTCTGCAAACACCCAATGCGCAAAACCTGCCGGTGATTTTGGCCTTACTGGGCAGCTATTATATCAACGCCCACGGTTGCCAAGCACAAGCCTTGTTGCCCTACAGCCACTATTTGCGCTTGTTGCCATCCTATGTGCAACAACTGGATATGGAAAGTAACGGTAAAGGTGTCGATGTCGATGGCAAGCCACTCGCTATCGAAACCGCGCCTGTGATTTGGGGTGATGCCGGCACCAATGGACAACACGCCTATCACCAGTTATTGCATCAAAGCAAATTAGCCGTGCCAGCCGATTTTATTCTGCCAATCAAGGTCAGCCATGACTTAGCTGATCACCACAAGCGTTTAGCGGCGCATTGTTTTGCCCAAACTCAAGCGCTGATGCAAGGCAAAACTTCGGCCGAAGCAAAAGCAGAAGTATTGGCACAAGGTGGTAGTGAACAACAAGCCGAGTTTTTGGCCCCTCATAAAGCGTCACCCGGCAATAAACCTAGCAACACTTTGTTGTTGCCAGAATTGTCGCCTTATTATTTGGGTGCCTTGATTGCTTTGTATGAACACAAAGTATTTGTGCAAGGTGTGCTTTGGAATATCAATTCGTTTGATCAGTGGGGCGTGGAACTTGGCAAACAATTATCGACGCCTATTTATCAAACAATCGCTGGGCAACAACAAGGCGAATTTGATAGCTCCACCAGTGCCTTGATCCAGCGTTTTTTACAAGGCTAAGAACTGCCACAACAACCGAAAAATTATTCATATGAATCAATAACAAAGGCCCTGCAGGGCCTTTGTTATTTCTGCTCTGCAAAGGATCCTTGCCAACAGACTTCACAGCATAAAATAATTCATTCATGGTTTGGTCATTTTTCTGTCATTCGGTGCTTGTATTCTGACTTTGAGTTGTGTTATCAAATGTTCAAAATAACAACAACAATGCAGCGAGGTGAAGTATGGAAAGCTTTGACGACTTACTAACAATGCTGGAGCGTCCTGCCGCAAAAGCAAGGCCAGTGAAACGCAAATGGCGTGAAATTGAAGCCTTGAAAGAGCAGCAGCGATTAAAGAAAGAGCTCGAAGATATTGACTGGTCCCTCGACGACGAATTGTTTGATGAATTAGTATAAAACGCAAAGCCCGACTCCTCACCGAGTTGGGCTTTGTGCTTTCTACATCATTCAATTGTGGTTATTGCCAGTTGGCGACCGTATGCGCTGGTCGCTTTCGAGATGAAAAAAACCGCAGCACGCTGCGGTTTTTTATTGGGCCTCACACTTCGCCAGACGTTGGTCGATACGGGACTTTGGTCATTAAGGCACTTTGGTCATTATTCCACTTGCCAATCAATTGGCGCGCGGCCAGTTTGCTCCAGCCACGCATTAGCTTTGACAAAGTGACCACAGCCAAAAAAGCCGCGATAGGCCGAGAGTGGCGATGGATGCGGCGCCGTCAGCACCAAATGTTTTTGCGTATCAATCAGTTTTTGCTTGTTGATCGCATGCGATCCCCACAGCAAAAACACCACCGGCTGGGCATGTGCACTAATGGCTTTAATCACATTGTCGGTGAAGGTTTCCCAACCCAAGTTGCGATGCGAGTTCGGCGTATTGGCCACGACTGTGAGCACAGTGTTGAGCAGCAACACGCCTTGGTTAGCCCAATGCTCCAAATTGCCGTGCTTGGGCATCACGAAATCCGGATACTCTTGGGCCAGCTCTTTGTACATGTTTTGCAACGACGGCGGCGTCGGCACACCGCGACGCACTGAAAAACTCAAGCCATGCGCCTGATTCGGCCCGTGATATGGGTCTTGGCCGATGATCACGACTTTTAAATCCGACAGCGGCGTATAGCGAAACGCATTAAACACATCGGCTTCGGGCGGGTAGATCACCTGCCCTTGCGCACGCGCGTTTGCAACCGTCTCCAACACTTGCTGAAAATACGGTTGCTGTTTTTCGTTGCCAATCACGTCATGCCAAGTCAGCTGCACGGCGGTTTACTCCAGAGTTAATAAGAATTTGCGCAATTCTACAAAATCTGCCGCCATTTCGCCCGCTAAACTGGTTTCACCGGCAACCGCCGCCAGCGCCTGCGGCAGTGCGATCGGTTGGCCTAAGATATTTTCCACCGGCTCTTTAAATTTCGCTGGATGCGCCGTGCCTAAAAACAAACCGTATTCGCCATCTTTTAGCTCACGTTTGAGTGCTTTGTAGGCCACTGCAGCATGTGGCTCGCTCAAATAGCCTTCTTGCCATAACCGACGCACGCCAAACTGGGTATCTTCTTCATCCACCACTTGCGCCGATAAATCGGCGCGGCTGATAAAGCCTTGTGCCAGCAAGTCTTCCACCCGTGGCCAGTTATTGGGTGCGCTGACATCCATAGCATTCGACAAAGTCGGCACCGTGCTGTTGACCTGCCAGACGCCACTTTGCCAATAACGCGGTACTGTGTCGTTGACGTTGGTAGCGGCAATCATCCGTTTAATCGGTAAGCCTAAAACTTTCGCCACTAACCCCGCCGTTAAGTTACCAAAGTTACCGCTTGGCACGCTGATCACTAAGTTGGCGCGTTGTGCTGGCGTCAACTGCGCCACGGCTTCGAAGTAATAGCAGACTTGCGCTAGTAACCGGCTGATATTAATCGAGTTGGCCGAGTTGATATTCAGCCGCGCGACTAACTCGCGGTCATTAAACACCTCTTTGACTAGCGCTTGGCATTGGTCAAAATCGCCATCGACGGCCAGCGTGTGAATGTTTTCACCAAGCGTGGTAAACAGTTTTTCTTGCAGCACGGCAATTTTGCCTTTCGGGAACAAAATGACCACATCGACGCCCGGTTGCTTGAAAAAGGCATGCGCCACGGCCGCGCCGGTATCGCCACTGGTGGCCGTGACAATCGTGGTGCGGCTCACGCCTTGACGTTTTTGTGCCGCTGCTAAAGCGCGCGCCATAAAACGCCCTCCAAAGTCTTTAAAAGCCAAGGTTGGGCCATGAAACAACTCTAGACAGCCAATTTGATCGTTGATTGGCACCACAGGCGCTGGGAAAGTGAAGGCGTCCGCCATAATGGCTTTGAGTTCGTCCAATGGCAGCTCGTCACCAATAATGGCCGACAACAATTCGGCGCTTCGCTCGGCAAATGGCAGCGCCAATAAGCGCTCAATATCGAGCTTGGGCCAAGTAGCAGGGAAAAACAGCCCTTGCTGCTCCCCCAACCCAATACGAACCGCATCTAAAAAACTGACTTGCTGCGAAGGAACTTTGATATTACGTAACAACATGTTGCACCCTATTTTTTAATTCGACAGCACGCGCGCACCGCGTGTCGCCAGCTGGCAGACCACCGTCAGACCATCGGCATTTTTTTCATAATGCGCGGCGAAATAACCACGCGCAAATTCAGCTTGTTCTGGCGTTTGACAGACCGCAAACAACGTAGGCCCTGCCCCCGAGATCCCGACATGGCCAATACCTCGCGCCATCAATGCCGCACGAATGGCTGGTAGCTCAGGGATCAGCGGCGTGCGGGCAGGTTCTGCGACTAAATCTTGCAGCGCCGACAGCGCATCGGTTTCATCCCCGGCGTACATGGCACTGACAAACCGCGATAACATGCCAGCAAAAGCGATGCTGTGCTTGAGGCTAAGCTCTTTGGGTAGAACCGCACGCGCCGCTTTGGTCGACAGCACAGTGCCTGGATAACTCAATACCACCTGCCAGTGCGAAAACCACGGTAAGCGGCGATACAGTTGCTCGCTTTGCGGTAGCATCAACAGCAACCCGCCATGCAACGATGGCGCGACGTTGTCGTAATGCACCGAGCCACTGACGCCACCTTCACACACCGCCGTCAGTTCCAATAACTCTCTGTCAGATAACGGGTTGTCGAAATAGTCATTGTAGGCGTAACACGCCACCACAATGGAGCAAGCACTGGAGCCCAAGCCACTGCCAACCGGCAGATGTTTGACCAAATGCAATTTGAGCCGTGGCAGGGTCTTCCCGACTTTTTGTTCAAAGGCGTAAAAACACGACAACACCAAGTTATCACTCGTATCCGTTGGCAGTTGATGCACGTAGCGGCCCGACAGCGTCAGGCTTAACTCGGTGCTTTCGCCTTCGATAATCAATTCATCGCCAAGCAATGGGCCGTCGCTGGACACGGCTTCAAACGCTGCGCCTAACACATCAAAGCCGACCGAAAAATTGCCAGTCGAAGCCGGCGCAAAATATCGACGCATGTTAAACCTCCTGCTGCCAGCCCAATGTGCGCATCACATCGCCAAACACGCCGGCGGCGGTGACCGCAGCCCCTGCACCGTAGCCACGCAGCACAAATGGGATGGGTTGATAATATTTCGTGTGAATAGCCAGCGCGTTTTCACCGTCTTTCACTTTGGCCAGGGGGTGGTCTAAATCCAGTGCTTTCAGGGCCACTTTACAGCGACCTTGGCTGATTTCACCGATAAAACGCAGCACCTTGTCTTGTGCTTTCGCCGCCGCCACTTTGTCGGCGTACCAGGCATCGAGTTCTGGCAGTTTTGCCATAAACTCAGCCACGCCAAGCCCCTCGGCAAACCCTTGTGGTAACACGCCTTCCACCGAGACGTCGCTCAGCTCCTGCGGTAAACCCGCTTCACGCGCCATAATAAGCAGTTTGCGCGCCACATCCATGCCCGACAAATCATCACGCGGATCTGGCTCAGTAAAGCCTAATGCTTTGGCTTTGGCGGTAACCTCTGAAAGCTTCTGGCCCTTCTCCAACTCGCCAAACAAAAACGACAAGCTACCGGATAAAATGCCTTCAAACGCCACCAGTTCATCACCGGCGTTTAACAAGCCTTGCAGCGTATCAATGACCGGCAAACCGGCACCAACGGTGGTTTCATACAAGAAACGCCGGCGATTGCGCTGCGCGACTTGCCTAAGTTCGCGGTAATAACTCAGGCTCATGGTGTTGGCCTTTTTATTTGGCGTCACCACGTGAAAACCGGCCGCCAGCAAGGCGCTGTATTGCGACGCCAACGCTTCAGAACTCGTGCAATCCACCAGGACTGGGTTGGTTAAATGGTTTTCCCGCACGAACTTCTCCAGCGCGTCGACCGAGAACTGATGCTGCGCTTGCGGCATTTGCACTTGCCATTGGCTTAAATCAATGCCGTCTTTTTGCAATAACATGGCTTTGCTATTGGCGATGCCGTACACCGCTAAACGCACATTGCGATGCTGCAAAAACGCTTGTTGGCGCTGAAACTGTGCCAACAGCTCGCCGCCGACCACGCCGCAACCGACTAAAAACACATCGATACTGGGCACATGGCTAAAGAAGTTTTCGTGGCAAACTTTAACCGCATTTTGACAGCTGGCTTGTTCGACCACCGCCGAAATCGAGCGCTCGGACGAGTCCTGCGCAATAGCCACCACATTGACGCGCGCTTGCGACAAGGAAGCAAAAAACTTCGCCGCGACACCCCGATGCTGGCGCATGCCATCACCGACTAAACTGACAATCGCCATGTCGGCGGCAATGGACAGTGGCCGCAGTAATTCACCGCGTAGTTCCAGTTCAAACTCAGCTTCCAGCGCCGCTTTGGCTACCGGCACATCGCGCTGCGCCACACAAAAACTGATGGCAAATTCGCTGGAGGATTGGGTAATTAAATTGACCGAAATCTGTTGGCGCGCCATGGTGGCAAACACGCGTGAGGCCATGCCGACCACGCCTTTCAGACCTGGGCCTGACACGGTCACAAGCGCCAAATGCTCTAAGCTTGAAATGCCTTTGACCAATTCATCTTGGTTGGTGTCATCGTCAATGCACGAACCCGGCGCCTGTGGGTTTAAAGTGTTTTTGATGTAACACGGAATATGGAAACGCGCTAACGGGCCTATGGTTTTTGGATGCAACACTTTGGCACCAAAATATGACAGCTCCATCGCTTCATCGTATGACAAGTGGTCAATGAGCTTGGCGTTTTTCACTTGGCGTGGGTCGGCGCTGTAGACGCCATCCACGTCGGTCCAAATTTCACAGACGCTGGCGCGCACCGCCGCCGCCACGATGGCGGCAGAATAATCCGAGCCGTTACGGCCCAATAGACAGAGCTCACCTTTGCTGTTGCTGGAAATAAAGCCAGCCATCACGTACACATCGGCGGCTTGGGCTTGCAGCGCGGCCCCTAACGCGACTTCCGTGGCAGGCACATCAGCAACAGCATTTAAGAAATCACCTTGGCTTTTGACACAGGCGACTGAATCTAAAGCGACAGCCTTCACCGCCTGTGCGCTGAGCAACTCGGTCATCAGCGGCACGCTAAATTTTTCGCCAAGACCATGCAATTCGGCTTTGATGTGATCTGGACAATAACGCAGCAGTGCGGCACCTTGCAGCCGTGACGACAGCGCCTGATATTGATCTTGATACACAGCCTGCAACCGTGCTTGCGCTTGCGTATCTAGGTGCTTCGAAGCATCGGCGAGAATTGCTTGAATACGCTGTTGCCAACGTTCCAGCACCGCTTGGTAGTTGCCCGTGGTTGGCGCGAGTTCGGTCAATTCGACCAATAAGTTAGTGACACCCTGGGGTGCCGACAAAACCAAACCAATCGGCTCTTGGCCTAATTGGCTTTTGACAATAGCCGCCACATCCAAAAATCGAGCGACAGACGCTAAACTAGAACCACCGAACTTTAGAACCCGCATTTTTCAAACTCCTTAAAAACAAAAAGGCCCGTGACTGGTGAGGTCACGGGCCTTTTTTGGATACAATACGCCGCCGACCTCCTACCCTCCAGGGGTGGTGGTAATAATCGTGGTGGTTGTATTGATGTTATGGGTATATTTCATACAGCTCATATGCTCAAACTTTTAGACGTCTGTCAATCTAAAAATCCAAAAAGCTGTAATAAAATTACAATTACCTTTTACGGGAACTCTTTGGCTCCCTATGCGTGATCCCAACATGTTTGTCGGCCCCGCCAATATCGTACAGCCATGTAGACTGCCGAATGTATGTTGTCCATGGTAACGAGAAAAGGTCGTACTGAATAGTATTTTCTATGCACAGATGCCACTTTGAGGAACTTGGCCAGCGCAAGTTCTGCAAAACACCTAATTAAGACAAGGCTTGTTTACGGTTGGCAGCCGAAGTGACGTAATGGCACACGCGGTTTCGGCCTGAACGTTTGGCGTTGTACAACGCAATATCTGCTTCACGAATTAAATCATCATGCAGCAAGTGGATTTGTGGATCTAACTCGGCAACTCCCATCGAAATAGTGGCTCGGATTGTCTGCTGATTAAACAACATCGGGTGGTCAGACACGGCTTTACGGATCCGTTCTGCAACTTCCATGGCACCTTGCAACGGTGTGTCGGGCAGCACAATGGCAAATTCTTCGCCGCCATAACGCCCCAATAAATCTGAGTCGCGCAATAAACTGCCGATAAATGACGACAGTTCTATCAACACAAAATCGCCACCTAAATGACCATACTTGTCGTTCAGATCTTTGAATTTATCTAAATCAAACAACATTAACGACAACGGATGTTGATAGCGTTGCGCACGATGGATTTCTTGTTTGAGCTGCTCTTCCCAGTAACGGCGGTTCAGAACCTTGGTTAAGCCATCTTGTCGGTTGGCTTTTTCAAGTTCAATCAATGTCTTACTTAAATGCTGTTGGTACACAAAGGCGTCGGTCGCATCTTCAATTAAGATGCAGATATAGTGCTGCTGCGTCGTAGCATCCGTCATGGGCAGCATGGTGCAATTCTGCGCCATAAACTGACTAGAACTGGTAATTGGCCGCAGATGTGGCAGCTTAAACACGTATTGCCGCTGCTCCCAACTGCTAAAGGCGGGAGACTGTAAATCCAGTACACTCATCAGCTTACGTTTTAACCAAGCCTCAGGTAAATCCGGAAAGACCTCAAACAACGATTGATGTTCCACTGCGGATAATTGCAACGATGCGTGCCGTTCTATGAAATGATTCAGATATAAAATCCGATATTCATCATCAATGACAATGACACCGCTGTTTAGTCGCGACATTACAGGGTTGCATAACCACGCGTGGTCCATCAAAAGTCTTCCAAAATTCGGTCAAGAATGGTTTTGATGCGATTTACCGCTTCGTCAGGGATCAACAAAATCATGTCGCAATTAAACGAATGATCGATCAGTTGATAACTAATATCGACTTTCAGCGCATGCTCCCAATGGAACGAGGTATGCTGCAATAAATCAGTCAAATTGCCATGACGAGAGGATAAAATTCTAGGCGCGCTGTACGACAAACTATTTTCGATTTGTTGCGCCAGCCCGTTTAAGAAGGTTGTGGTTAAAATGGAACTAATGTCCGTCAGCATTTCAATTTCAGACACATCGCCCGGCTCATAACCAAGCAGTTCCGCAATACGGTGCGCGTTGTCCATCTTGTAAAGCACAATGGCTTCACCACGCACGCCTTCATCACCGAAAAAACCTTGGCTAACCAAAGCCGCTTCAGTGTCAGCATAACGGTTCTCAAATTCCGCCGGAATGTGATTTGCTCCAACCAGAGCGATGGATGGCACTTGCAAGTGCACAAACGTGTTTAGGAATCGCGCCAACTTATCACTGGCCAACCCCATTGCGACGTTGATGATTTCTTGCAAGCAATCTTTTTGCTCGATGTTAAAGCCTAATTGATTCATACCAATCCGTATTGTTTAAGCACACCAGCCAATTTGTCTTCATTGACAGGTTTTTGGATGAACGCCAATGCGCCAAGCTCCATCACACGCTTTTGCATTTCCGGCTGGATATCGGCAGAGATCACTATGACAAAACTATCAATCGCTTCTGCACGAATGGCTTCAAGCACACCTATGCCGTCCAATTCAGGCATCGTGAGATCTAAGAACACTAGACCGATTTCTTGACAACGTAGGATTTGCAATGCCTCTAATCCATTCCCTGCGGTTTGGAATTCTGCATCGAAGGTTTCGGGAATACTTTTACGGACCTGTTTACGCGCCAAAATGGAGTCGTCACAGATTAAAACTGGCAAAGCCATCAAAATGCCTCAACTGCTTTTTTCATTATTATTTGAAGTGGGAAAAATATAACCAGCTGATCATATAAAAGCAATAAGTGAAATCAGCAGAAACTCAATGGTTTGCGCTCAATTTCTTGATGTTTTCACAATTTTTGCCTCATTTTTCTCCTGCCATGAGCACAAATACAGCGAAGTACCACAACAAAGCCATTGTTTTTGCGTTAAGCTATTTTCAATACAGAAGTTTTTGGCTAATTTTATCAAAAGCCCGTTTCCGGCAACTACAGGTAGTCCGATGCAGCAGAAAAGCCTTTCCCGTAAACTTCTTACGAAGGTCCTCCTGAGGTATCCCCAGAAGTTGTATAGATAAAACAATAATTTAGGTGAATACGGG
>CAYTIQ010000009.1:0-74137 GCA_964437935.1 uncultured Rheinheimera sp.
CCTTGACTGACAACCACGGCCTCACCGTTGCGGCTGCTGAACACGTCTTACAGCGGTGGTTTTAACTCGTCGAGTAAGGCGCTGGCGCCAATCCGCATCACCTTGGCCGTGGCAGTTGTTGCCATGATGTGCTCAAACATCTGCAACAGCTCTTGCGCTTGCGCTAAAGTCCTCACGCCACCGCTGGCTTTAAATCCAGCCACCTTACCACTGGCCGCAATCACGGTCAGCATGGCACGAGCCGCTTCCGTGGTGCAGCCAACCGGTACTTTGCCGGTCGAGGTTTTGACAAAATCAGCACCTGCTTCTAAGCACAGCTCGGTGGCTTTAATAATTTGCTGTGGAGTGATCAACTCACCCGATTCTATAATCACCTTCAAACATTTGCTGCCACAGGCTTGACGCACAGCAGATAAAAACTCTGCGACCTCATCGTAACGACCTTGCAGCACTTGTTGGTAAGGTAACACACAGTCAATTTCGTCCGCGCCGACAGCCACACAGTCTTCGATCTGTTGCAAAACATCGGACAAAGGCAGTTGGCCTGATGGGAAATTCACGACGGTTGCAATGAAGGCTTGCATCGCCTTGGCGTCTAAGTGCCGGCGCGTTTGCGCGATAAACTCAGGATACACACAAAAGGCAGCTGGGACATAGCTAGGTGTAGCCATCTGATCCAGCCACTGCTGCATCGCGGCCTCGGTGTCATGCTCCTGCAGTCGTGTTAAATCCAGCAGTGATAACAATTGCTTGGCGGTTTGATTTATTGTCATAAGATGTTCTCGTCTATCGTTTTGATTTTATTATATTAAATTTAACTTTTGCTGATTCACTTTCAGCCAACCTTTAGCATCTTGCCACTGAGGATAATGCTGCTGCACCAACTGCCAATAGGCGTCACCATGATTCATATGCACCAAGTGCGCGAGTTCATGCACCACCACGTAATCTGCAACCCAACTCGGCGCCAGCATTAATCGCCAGTTTAAACTGATGGTACCGTCAGTGTGGCAGCTACCCCACTTGGTTTGCCAGCCTTTAATCAACAAAGCCCCCGGTTGAACCGACATCCGCTTAGCGTACACCGCGATGCGGCCAGCAAACCAACTTTGCGCTTGCTGCGTATACCACGAAATCAACTGCTGTTTTACTGTGGCTTCGACATTGGCAGCTTTCACCCGGTGACTGATTTGTACCCAAAGTTCATCGCCGTCTCGCGTCGTCGCAGTAAGGTCATCTCGCACCTGGCGAAGCGTTAGCTCGCCATCGAGCAATGGCAGACGACCACGGGCGACATGATTAACAGGTGCGACTTGCGCTGACAAATGCTGGCGGATCCACGCCTGCTTTTTTACAACAAAAGCGGTGATCAGTTGTTGATCTAGATACAAAGGAGCATGCACCTGTAAACCCGACGAACCAATTTGAATGGCTAAAGTCCGGCGTCGGCTTGACCGTTTTAGTTCGTATGTTAATCCAGTTTCATCGCAAACAAACTGCATGTGCACCTCGCTTAAATTCGCGCGGCAGCATACCCAAAGCTGTTGTTGCAGAGCAAGACCTTGCTTAGACAGGGTTGGGCACACGTGATAGCATATTGCCAAATTAGTCGCCTTACTAAATGGCAGCGAGAAGAACAACATGAAAGTAATATCATTTAATATCAATGGGCTAAGAGCTCGACCACATCAATTGCAAGCCTTGGTTGAAAAACATCAACCTGACTTTATTGGCTTGCAAGAGATCAAAGTGCACGACGATGAATTCCCGCTCGATGACGTTAAAGCCTTGGGCTACCACGTGTATTATTTTGGCCAAAAAGGCCATTACGGCGTGGCCATTCTTAGTAAAGAACCTGCCGAACATATGCTTTATGGTTTTCCAGGCGGAGCCGAGGATCAACAACGTCGAATGTTAATAGGCAAGTGGACCTTAGCAAATGGTAAATCATTCACTTTGCTAAACGGCTATTTCCCACAAGGTGAAAGTCGCGATCATCCGACTAAATTCCCAGCGAAAATTCAGTTTTATGCTGATTTACAGCACTATTTAACCACGCACCATACGGCGGAGGATTGGTTGGCGGTGATCGGTGACATTAACATCTCACCGTTGGACCTCGATATCGGCATTGGTGAACCAAACCGCAAACGTTGGTTAAAAGAGGGTAAATGTTCATTTTTACCGGAAGAACGGGACATGTTGCAGCGCTTGAAAGACTGGGGGTTAACAGATACCTATCGGCAACTCGCCCCGGACGTCAACGATCGTTTTAGCTGGTTTGATTATCGTTCGAAAGGGTTTGATGACAACCGAGGTCTGCGAATTGATGTCGTGATGGCGACCGCGCCGTTAGCGGCAACCTTAAAAGCCTCGGATGTTGATTACGAGATCCGCGCCATGGAACGACCATCAGACCATGCGCCGGTGTGGTCAGAATTTTCTATTTAACCGATGCTGACGTACGCGTTCCTGAGTGTGGTTTATTACCTCGCTGTTGGTCGAGGAACGCTGCAGCGTTTGCAACACCCCGTCGTGCAATCCTTGCTGGGGGCGACAGTTTGTGCGTTGACGTTGTTGTGGCAAGTCAATGCACAGCTTCCTGGTTGGCCTGTTATTCATTTTCTGGGCTTAACCTGCGCCGTGCTCGTGCTGGGTTTTCGATTGGGGCTCCTCGCTGTGGCGATCCCGCTCGCTCTGGAGCTACTCTTTCACTACTGGCACAGTGGTACTATTCCCAGCGATCTCTCTGCGCTGTCCTTACGCTGGTCTCTGCTCGTTGTTGCGGCTAGTGTCAGTTATGGCCTTTATTTACTGTGCGATCGCTACCTGCCGCATCACTTTTTCACGGTGATTTTTGCCGGTAGCTTTTTAAATGCGATGGCCACCGCCAGCCTTTATTACACACTGAACTTTATGGTGATGGAGACCACGTTGCCGCTGTCTAGTGCCGATTGGTTTTTATTGCCGTTGATTGCGTTACCGGAGGCGTTGTTAAATGGCATGGCCATGACGCTGCTGGTCGTTTACCGGCCACACTGGGTGGCCGTACTGCGGATGGGGATTTTTGATCGCTAGTAACTGCCCTCACGCGGATTGGCGTCACGAGTCAAGTGCTGTTGCATCAGCGCTAACACATCGGCTAGCTGCTGAAAGGTGACTTGCCCTGATGATTTGGGGACTGCTACCCCAAGCGCAACTAACTTATGGCTGTAATCTTGATACAAGGTGTGTGCCGCAGGTGTCAGCGGGGACAAAGACCGCAGCCCTAACCAATATCAGCCATGGACCGGCAAACTCAAGATAAACAACGCTTGTGCTAAACCCGATAACAAGAAATCCGCACCATTAAATTGCAACTGAACCGTAAACCCTATCACCGCAACACCGGATAACCAACGTTCTGCCCATTTTGTTAAATGGATGATCCGTCGTTCAGGCCACATCGCCACAATCTCAGCGTTGGTGGGGAACGTTTGCTTGTAGTGGACACCCGCGTGCAAAATACTGCGAAATGATTGCATGACGTAGCCCTCGTTTAACCCTGCTTTAGCAACGATAGCACAGCTGGCAAAAAAACCGAACCTGCTAGTCGCGTAAATCCAGCCATCTATCAAACACAACCGTGCATCAAGCAGCTTTGTTCAGACTAAAACGGTAAAGATAGCTGAATTTATTTCAGCCAAAGCATAGTTTGCGTATGAAAAGAGTGAATTTTATCGCTTTGACCACAAAACAGAGCGACACAGAAAGTAACAAATTTTGTGCCAACATATATAATCAATAAAAATCAACTATTTAACCAAGTTAAACAAAGATTCCCACAAAGTTATCCACAACTTCTGTGGACAACATTTTTGCGATTTACAGCTGGATTGCTGGCAGTAGCATTAAAAATCATATCACTTTTCAGTCTTTTCGAATGAAATTTCACTCCAAACAGCTGAATCTATAAAAAACCACGCAACACGCCAGACGGACTTCGCAGGCGCAAGGGCTAAGATCGTCAGTGAGAGGAAGCGTTAGATACGGACGTCGCTAACTATCGCCGTCATGCCTAACTTTTGTTACTATCCAACTATCTCGTCTAGAGGAGTGCATGGTGACAACACTGTTCTCAAAGTTGATTTTACAACACGACCGCTTGCCGCACGCAGATTTGAGCGTTAAAAGCCCTGCCTCTGGCACTCTTCAACTAGATTATGTCGCGGAAGATTTTCTGCGATTGGGCATCTTAGGTGAATTGCAACAAATTCATTTGGCTGGCAATCAACTGGTGGCGCCATTTCAAGGCCGCTGTGTCCGCCGTGATGACCTCGGCTCGTTGATTAGTTTTGTCCATCCCCAAGGGTTACGCTTGGACGTGCAGTTTCCAGATGCCTATCAACATTTTGGCCAAGGCTTTCAATGGCATGTGCCCGCAGATTGCCAAGTACAGGCTGGACAATCCATCTTAACCTTTGATGGCTCCCGTCTGCAGCAATGGTTAAGCCCTGCCCAATGCTTTATTCAACTGCATGATCACCCGAAATTTCTCAAAGTCTATGGACGAAGCGGTTATGTTGCCGCCGGTGATGACCTGCTATACAGCATTGAACTTAAAAAAGCCGTTTAGAAATCAGTATCTTTAAACCAATTGAACTGGAAGAACACATAATGTTTGTGATGTATGGGATCAAAAACTGCGACACGATAAAGAAGGCGCGTTTGCACCTCGACCAACGTCAACAACCCTACCGTTTTCATGACTATCGCGTCGATGGCATCAATGTCGAATTGCTACAAGAGTTTGTTACGGCTTTAGGCTGGCAAGCCTTGCTCAATACCCGTGGCACAACCTATCGCGCATTAGCGGACGAAGAAAAAGCCGACATGAATGAAAGCAAAGCACTGGCATTGATGCTGGCACATCCTGCGATGATCAAACGCCCTGTGCTCAAAACTGCATCATCGTATGTATTGGGTTACAGCAGTGCGCAATACGATGCCCTTTAATTCAAGACGTTACACAGGCCTGATCGCCCGCTAAGGAATTGTTGTGAAATCCCCCGTTTTAGCTTTAACCGAAGACCTCATTCGCCGCCCATCAGTCACGCCCTTGGATGAAGGCTGTCAACAACTGATGGCTGATCGCCTTGCGGCTCTTGGCTTTACCATTGAATCGATGTTTTTTGAAGACACCCTTAATTTGTGGGCGCGCCGTGGTCAAGGCAAACCATTGTTTTGTTTTGCTGGGCACACCGACGTCGTTCCGACAGGCCCACTGGATAAATGGTCATCCCCGCCGTTTGAACCCACCATCCGGGATGGCAAATTATATGGCCGTGGTACTGCGGATATGAAAGGGTCCTTGGCCGCGATGGTGGTTGCTACCGAGCGATTTTTGGCTCAAAAACCAGAACTGAGCGGTGATATCGCGTTTTTGATCACCAGCGACGAAGAAGGCCCATTTATCAATGGCACCAAACGCGTGATTGAAACCCTAGAAGCGCGCCAAGAAAAAATCACCTGGTGCGTGGTAGGTGAACCTTCCAGCACGAACCAGGTCGGTGATGTGATTAAAAATGGACGTCGCGGTAGTTTAACTGGTTATCTCACCATTTATGGCATACAAGGCCATGTCGCCTACCCGCATTTAGTCGATAACCCTATTCATAAGGCAGCTCCTGCGTTGGCGGCGCTGTCAAAAGAAGTATGGGATCATGGCAATGCATTTTTCCCTGCGACCAGTTTTCAGATCTCCAATATCCACTCGGGAACTGGCGCGACCAACGTTGTACCGGGCGAACTGACACTCACCTTCAACTTCCGCTACAGCACGGAGGTGACAGCAGAGCAACTGCAACAACGTGTTCTGGCCATTTTACAGGCGCACCAACTCAGCTTTGATATCGAATGGGTGGTCAATGGACTGCCGTTTTTAACCGATCGAGGCCCACTGGTAGAGGCGGCAGTTGCGGCTGTGCAAAAAGTGCAAGGCTTTGCCACATCCTTAGAAACCACTGGCGGCACTTCGGATGGCCGGTTCATCGCGCCCACCGGTGCACAAGTGGTCGAACTTGGCCCTTGCAATGGCACCATTCACAAAATTGATGAGTTTGTAAAGGTCAAAGATTTAGACTTGCTCGCCGACATGTACGAGGCAATGCTTTGGCATATCCTGACCTAACGCCACAGTGGCTTACCGGGATTGAAGAACCGCCGCTGGTCGACGTGGCCAGTGGCCTTCGGCTACATCCCGATACCGCCACGGCATTTTTGCAACTGGCCGGCAAAGCTAAGGTTCAGGGGATTGACTTAAGGTTAGTCTCTGCCTGGCGCGGCTTTGCCCATCAAGCCCGTATTTGGCAGGCCAAATGGCGTGGTGAGCGCAACGTGTATGATGCGCAAAGCCGAGTTGTGGACCTAGCCCAGCTGTCAATGACGGAAAAAGCCCAGGCCATCTTGTTGTACTCTGCCTTGCCCGGCACCAGTCGGCATCATTGGGGCAGTGATTTGGATTGGTATGACGCGGCGGCCGTGCCGGCGGATTATCGTCCGCAATTGTTGGTTGAGGAATACCAGCATGGCCCTTTCCAACGTGCCGCCGATTTTATCGCCACCCACGCGACAGATGTTGGCTTTTACGCGCCTTATGCCACGTACCAAGGCGGCGTTGCCCCTGAGCCATGGCACTTGAGTTTTATGCCGCTAGCACGCTGTTGTGCGACACAGTTAACACCCTCTGCGGTGCAACAGGCACTTTTGCAAAGTGAGCTCGATGAAAAGGAGCACCTAATACAGCTGGTGCCCGAGATTTTCCGCCGTTATGTACAAAATGTTGCGGCAATGCCTGACGCTTTACCACACAGCAAGGCTTAAGCACGAAAGGATAGACACCGATGGTTTGGTTATTGATTGGCTTGGCGCTTGGCATTGTGATCGCCAATTTGTGGTTAATTCGGCGTGCCCGCGGCCCGATTGTTGGTAAAGACCAGCAGATCACTCCCCGCAAAGGTTGGGATGATGAAGACGATTAAAAAACGCCCCGTAGGGCGTTTTTAGATGATGCAGTCCGAATCGAACAGCCTTGGTCTACCCTTGACCACCGCGGTCAAAACTCGAGTAGCCCTTTAAAAATCGCAGTAACTGATCTTTTAAATTCGGCGGTATGCCTTTGATCACCAGCACATCCCGATCGACATCGTATTGCACGCGATCGCCAAGCAGTTTTTGTTCAAAACTAACGCTAAGCCCTGCTCCTGCGCCTGAAAACTTCACCAGTGTTTTTAACTCTTTGACATCTACCGGAAATTCTTCCGCCACATCGATTTCACGTTCTTGAATGTAACGTACAAACGCTTGTTCATCGGCATTGTCGACCGTGGCAGATAATTCATCCAGCCGCACTTCTTGGCCGGATTTTGCTCGTTCTTCGCAGTATTGGTAAACCTGCTTACGGACGTCATGTTTTTCAGCAACGTCATAATCGGATTCACTTAAATACTCTTCTACAGAGGCAAGCACGGTTTTGGCGCTTTGCTTGGGGTCCACCCCTTCTTGCGCACCTAAAAACTCTAAGAAAAAGTCCGCGACTTTACGCCCGGCACGACCCCGAATAAAGGAGATGTATTTTTGTTGCTCGGGATTTGCCGAAAGCTCAGTTAAATCAATCCTTGCGGCCAGTTGCATCCGAGCGATATCTAAGTGCTTGCTGCTGGTTAATGTTAAATCGGCATTGACCGAAAAATGTTCTTTGCTGCCTAGCAAGGTAACAAACAAATACTCGTTGGCCAGATAACGATAATGACACACCATCAAATAACCCGATTCAGGAATTTGATGGTTGGTGAGTTGCACCACCAGCGAGGCGGTGGCTTGTTCGGCCAAGCCTAAAAACGGCAATTCATCGCGTTGCCACTGGGCGAGCGACTGAAAAAAGTTCTCCGCCAAGTCACTGGCAAACCCTGCATAGCCTTTGGCCGGCTTACCGTTATAGGCTAAATGCAGCTGTTCTAGCAGCTCGGCGGTTTCTGCCGAAGTGGGTAATAAGTCTTGTCGGAAATGGGCGGTCAGTTGCCCTTCTTCGTTGGCTTGAATGTAATTGATGGCCAGAGAGCGGACGTCGACAGACATAATTTTTCCTGTTTTACTGAATTTCTGGTAGCATTCTACCTGTTTTCTTTAAGTTTATTGACAGGTAATTCATGCCCATTCCATCCAAATACAGCACTGCCGACATTGAAACCCTAATGAATCAGTTGCTGGATCAGCTGCGCCAGCAACAAGTCACCACCGAACTAAGTTTGATGGTCCTTGGCAACATGGTCAGTCACATTATTCGTACCAGCGTGCCGGATGCAGCGCAAAAAGATATTGCCCGTCAATTCGCTCAAGCTTTACAAGATTCAGTCTCAGGTCGTTCGCACTAATGGTGTTAGAGCAAGACTTATCGTTAATCAACAAGGTCAACCGGCTGCTTGGCTGGGGGCATTGGTTCACGTTTTTTAATATCTTGCTGACGCTGGGGGTCACTGCTAGCTATTTTGCGGCAGATCCCCTACCCACCACGGCCATCGGTTGGCTTTATTTGCTGATGAATTGGCTGGGTCATACCGCTTTTTTGTGTTTTTTATTTTTTATTATCACGATTTTCCCAGTTAGCTTAATTTTCCCGTCGCAACGCCATGTGCGTGGTATCGGTGCCGTATTAGCAACCAGCGGCCTCGTGGCGTTGATTTTTGATGCCTATGTCTATCACAGCTTGGGTTACCATGCCGGCAGTGCTGCGACCGAGCAAATGTTAGATTTGTTGCGCCAGCAAGTCGTTACTAACTTGCGTAACTTTGTGCTCATTACCAGCTCGGTGTTCCTGTTGTTGTTAGCCATCGAGCTAGTCATCAGTAATTTTTGCTGGAAAAAAGTCGAACGGCTCAAGCACGCCCATATCCACAAGCCCGCCTTGGTGGTGTTCCTGGTGGCCTTTGTCGGCAGTCATTTGGCGCATATCTGGGCGGACGCCTTTAATGTGCAAGCGATCACCCGTCAAGATAACGTGTTGCCCTTTTCCTACCCCACCACGGCGCGCAGCCTGCTGGCTCGGTATGAAATGCTCGATCCTGCACAACTGCAACGTAGCCAGGGTAAAGGGTGGTTGCAACAACAAGGCTTTGCTTTACGTGACACCATGCTAAGTTGCCCTGCCACCATCGCCGTGGAGCCAATTCAAGTGTGGGTGGTTCGTCAATTATCGACCGAGCAGCGCCAATTGCTGCAACTTCAGCATTTCAAAGCACAATCTCAATTTGTCTCACCGCTGGATGAACAAGCGGCGCTTGCCAACTTGGCCCACGGCCAATTGGCTGTCTTGCCATTACAGAACCATCCCCGTTGGTTAAGCACGTTATCCCCCACATTGTGGTCAATGACGTTTGACCCGCAATGGCTGCAGAACACGCCATGGCTAGCGACGCAGCCCTCGCCGACGGCACTGGTGCAATGGTTTTTCAGCGACGGAGATTCACTAACCGAGGCTCTGAAACGTCGGCCTAGCGCCAGCCGAATGTTGGTGTTAGAGCTAACCGGTCATAGCGAGCGCTTTGCGCTTGGTCACAGCGAATTTTATTATTACTGGCCTGAATTGCATCAGATGCGCATCAGCCAAGTCACACAGTCGCTTGATATCGTGCCGACACTGCTGGCTTACATGGGCTGTGATAGCAGTGCGCCTTGGGTCGGTGATAATTTATTGGCACCAGTCAAACAGGCCAAGCTGAATATTCTAGGTCATCAGCTGTACGCCTTTCGCAAAGACAAAATGCTGTTGGTGCAAGAGGACGGCCAGTTCTCTGTGTATTCCGCAGGCACTGAAGTACCGCTTGAGTCCAAACCTGATTGGCCAATGTTAACGGAAGCCTTGAATCGGTTAGCTCAGGACAAAGCCAGCCATTAATTGGTTTTCTCGATACCCTTAATAGAGATAACTTGTTATCTCTATTAAGGCCGTCACGTTAGCATGGCAGCATCGACTATCGAAGGACTGCCAGCTCATGAAAACAGTTACTTTTGCCATTATGCATTTTACCATCGCCTTCACCGTTGCTTACCTGCTCACTGGCGACATCTTAGTGGGCGGTCTCATTGCATTGGTGGAACCTGCCGTCAACACCCTTGGCTATGTCATTCATGAACGCGTCTGGCAACAGCAGCCATCAGCCGAGTAAAGCCGCATGTGGCGATACGCCATTGTTGTTCTTTGCTCGAACTTCGAGGTAAAAGCCGCTACACTAGCGGCCTTTTTTAAAACTGAGACCTACCATGGCACTGAAAGCCACCATTTATAAAGCCGAGATCGCCATTGCCGACATGACCCGGCATTATTACCAAACGCATAACCTAACCATCGCTCAACCCCCTTCCGAGACCTTAGAGCGTATGATGCTACGGTTAGTCGCTTTTGTGCTGTGTGCCCATGAACGCTTGGTGTTTGGCAAAGGCCTCTCCGAAGACAGTGAACCTGATTTGTGGCAACACGATTATGATGGCAGCATTGAGCTTTGGGTTGAACTTGGTTTACCTGAAGAAAAATTATTACGTCGTGCGTCACATCGCGCCAAACAAGGCATGGTGCTGGCCTATGGCGGCTCGGTGGTCGACAAATGGTGGAAAGATGCGCAAAAGGTTTGCAACGAGCTGGATAATCTCACCGTCGTTGCCATCGACCCCGACGAAACCACGGCACTCACACAATTGTGCCAACGTACCATGCATTTACAATGCAATATTCAAGATGGTCAGCTATGGTTTTCCGATGACAGCCACAGCGTTCAAATCCAACCCCGTGTGCTGAAAATGTCCACCCCTGCCTTATTTACGCTGGAGTCTTAATGTTTCTAGGTCAACTAAACCGCTTGGTTATGAAAAAACGCGTCGAATTTGGCGTGTATTTAGATGGCAAAAGTTGGGGCGAGATTTTATTACCAAAACGCTATGTGCCTGCCACCGCGGATGTGGGCAGTAGCATCGAGGTGTTTTTATACTTAGATTCTGAAGATCAACTGATCGCCACCACCGAAAATCCCCATGTGATGGTGGGACAAGTCGCGTTGTTGCGGTGTGTTGCAACCACCAAAGTCGGCGCCTTTATGAATTGGGGCTTGAAAAAAGACCTGCTGGTGCCCTTTGCCGAACAAGCCGTACCGATGCAAACGGATTACAGCTATGTCGTGTATTGTTTTGTCGATCGCAGTAACCGCATCGTCGCGTCCACCAAGCTCGATAAGTTTATTGGCAAAGCAGCGATTGATGTCACTGCAGGTCAAGAAGTCGATATTGTGGTCGCTGATATTACCGAACTTGGCTATAAAGTTGTCGTTAATAACCAGCATTGGGGCTTGTTGTACAAAGACCAAGTGTTCAAACCACTTCGCCGAGGCTACAAAGGCAAAGCCTTTGTACAACGCGTGCGTGATGACGGCAAACTTGATTTGCGGTTGGATAAAGCCAATCACCAGCAAGCGCAGGATTTATCCAGTCGGATTTTAGCGCGCCTGGAAGCCCATCAAGGCGAACTACCCTTGTCGGATAAAAGTGAACCTGAAGCCATTTATGCCGCCTTCGGTGTGTCAAAGAAAGTCTATAAACAAGCGCTAGGAGCCTTGCTGAAAGAGGATAAAATCAGCATAGAGCCGACACTTATCCGCTTAAAATCCAGCAACAACGAGTGATTTAACGCAGCCACTGCACGGCGTCTCGCGCTGGCAGTGGCTTGGCGAACCAAAACCCTTGCCCGGCTTGGCAACCTAACTGATGCAACAGTTGACGTTGCATCGAGGATTCGATGCCTTCTGCCACCACTTTCAATTGCAGCGTGCGCGCCAACGCGATAATTGCATTGACCACCGGATTGTTTTGCGCATGCAACTGCATGTTGGCAATAAAACTGCGATCAATTTTCAGCACATCCAATTTAAATTGGTGCAGGTAACTCAAGCTGGAATAGCCGGTACCAAAGTCATCCAAAAACACCAATATTCCGGCATCACGCAGTTGATCGATGGTACCTCGCGCTTGCTCGATGTTGTCAATTAAGGCACTTTCGGTCAGTTCGATGGCCAAATACTCGGCGGGTAATTCGGCTTGATATAACTGATGTAGCACCTCTAATGCAAAATCATTGCGACAAATACTATGCGCCGAAATATTCACGCTGATATAAAAAGGTATCGCATGGTCTTGGCGCCAGCGCTGAATTTGCGAGATGGCCTCCGCCACCACATAACGGTCGACCTCAGGCGCCAGCCCCAAATCTTCAACCGCGTTAACAAAATCACTGGGGGCTATCCAACCGCGATTCGGGTGCTTCCAACGGATCAAGGCTTCAAACCCTAAGGTGGTGTCTGTGTGTAATTCCACCACCGGTTGATAATGCAATTCAAACTGACCTTGTTGCAGCGCTTGTTTGATTTCCAGTTCCAGTTGGTAAAACCGCGTGGCCGCCAAATCCATTTCTTCACAAAACACTCGACTTATGCCACGGCCATCTTGTTTGGCTTGGTACATGGCAATGTCGGCACGCCGGATGATCTCATCTGCGGTTAAGGTATCCACTTCACTGGACGACGACATCGCAATACCGATACTGGCTGACGTTTGTAACTGATGAATACCCACACGGACTGGCGGCTCGAGCTTTTCATGGATCCGGTTTGCCACTTCTTCAACATCGGCTAAGGTCACCACATCCTGCAATAAGATAGCGAACTCATCACCACCAAGCCGAGCGAGGGTATCGTTTTGACGCAAACAGGTACGCAAGGCTTGCGCGACAGCCACCAAAAAATCATCACCCACTTGATGGCCGAGCGTATCGTTGACCAATTTAAACCGATCTAAATCCAGATACATCACCGCCACCGTTTGCGTCGGGTAACGCCGAAAGCGCACTAAAGCGTGTTCTAGGCGGTCAAGTAATAAGGTGCGGTTAGGCAAAAACGTTAATGCATCATGCAGCGCTTGGTGTCTTAAGCGTTGATGGGCAAAGGCACGGCCAAGCGCGGCAGAAATATGCTGCGAGACAAAAGTTAATAGCTCGCGCTCCGATTCGCCGTAGCGACGAGCGTGGTCATAACTTTGAATGACCACCACGCCACGCACACCGTCACCCGAGTCAAAAGGCACCCCTAACCAACATTCAGGCTGGGAACCAAAGGCTTGCGTTTGGTATGAGCGATGAAATTCAGCTAATTCATGGCGATGGATCAGCAACGGTTGTTTGGTACGAAACACATAACCAGTTAACGAATTATTTAACACTTCCTTCGGATAAAACTCGCTGGGGTCTTTATGGTCGGTTTGATCGGCAAAATATGGGAAATTTAAGATCTCATGTAATTCATCATACAACGCGATAAAGAAATTCTCGGCGTAAACCAAGGTAGCCACATTTTGATGGATTTGATGATAAAACTCGCGGGGATCCGTCTCGTCAAAACTCAGACTGGCGATGTTATACAAGGCTTTTTGCAACTGTTCGGCATAGGCGAGTTTATTTACGGTGCTCGCCAGCTGTTCCATATCTTGGATCTTGCCAAGGCTGTGGCCTAGCATCGTCGCCACATGCTGTAAGATTTGTTGATGCGACTCTTGATATGTACCGCGGCTATGATGCGCACAGCACAGCACCGCATGCAATCGACCGTATTCTTGCACCGGCATTAATAACGCATCACCGAGATCCTGGCCGATTTCATGCACCCAAATCGGCCGATGCTCTGTCACGATATCGTGTAAAAACGGCGAAAAACGTGTCAGCGGGTCATCAGATCTCAGCTGCTCTGCTGCCTGAGCGACTAGCTGTAGCTGACGCGACTCTTCATCCACCGCGACGATAAAACATTGCTCAAAACCAAGTTCTAGCGCCAATAATTCAGCAGTTAACTCAAAACAGGCGCTGGGTGTTGATAATTCGGTAAGTTGTAACGCAAGTTGATGCAAAAGATGCAGCACCTGAACTTGGTGCTGCAATTGCTCATTACGTTGCTGCAAGGCCAGCAACGAAGTGTTGAGAACGTGATCTTGGGCTGGGTCTTGCTGCTGCATAACTACCTGAACAAAAAAGAGTTATACAGAGGTTATAACACAGCTTTACAACTTTCCCAATCTGCAGTTAGGGATGACGAGATTGTGGTTTTGCTAACACCAACTGCACTGTGCTAGTCGAACGTTCTAAAAATCCACCTTCACAATAACTTAGGTAAAATTGCCACATCCGAATGAATCGATCCGGATAGCCTAATTGACGCACCGCATCAAGTTCGGCATTAAAGCGTTGCTGCCAATCGTTTAAAGTTCGAGCATAATCAAAACCAATATCACGCAATTGACGCACCACCAAATCTGTATGCTTGGTCAAAGCGGAGGTCATTCGGGTGATTGAAGGTAAGAAGCCGCCTGGGAAAATGAATTTCTGAATAAAATCCACACCATCGCGATACTGCTCGAACCGTTGGTCGGCAATGGTAATGGCCTGCAACGCCATCAAGCCATTTGGCTTTAACAAGCTGCTGCATTTGGCAAAGTAGCCGTCTAAAAATTGTTCACCGACCGCTTCAATCATCTCTACGGACACCAATTTGTCGTATTGACCTTCCAACAGACGATAATCGCAGCACAGCAGGGTGATTTTATGGTCAAGCCCGAGCTGTTGAATACGCGCTTTGGCATAGTCGAACTGTTCTTGAGAAATGGTAGTGGTGGTCACGTGGCAACCATAATGGGTGGCAGCAAAAATGGCTAAACTGCCCCAGCCAGTACCGATCTCTAGCAGGTGATCTGTCGGTTGCAGTTGCAGGGAGTCACATAATAGTCGAAGTTTGTGTTGCTGCGCTTGTTCTAAGCTCGCATCGGCTGACGGATAAACTGCACTGGAGTACATCATCGATTCATCCAGAAACAATCGATACATATCGTTGCCTAAGTCATAATGCGCTGAGATATTGCGCCGTGCTTGCTCGAGTGTGTTGCGTTGTTTCCAACTCAATAACTTCAGGGCTGGCTTACTCAATTTGGCAAAGCCAGACTCCAACTGATCCAGCAACGCCATGTTGCGAGCAAAAATGCGGACTAACGCCGTTAAATGATCGGTGTGCCACCAGCCATCCATAAATGCTTCGCCAGCACCGACCGAGCCTTCTAGCAATAATTTGGAGTAAAAACGGCCATCCAGCACCGTTAAACGAGCACGTAAATCGCTGTGCGCATCGCCAAAAATGGTTTCTTGACCATCCTCTAACCATTCAATACAACCAAACTGCAATTGCTGCAATTGGCGATGAATGAGCGAACGGGCCATGCGTTCAAACCAGTTCAGATTATCCAGAATGGCGGTTTGGCTTAAAATCATCGTCATGATGCTGGATCCTCGGTGTTTTGTGTCCATAAAATGGCATGCCTTTGATCAGAAGTTTCAACGCTTGCCAATAAATTCGTAATACCACTTGTATGTTTTGCCATGGAAAGCGGATCACCAACGCTTTAAGATTCTCAAGGCTTAATGGCTGACGCTCGAGGCTATACCATGCCGCAAACACCTTTTCGCCGTCTTTGTAATTGGTGATCGACAAGCTAAACAGCTCGCTCGGTTGGCTTATTTGCCAGTGATATTGCATATCAATCGGGTGAAATGGTGAGACATGAAAATTCTTTGCATGTTGATAATTCGTCACCCCCTCTGACAACGGTACCAAATAATGGTGACGCTCATTCCACGGTGTATTGCTAACTTCGGCTAGCAAATACAATGGGTTACCATCACGATAAATGTAGTATTGCGTCAATGGGCTAAAATACAAGCCCCAGTTTGCAAGCGGAGTTAAGACAAAAACCACATCATCTGCGCGAAGCTCAGCGCCAAGCGCGGTGGCTTTAGCCAGAACTTGCAGTCGCAAATCCTCCTGCTCATGGCCTTTAAAATAGTCACGGCGGCGAAAACTAAAGGCACGAAAACCAGCAACGCCAAAGCGCCAACCAAAGTCAGGAATAGGCACGCCAAGATCAAGCCAAGCGTAAGCAATGGGATAGGACAACTGATGCGGTTTAGGGGCATAACGCGCATGACCGACGTCGCCAACATAAATGGCATGCCCCCGCTTGAACGAATTCTCAGGCGTGCTCAAAAATCGACCCCAAGCATCGCGGCAACATCGACGGCACTGCGCACACCATCTTCATGAAAACCATTGTACCAATAAGCCCCACAGAAATAGCTGCGGTTTTTACCATTGATTTGACCGCGGCGCTGCTGTGACAACATCGTTGTATGATTATAGACTGGGTGAGCATAGCTAAATGTACGCAGAATTTTGCTTGGGTCGATTTGCTCTGTGGCATTCAGACTCACCACGTAGGTGGTCTGGCTGTCGATCCCCTGCAGCATGTTCATGTTATAGCTTAAGGTTGCTCGTTGCTGCGCGGACCGCCCTAACAGATAATTCCAAGCTGCCCAGGCCGCTTTGCGCTTGGGCAACAATGCGGTATCGGTATGTAAAATCACATCGTTGTCTTGATACGCTATCCCAGATAACACTTCATGTTCATTGCTACTAGCATCGGCCAGCATTCGCAGCGCCTGATCGCTATGACACGCAAACACCACCTGATCAAAACGTTGTTGTTCACCATTGGCAAGTTCGATAGTCACGCCATCTGCATCGCGTGTCACCTTACGTACAGGGCTATTTAAGCGAATACCCTCTGAGCCCACCTTGTCCAGCATGGTCCGAACATACTGCCGCGAGCCACCTTCAATCACTGCCCACTGCGGCCGGTCATTGACATTCAACAAGCCATGGTTATTGCAAAATTGCAAAAAGAACCGCAGCGGGAAGTCTTGCATGCTACTTAAACCGGCTGACCAAATCGCGGCGCCCATTGGGTACAGGTATAAATCTCGTAGATGTGCTCCAAGTTGATGTTTCATCAAAAACTCACCAATCGGCAGATCTAAGTCCTTGCTGTTATGTTTTAGCGCCGCTTTAGCGATGTCGTTAAATCGCACAATATCCAGCAACATTTTCCAAAATGACGGCCGAAACAGATTACGCTTTTGCGCAAATAACGACCAAAAATTATTGCCATTGTATTCAAAATCGCGCTGCCGATCGGTGACGGCAAAACTCATAGTTGTGTCTTTAAAGGGTACGCCAAGCTCAGCGATAAACTTGTTAAACAAAGGATAAGTCCAATTGTTAAACACAATAAAACCGGTATCTATCGCCAGTTGACGGCCCTGCTCTTCGATGTCGACGGTCGCGGTGTGTCCACCTAAATAATCATTGGCTTCAAACAACGTGACATCATGTTGCCGGCGCAACAAATACCAACTCATCATCCCGGCGATCCCGCCGCCAATCACTGCAATTTTCATGAAAACTCCACTAATCCTGTGCCATTTTTTGTTTTACTTTGGCCGTCATCCAGCTGAGAACCGGCACATGTTGATACACCAACTGCGTGAGATCGTAATAGTCGCGATGATAGGTCACTTTGCCGTCAGCGCCACGCACCAGCTCGCTGCAGCCATCGAGCAATTGCGGCTGGCCGCCGCCAATAGCGGGATGTGCAAACTGCATTTGCCAACTTAAAAAACCGCGTTCACCGTCGCCAACCGCATGTTTGACGACAAAGCGCGAATACAATAAGCGTTGATAGGCGTGGCGAAAATAGTGCTCTAAGGCCTGGCGCCCTTGGATGCTATGCACCGGATCGATAAATTCCAGCTGCTCGCTATACACATCACCCAGCTGATGCAAATTGTGAATATTTAATTGGTTATAAAAGCCGACAAACTGCTCTAACCAATCAGGTGTCGTTGCCATCAACAGCTCCCCTTACCGCTTTAAACATCGCCAGTGTTCGCTCTCGCGCTTTGGCGTGATCGACAATTGGCTTTGGGTACTGCACCGACATTGGCAAAGGATGTGGCCAATGCAAGGCTTTCCCAGTTAGTTTTTCAAGTTCTGGTAAGTACTTACGCAAGAAGATCCCTTTTGGGTCAAACTTTTCGCTTTGGGTGACGGGATTAAAAATTCGAAAATAAGGCGCAGCATCGGTGCCGGTCGATGCCGCCCATTGCCAGCCACCATTGTTGGCGGCGAAATCGCCATCAATCAACTTCTGCATAAAATAACGCTCGCCCCAACGCCAATCGATTTGTAAATCTTTGACTAAAAAACTAGCGACGATCATGCGCAATCGATTATGCATCCAGCCAGTGCTATTGAGCTGACGCATGGCAGCATCAACAATTGGATATCCGGTACGGCCTTCACACCAAGCCTCAAACCAAGCCTGATTATCGCTCCACGCTAGGGCTGCGGTGTCAGCCTGGAACGGCTGATGCTTGATTAACTGTGGATACACCAGCAACAAATGCTTATAAAACTCGCGCCAAATCAGCTCACTAAGCCAGATTGCGGCTCCCGAGTCATCCTGCCAAATCTGCTCGCCGGCTTCGAGTTGCAACCGCGCAAGGCATTGTTTGGGCGACACCACCCCTATCGCTAAATACGCCGATAAACCCGAGGTACCATCTAGCGCCGGAAAATCCCGTTGCGTGTGATAAAACGCCACCCGCTCGCGGCAAAATTCGCGTAAGCGCTCCAGCACTTCACGCTCTTGCACGGGATACGCGATTGAACTGTTATCGCCTTGTCGCATCGCAGGCCAGCGACTATGGATAGGCGGCAGTGGCTGTGTCTGAACGAAAGGTTTAGGCTCCACCGCATAACCTGCAGTCCGCAGCCGTGCTAACCAGGTCTTTTTATACGGGGTAAATACTTTATAGTGTTCGCCCGTTTTACTCAAAATTGAACCAGGTAGCATCACGCACTGGGAGTCGTGTAATTGCAGCACGGCGTCGAATTCCGCCAACATCTGGCTGACACAGGCGTCACGATGTTGCTCGCGCAGTTCATATTCGCGTTGAGCAAACACCTGCACAGCGCCTTGCTGTGCCAGCTCGCGCAGCACGTCGGGGGTATCGGCGTAACCAGACGCTTCAACACAAAGCATCGGGATCTGCAATTCCGCCAGCTCCTGCTGCAACGCAGTGGCACGACGACGCAGCAAATCTTGTTTCATCGGCGCCATGTCATGCGCCGACCAGGTTTCGGGCGTGGCGATAAACAAGGCCAGCACCGGCAAGCCTGTCTGTTGCGCTTGGGTCAATCCAGGATGGTCGTAACTGCGTAAATCGTTGCGATACCAAACGACGACAAAAGGTTGTTCTACGCTCATGCCTGTAGTCCCAACTGCAACGGGTATGGCTGCAAATAGCGCTGTGCGGCCACATAATCTTGCGGATTAAGGCGTAAATGATGCTTCAACAAGGTGAGTGGCGCCAGCAACGGCGCATGACCTTGTCGGTATAAGTGGATTAACTCTAATAATTCTTGCTTGGCATCCGCGGCCAACACTTTTTTGAAAAAACCCTGCAAATGCATTAATACGTTGGCATGTGTTTTCCGTGTCGCCACCTGAGAAAGAGCCTGCATCAAATCCGTGATATAGCGCAGGGCTAACTCGTCGTTAGAAAATAACTTGGGATTGGCAACCAACCGGCCTAATTCGCGGTACGCGCTTGGGCTGTGGGCCATCACTACAAACTTGTAATGGCTATGAAATTGCACCAACTTCCCTACCGTAAAGCCATCTGCCATCTGCGTATGCCAGGCCGACAAGGCATACACACGCGTGATAAAACTTTCACGCAATCCGGCATCTAACAATCGGCCATCTTCTTCAATCGGTAACCATGGATAGGTCTTTTGCAATTCATGGGTAAACATGCCGGTGGCAATTTTTCCAAGTAATACCCCACGTTCATCGACTAAACGCACGCGCTCTAAGCCACAGGTTGGCGATTTAGCGCAAACAATGTAACCAGCCAAATCGGCGATCTTGGGTAGGTAGTCCTTGCTTAGCGCCACCATGGCATCGGTGTAATCCAGGCTGTCGTCTTTGTTGTTTACTAAACGAATATCACCGACAGCGGTTTTCATTAACCGAATAGCTGGGCGTGGTGACGGCATGCCAAGCGCCATTTCAGGGCAAAAGGGCACGAATTCAACATGGGGCGCCAGAGTGTCTTGGCAAAAACCCGACAGCTTATGGCCGCCATCAAAACGAACTCGCTGCCCGACCACACAGGCGCTTACGCCAATTTTAATTGTCATATTCCACCTTTTTGATTTGTACGCTGCTAGTACTAAGCGGTGTTGACCTCAGATCAGCCTACGCCATAAAAAAAGTATAAACCTTGCTCTGGCGCAACCACGTCAGCGAATCACGTCCGCTTTCAGGTCGTAAAAAAACAAAAGGCGCCCGTAATGGCGCCTTTATGCAGTTCATGACGAAACGACGTTCGAATTATTTTTTGGCAGTGCCAACTTCAACTCGACTTTTCAGTTTCTGACCTGGACGGAACGTCACCACACAACGAGCAGAGATCGGAATATCTTCGCCAGTCTTTGGGTTACGACCCGGACGCTGGTTTTTGACACGAAGGTCAAAATTACCAAAGCCGGAAAGTTTGACCTGATCGCCTGTCTCCAGTGCGAGCCGGATCTCTTCAAAAAAAGCTTCAACGATCAGTTTGGAATCACGTTTGCTGATGCCAAACTTGGTAAACAAGCGTTCTGCTAAATCGGCTTTGGTAAGCGCCATTCTTAGTCCCTCAACGTTGCGTTGAATTCATCACCAAGTGCTTGAACCACTTGCGACACCACGGCTTGGATGTCTTTGTCTTCAAGGGTTCTCGTCTTGTCCTGCAGGGTCAGAGCTATCGCCAGCGACTTAAAGCCTTCAGCGACACCCTGACCGGTGTACACATCAAACAACTTTAGGTCAACTAGTTGATTTCCGCCAACTTTTCTAATAGTAGCAAGGATGTCGGAAAAACGCACATCTGATTTCACAACAATTGCTAAATCACGGCGGTTTGCTGGGTATTTTGAAACTTCTTGAGCAGAAACAATGGCTTTATCACCAAATGCTGCCAATTCAATTTCAAACAAAAAGGCTTTGCCTTTTATACCAAGCTTACGTTCGGCTTCTGGATGAAAGGCGCCAATTAAGCCAACCGGTTGGCCATCACGCAGCAGCTGTGCCGTTTGACCTGGATGCAAGGCACTGTGCTCGCCTTTGGCAAAACTAAACGACTCAGGCGCCGAGGTTTTACTCAACAGTGCTTCCAAGTCGCCTTTGACGTCAAAGAAATCGACGTTGCGCTCTGCGATCGCCCAATGCTCGTTGCCGTAAGAACCAATCACCACGCCACCAATCACTGGCACCTGACGAACACCGCCTTCGGCCGCAGCGTCAGGAATGAACTTCAAACCATATTCAAACAGACGCAAACGGTTTTGCTGACGGTTTTGGTTGTACTGCACGGTTTGCAGCAAACCTGGCCACAGATTCAAACGCATGGCAGACATGTCCGCAGAAATTGGGTTTGGCAACACCAAGGCTTCCACGCCCGGGAACAACACTTGTTGTACTTTCGGGTCAACGAATGAATAGGTGATGGCTTCTTGATAGCCGCGGTCGACTAACAAATCACGTAAGCTATGCACTGAAATGTCGGCTTCGCGGTGCGTGCGCATCGCCAGGGCCGCCGTTGGTGCCACATTCGGAATGCTGTTGTAGCCGTAGACACGTGCCACTTCTTCAATCAGGTCTTCACCAATTGAGATATCAAACCGATAGGTCGGTACCGTCACCTGCCAGCCATCGGCAGTTTCTGTTACAGCAAAACCTAACCGAGTGAAAATCTCACTGACCGTGGCGGTCTCAATATGAATGCCCAAAATGCGGTCTAATTTCACCCGTGTTAAGTGAATTTGCGCAGGTTTTGGTAAATGCGCGTCAGATTTCGCTTCAACCACTGGGCCGGCTTCGCCACCAACGATGGACAATAACAGCGCCGTTGCGCGTTCCATCGCCGTGCGTTGCAACTCAGGGTCGACACCGCGCTCGTAGCGATGGGATGCGTCGGTGTGCAAACCGTATTGACGGGCCTTACCGGCCATTTGGATGTGCGAGAAAAACGCGCTTTCTAAGAAAATATCTTTGCTAGATGCGGTGACACCGCTGTGCAGGCCGCCAAAAATACCGGCCATGGCCAGCGCTTTTTTCTCGTCGGCAATCACTAAGGTATCGGCGCGCAGCTCAACTTCGCTTTCATCCAGCAGCACCAGTTTTTCACCAGGATTGGCATGACGCACCACGATGTTGCCTTCAATCGCATTTAAATCAAAGGCGTGCATTGGATGACCGAGTTCTAACAACACAAAGTTGGTCACGTCGACCACAGGGTCAATCGAGCGAATGCCGCAACGACGAAGTTTCTCAACCATCCACAGTGGAGTTGTCGCACCGACGTTGATATTACGAATAACGCGGCCTAAATAACGTGGGCAGTCTTGTGCCGCAAGTAGCGTGATACCACGAGTTTCGTCGATGGTTGGCACCACGGCGTCAATCACCGGCTTGGTGACATCGAGTTTGTTCAATACGCCGACTTCACGCGCCAAGCCAAGCAGGCCTAAACAATCAGCGCGGTTTGGCGTTAAATCGACTTCGATGGTGTTGTCATCGAGTTTTAAAAACTCACGAATGTTCACACCAAGTGGTGCATCGGCAGGCAGCTCGATGATGCCATCTGAGCTTTCAGCCATGCCAAGCTCGGACAACGAGCACAACATACCGTTGGACGGCTGACCACGTAGCTTGGCGGCTTTGATTTTAAAATCACCAGGCAGCACAGCGCCAACCGTCGCAACCACCACTTTTAAACCTTGACGGCAGTTCGCCGCGCCACAAACGATATCCAGCAGCTCAGCAGCGCCGATATCGACTTTGGTGACTTGCAGTTTATCTGCTTCAGGGTGACGCGCGCATTCAACGACGTGACCAATCACCACGCCATTAAATTCACCGGCAACGGGGTCGATGCCGTCGACTTCTAAACCAGCCATGGAGATTTGTTCGGCCAGTTCTTGCGTTGATAACGCTGGGTTTACCCATTCGCGTAACCAGGATTCACTGAATTTCATCTCTACTCCGGCTTATTTGAATTGTTTTAAGAAACGCAGGTCGTTTTCAAAGAACGAACGTAAGTCTGTTACGCCGTAACGCAACATGGTCAAACGCTCCACGCCCATGCCAAATGCAAAGCCACTGTAGACTTCTGGGTCAATGCCAACCGAACGCAACACGTTCGGATGCACCATGCCGCAACCGAGCACTTCTAGCCATTTGCCGTTT
Organism: uncultured Rheinheimera sp.; assembly: GCA_964437935.1. Taxonomy (GTDB): domain Bacteria; phylum Pseudomonadota; class Gammaproteobacteria; order Enterobacterales; family Alteromonadaceae; genus Pararheinheimera. The sequence continues at coordinate 23,305 of CAYTIQ010000009.1, forward strand.
TTGCCCATCACGTCCACTTCCGCCGAAGGTTCGGTAAATGGGAAGAATGATGGACGGAAACGAATTTGCAGATCTTCTTCAAAGAAGTTTTTCAAGAAGTCGTGCAGGATGCCTTTGAGCTCGGTAAAGCTGACGTTTTTATCGACCATCAAACCTTCCACTTGGTGGAACATGGGCGTGTGGGTCATGTCGTAGTCGTTACGGTAGACACGACCTGGCGAAATGATCCGAAGCGGCGGCTGCTCAGTTTCCATGGTGCGAATTTGCACGCCGGATGTTTGCGTACGCAGCATCAGTTTCGGATTGAAATAAAACGTATCGTGGTCGGCTCGGGCTGGGTGATGCTCTGGAATATTTAGCGCATCGAAGTTATGGAAATCATCTTCGATTTCAGGGCCGTGTTTGACTTCGAAACCAAGCTCGCCAAAGAAGCTTTCAATGCGGCGAATAGTGCGCGTCACAGGGTGCAAACCGCCCTGCTCAATGCTGCGACCTGGCAAGGTGACGTCGATTTGCTCCGACGCTAATTTTTGTGCCAACACTTGCGCTTGCAGTGCGTCACGTTTGCCGTTTAACGCGTCTTGTACTTGTTGTTTGGCGTCGTTGATTTGCGCGCCGGCGACTTTACGTGCTTCGGCGTCCATAGCGCCGAGTGATTTCAGCAGCTCGGTAATGCTGCCTTTTTTGCCCAGAAATTCAACACGGACGTCTTCCAGTGTGTTGATGTCATTGGCATTGGCGACCGCGACTAATGCGGACTCTACAATGGCAGTTAGGTTCATCTTTATCCTCAGCCCAGCCAGTTTGAAAAATGCAGCTTGACGAAAATGGCAAGCTGCCTCAATTCATTTTGATACAAACGGGCAATGATACACCAAACAGCCAATTTATGGCGGCGCTTACCGAAGGATTTTTTCAGGAAACCATGAAGATATGATTAAAAATCAGGCGTCTGCACTAGTGATGTGCCAACCCAGCACTTCTTTGACAAAAGGAATAGTCAGCCGACGCTGATGTTGCATCGACGCTCTATCCAGTTGATCGAGCGTGTCTAGCAAGGCACGAATGTCGCGTTGTAGCCGATTTAACAAAAATCGTGCGGTTTCATCAGGCAAATCAAGGCCACGCAACTTGGCTTTTTGCTGCAACAATTTTTGTTTATCGTCATCACTCAGCAGTCGCAACTGAAAAGCCGTGCACGCCTGCAAGCGTGACACGAGATCAGGCAAGGTAATGCCAAGTTCGGTCGGCGCACCGTTGGCGACCATCACTAATTTCTTGCCATGCTCGAGCATGCGGTTATACAAATCAAACACCGCGACTTGCCAATGCAAATCCCCAGCGATGGCCTGCAAGTTGTCAAGGCAAACTAAATCGAGTTGCTCTAAGTTATCCAGCATCCGTGGGCTGTAGTGATGCAACTCGTCTAAGGTGAGCAATTGACTGGTCAAGCCTTGCTCTTGTGCCGCGACACACGCGGCATACAATAAATGGCTTTTCCCAGATCCCGTGGCACCAAACAGGTAAACCCCATGCGGCGACCATGTCGACTCTGGTGCCAAATAGGTGCGCAAATAAGCTACGGCGGGACTTTGCTCCGCGCCGTAAAAACTAGAAAGGGTCTCATCGTCTGGCAATGTCACCGCCAGCGTGTACTGCGTCGGTTGCATCAGCTGCGACTAAACCGGTAGTGATTCGTTTCGATAATTTGCGTGCCCGTTGCTGGGACTGGTGCTGTCGGTAGGGCTGTGGCTGGTGCCACACTCTGGCTTGTCGATTGCGCATCAGCAGCTTGCGGCTGCGCTGCGGTTTCAGGTGCATTGCTTGCAAGCTCAGATTGCAATTCATCTTGCAGGGCTTGTTGCTGCTGTGCATCGGGCGCCACATCAAGGGTGGCATCCACCGGGGCTTCAACCGCGACGGCGCCTGTTGTAGGTTCTAACGCCGTGTTCATCGTACCGCTATCCGAGGTGGTAGGCGTCGCTTGCAATGGCTCTAAGGGCTGCAACTGCTTGACCAAACTCACCGCACGGTAAAAGTCGGCCGTGGACGATGATAATTCAATGCTTAATTTGGCGGTCCCCGGTTGAAACTCAGTCAGCTGGACATTTTTCACGGTCAGCATCGACCCCATGATTTTTTGCAGCGCAATCACATCCGATAAACTCTGTACATCCGTAATGACCAGTGCCAAATGGCCTGCATCAGAGACGGACATATTTAAATTCACCGCATATTGGCTGGCTTGTTGGCCGGCCAATTCAGCACAAAATTGGCTGGCCAGCACCATCGCATCGGCATGTTGCAACTCTTTGGACACAATATCGCTGCCTTGCTGCACTTGATAAGTTAAGCGATACAACAAGGTCCCTGATGCATCGGGGACTTGGTCCAACAATAAGTTTTGTACTTGATCGGCTTTGTAACGTTGTGAAGCGCTCGCCAACGCTTGCCAATCGCCGGCCCAGGCAGCGGCATCATTGACCAAGCTAGTGTCATCGACGTCGTACAGAGGAAATTGCAAACTCAAGCCAAAACGCTCGGCCTGTTGCAACAGCGCTTTTCGAAATGGCTGTTCCGGGTTGATAACAAAGGCTGGCTGTTGATTGATGCGTTCGGAGAGCCACAATAACACATCAGGGCGCCGTGGCCCCCACAGTGGGATTTGTTGACTTTGTAGCAGTTGATTCAGTTTTTGTGCATCCAGAGTCACCTGCAACATGGCTTTACCTTGCTCGCGAATATTCTGATACTGCACGACATAATTGCCACTTTGCGCCAATTGAGCCGCGACGGCAGGCACCGACAACACCTCCTCACTGCCTGTGATCCGCACTAACACCGAGCTCATCGCCGCACGTTGCCATTCTTGCATCGTGCTCGACTGCATCACTTTTGCTTGGTAGAGGTCTTTAAGTTCTGCCGCAAACGACGTGCTGTGCAGCGCCATAGCAACCGCCAGCAAACACCCTGCCTGTACGCGCTTGAACATGGTTTTTCTCCGAAGCTCGGTGTCGACAGCCATTAAGTGGTGAGTACTCAACAGCTCTACACATCAAATAAAACTAAAAACGACAAAGGCGCGTCAATGCGCGCCTTCAGCCGGGCGTTGCGATCACAATTCCAACTTGTGCTCGCGGATCGCATCTCCAAACACTTGATAGACTTTGTCTAAAGTCTCTGGAGCCAGTGGTTTTCCTGCGCTATCCAATACGTGGATAACGGTACCATCCGACGTTTTTTGCAACTTCAATTGATACTCACCGTCTTCTTGCAACGGCAATTCTAAATCAGGGCCTGAACTCCACAGCGATGCCCAAAACCCGCTATCTGGCTTGGTGTATTTCACAAAATACACATAGTCGGTTTGGTTCATGTCGGTGACGTTCAACGACACTTTCTCCAGCAGCAGCTCTAACTGAGACCACGTCGTATCGATATCTTGCTTCGACGCGAGCACAGGTTCGCCGTCTTCGGTATTACCGCGCACCAAGGTGTGATCTGGTAATTTTGCTCTGGCTTCTTTGATAGACGCTAACTCGACAGTTGCCACTTGATCGACAATACGGTTGAGGAAGTTAACTTCTTCACGGCGCTGTGCGATAGCCGTCAGCTTTTGCTCCGAATCGACGTAACGCAATTCTAGTAAACGTGAGGTCATGGCGACGGTTCGACCGTGCGGTTTTGGCTCAAGGCTAATTTCAAAACGCGCTTCTTGCGTCATTTCTTGGCCTTTCCACAACCACCAGCCTGTTTCCCGGTATTGCGGGACCCAGCCAGTTTGCCAATGCGTGGCATCGATTTGCTGCATAGGCACTTGTTGCTTGGCAAAAAACTCCGCGATGTTTTTCTGCAGATAAGGCAACAGTTCGCCGGTGTACTCATTGCGTTCGAACCAAATGCGCACGTCTTTTTCGTCTTCTTCCACGTGGGCGTTGGTCGACAATGCCAGCACCTGCATCGGCGCGCGTAAATCCAACTCTTCTGGACGTTGACCTTGTGACACGGCTTGCGGAATATCGAATTGTGCGGGTCGGCGCTGCGCCTTTAACCCTGCTGGAATTTGCAGCTCGGCAACGCGAGCTGGCTCTGGTTTGACTTCCGGTTCTGGCAATACCGAACATCCGGTCAGACCAATTGTTAGCACAGCCGTGCTAATCACCACATTCTTCACCTAAAACTCCTACGACAATAAATTGGCTTGTTTTAACGCTTGTTCGATTGCCAAATGATGAATTGGTTCCAACGATGTCAGCGGTAAACGCGCGGCATCCGTTTGCATCAGGCCTAGACGCCATAATGCCCACTTGCTTGGAATAGGGTTACTTTCAATAAATAAATCGCGATGCAAGCCCTGCAGCGTTGCATCCACAGCGGTGGTGGTTGCACGATCGCCGGCACGCGCCGCCGCAATCATTGCCGTCATCCCGGCAGGGGCCACGTTGGTCGTGACAGAAATAACGCCATGTCCACCACGCAACAAGAACTCGGCGGCTGACGCATCATCGCCACTGAGTAAATCAAAATCTGCTGGACACACCGCTTGCAGTTCAGCCAAGCGCTCCATCGAGCCTGTCGCTTCTTTGATACCGACAATGTTAGGAACTTGCGCCAGCTCTGCCACTGCGGGCGCTTTTAAATCGACGCCCGTGCGACCTGGCACGTTGTATAACAACACTGGTTTGGTGGTGGCAGCCGCCACCGCTTTAAAGTGAGCAATCATGCCCTGCTGGGTGGGTTTGTTGTAATACGGGGTCACCGTTAGAAAACCATCGATAGGCAGCTCATTGAGTGCTTTGGTTTTTTCGACCGCTTCAGCGGTGCTATTCGAACCATTGCCAGCGATGATTTGCATGGCACCTGCGTTCACATCGAGCACAAACCGAAGCACATCCAACTGCTCGGCGAATGGGATCGTTGCAGCTTCTCCTGTTGTACCCATAATGATCAGACCGTCGGTGCCATTTTGCTTTTGATACTCGACTACCTTCTTGAGGCTGGCGTAATCCACAGCGCCATCAGATAACATCGGGGTAACAAGGGCAACCAAACTTCCTCTGAACATTTAAACGTCTCCACAGCAATAAGGCTGCCTATAGTAATGACGCCGCTGGTGAAGCACAAGCAAAGCCTGTCAGAGCGATGAATTTTCAGCAAATTATGCTAAACTCCCCAGCCTTCTTGAGGTATAGGTAACGTCTTACATGGCTCAACAACTGGTCGTTACGGCAATTGGTGCCGACCGTACAGGCATAGTGTCCAAGCTGGCTCGCTTAGTCAGCGATTGCAACTGCAACATTGTCGACAGCCGCATGGCAATTTTTGGCAATGAATTTACCTTTATCATGCTGATCAGTGGCGATGGCGCCGCCATCAGCAAAATCGAGTTTTTATTGCCGAGTTTAGGCTTAGAACTTGATCTACTCACCATGACCAAACGTACCAGCAGCCGGACTTTACCGCAGCTGTCTGCACCTTATGTCTTGGAATACACTGGGATTGACCGAGTCGGCACTTTAGGCGCGATGTCCAGTTTGATGGCCGAGCATCAGGTTTATATAGGCGCGTTGCGCTCAGAAACAATCCACCCTGATCCACAGGGGCCAGCCCACACCCACACCGTGATGACGGTGCAGTTACCGCTGACCCTCGGTGCTCAGGAACTGGCTGAATTAGTTCGTGAAAAACTCGCCGAATTGCAACTGCAAGGGAGTTTTTCACCCCAAACTTAACGTGAGGACATCTCCATGGCGTATCTACAAGCCGGGCAAACTGCCCCCAATTTCCGCTTAAAAAACCAAGACGACGTTGACGTCGAATTATACGACCTGCTGAAACACCACCAAGTTCTGCTGTATTTTTATCCCAAAGCGATGACGCCAGGCTGCACAGTGCAAGCCTGTGGCCTGCGCGATAGCCACGCTTTGTTAACTGAGCGCAATGTGATCGCCGTCGGTGTCAGCACAGATCCAGTGAAAAGCCTGAAAAAATTTGTCGAACGTGATCAGCTAAATTTCACCTTGTTATCTGACCCAGAACATCAGCTGGCCGACGCATTTGGTGTGTGGGGTCCTAAAAAATTTATGGGAAAAGTTTACGATGGCATTCACCGTGTCACGTTTTTAATTGCGCAAGATGGCACTATTAGCCGAGTGTTTGATGAGTTCAAAACCAGCAATCACCACGATGTCGTTCTTGCGGCATTAAATGCGGGCTAAGTTGTTCACGTTTTAGAAGGATGTCGTGATGAAATTGTATTATGCACCAGGCGCCTGTTCGTTAGCGTCTCACATCGCCTTAGAAGAAGCTGGCCTGAAATACGAAATTGCTCGGGTTAACCTAAAAACCAAACAGTTAGCAGATGGTTCCGATTACCTACAAATTCAGCCTTATGGTTATGTGCCTGCCTTGCAGCTGAAAAACGCAGACGTGCTGACCGAAGGGCCGGCAATTTTGCAATACATTGCCGATCAAGCCCCAGGCGCAGCGCTTGCACCTGTCAACGGCAGCTTCGCTCGCTATCGCTTGCAAAGCATTTTGAATTTTATCGCGACTGAATTACACAAAACATTCTCGGTGTTGTTTGACGCCACTGCCGGTGAGGATGCCAAAACCAAGGCACGCGCCAAATTAGATGGCCGTTTAGCCCAACTTGAACAAAGTATGGGGGATGCGCAATTTGTAGTAGGCGAGCAGTTCAGCATCGCCGATGCATACTTGTTTGTGTGTTTGAGTTGGAGCCAGTATGTCGGCTATAACCTCAGCCAATTTACCAAGCTAAGTCAGTATGTTAGCAATATCGCTGCTCGACCGTCGGTGCAAAAAGCCATGATGGCCGAAGGCTTATTGAAACACTAACACGGCAAGGGACACCATGATGAACGCATTAAATCGATGGACGACCGCTTTGTTTGCTGTCGTGGTTTTGCAATCTTCCGTCTCTGCGACGGAACAGACCGTGCAAAGTAAAGCCGGCGCACTAAAGGTTGAGGTGTTGACCAACCAACTCGAACATCCGTGGGGCCTTGCCTTTTTGCCGGATGGACAATTGTTAGTGACTGAGCGTCCTGGCCGCTTACGTTACCTCAGCAAAGATGGCAAGCTGAGCGCCCCTATTCAGGGATTACCCGACATCGTGGTCAATGGCCAAGGTGGTTTATTGGATGTGCTGCTGGATAAAGACTTTGCCAGTAACCAACGAATCTATGTCAGTTTTGCCGAGCCTGGTAACGATGGAAACAGCACTGCGGTTGCCAGTGCCACACTCCGTGGCCAGCAACTCTCTGACGTCAAAGTAATTTTTAGCCAACAGCCAAAAGTTGATTCGAAATATCACTTCGGCGGTCGCTTAGTCCAAGACCTACAAGGCAATCTTTTTGTCACGCTGGGCGACCGCTTGGTGCTGCGCAAAGAAGTGCAACAATTGGATACCTCTATTGGCAAAGTGGTTCATATCACGCCAGATGGTAAGCCTGCGGCGAATAATCCTTACTTAACGACAGCATCAGCTGATGCACGGGTTTGGTCGTATGGCCACCGTAACATCCAAGGCGCCACCCTTGATGCTCAAGGACGGCTTTGGACGCATGAGCATGGCCCCCAAGGCGGTGATGAGATTAATATCACCCAAGCGGGTAAAAATTATGGCTGGCCACTTATCACCTACGGTGAGGAATATGGTGGCGGCTTTATTGGCCCCACAGCGCAAGCCGGCCTTGAACAACCCCTGCACTATTGGGTGCCATCCATAGCACCCAGTGGCATGATGTTCTACAACGGCGATAAATTTGCCAGCTGGCGCGGTGACTTATTTGTCGGCTCTTTAAAATTTGGCTTATTGGTTCGGCTCGATATAGAGAACGACAAAGTAGTCAGCGAAGAACGCCTAGCCATTGGTAAACGCGTACGTGATGTCAAAACCGGCCCTGATGGCTTTATTTATCTGCTGACGGATGAAGATGACGGCGCTATCTTGCGTGTAAGCCCTGCGAAACCATGATGCAATTCACTCGGCTGCCGTGGCTCATCACGGCAGCGTGGTTACCTAGCCTGCACGCGGCAGAGCCAATCGAACGTGTGCTCGTCACCGCCCCCTCCTACCAAACACAGTGGCTCAACTCGGATGGTGCGCGCTGGGTACAAGGCGTCTCGCCCCCCTTTACCTTGCAGTTTACCGATTTGTTTGCTGGCTTGCCGGGGGTGCAAGCCGATCCGCGGACCACAGCGGCACAAGATGCCAAAATCAGTATTCGCGGTTTTGGTAGTCGCAGTGCGTTTGGTAGTCGCGGCATTGAGTTCTTGGTCGATGGTATTGCGCAATCGACTCCGGATGGTCAACTCCAACTCAATGGCCTGCTGCTGGATGATATTGCTTACCTAGAGGTGTTGCGTGGCCCGATGGCAAGCGTGTTTGGGAATAGCGCTGGTGGCGTGATTGCCGCGCAGAGTGCGCCACTTGAGCAAGCACCTTCGGCTCAGCTTTATTGGCAATACACCCATCAATCGCAACAATACCGCTGGCGGTGGTCTCAACCGGGTTGGACGCTGGCATTCCAAGAAACCAGTAACCAGGGGTTTCGTCCGCATCAACGTAGTGTTCGCCAGCAAGCGAGCACACGTATCTCGCATGACATTGCTGAAGATTGGCAGCTGACCGCGCGACTGGATGCAATGCGTGACCCGTTGTTGCAAGACCCGCTGGCATTAACGCCGGCAGAATGGCAACAAGACCCACACCAAACCTCAAGCAATGCGTTGACGTTTAACAGTCGTAAAACCGCCCAGCAATGGTCGGCTAGCAGTCAACTACAGTCCTCTCACAGTCGTTTTGCGCTGTGGCATCAACAACGACAAATCACCCAGTACCAAGCGCAATCAGGGATAGCCCCCACCAGCTCAGGTGGCGTCATCGCCTTAGAACGCATCGCGCAAGGTGCTAATAGTCGCTGGCAATTGCCCTACTCGTCTTGGTTTTACGACTTGCCGCTTGACACCGAAATAACCCTTAATACCGAACAAAGCCGTGAACATCGGCAAGGCTTTGTGAATGCTCAAGGGCAAAAAGGACCTCTGCGCCGTGATGAAGCTGCAAAGGTACAAAGTCTTGAGCTTGCGCAACACCATCGATGGTCGATCAGCGACGCCGTGCATCTGGCCCTTGGGCATCGGGTGCAACAACTGAACTATAAGGTTGAGGACTTTTTTATCAATGCCGCCAATCCTGATGACAGTGGTCGACGCCGTTTTGTTGGGCATGGCGCCGCCGCGTCGCTGCAGTGGCAGCCGACTTTGCACAGTCAATGGCAACTGAGTTACGGCGAAGGCTTTGAAGCACCAACGCTGTCCGATATGGCCTATCAAGCCAATGCGTCGGGCTTAAATCTGTCGTTACGTCAAGCCACCAACCAACAGTGGGAACTCAATTGGCGACAAGTCCATTCGAATGTGCGCTATGAATGGAGCAGCTACCATATCCACGTGGACGACGAACTGGCCGTGTTGCAATCCAACGCAGGACGAACCGTGTTTTATAATGCAGCGCAGACCCGCCGAGTCGGCAGTGAACTCGCGTTGGCGTATCAAAACAACGCACATCTCTGGCAATTCACTGTGAATGTTGCGCGCTCTCGCTTTGCTGGTGGGTCTTATAGCGGCAACCGTTTGCCGGGAGTTGCCGAGCGTCAACTTCAGGTCAGCTGGCAGTGGCAAGCAAATACCAATTGGCAGCACGACATCACAGTAAGTGCACAAAGTGATGTGGCCGTCGATGACGCGAATAGTTATGTTGCGCCCGGTCGCGTCATTGCCAGCCTCTCTAGCCGCTATCATTTCCACCGGGACTGGCAATGGTATCTGCAAGTGCACAACGCGACGTCGCAACGCTTTGCCGGAACCGTACTCGTCAATGCGCAAAACTCAAGGTGGATTGAGCCCGCGCAGCCACGACTGTGGTCGACTGGCATTCTCGGCTACTTTCAGCTAGAGTGACGCCGTTGTGCCGATGGAAAATCCGCTTAGGCCGGCAGGGACTTACCGCACACCCAGGTTTTGATGTCGTTGGGGACAGCTTTGTTACTGAACTATTTTCCATATCTACTACTTCTGATGCTCTGCAGCTGGTTACCAGCAAGCCATGCATTGCCACTAGTCCCCCAAGCAAACAAGGTGGTGTTGCGGCTAGGCATGTACCATAACCCGCCCTACTATTACACCGAAGGCGTGGCCGAGCCGCATGGTCTGTCGCTGGATTTGCTCAAACCCGCAGCGCGTCAACTAGGCTATGAAATTCAAGTCGTGACGTGCCCATTTCCACGCTGTTTAAAAATGGCTGAACAAGGTGAAATTGATATCGTTGCCGGCTTGATAAAATCACCAGCTCGGGAGCAATTTTTACATTTTATGCAACCGGCGATGATGCGCTTTCGCTCCTCCTTTGTGTTTTATGCCCATAAAGACAATCAGGTCCGCATTCATCGGTTATCCGAATTGCGCAATCACTCAGTCGCGGTAATGCGTGAAGCGGTGTATTACCCTGAGTTTGATGGCGCAAGCTTTATTCACAAAGTTGAAATGCCAAGCGAGGCTGTGTCGTTGGATATGGTGCATAAACGGCGCGTTGATTTTGCCATCACCGTCGAGCGCACGGCCGGCGGTTCGTTTCGCGAAGCAGGCTTACTTGCCAATGACTTTGTCAAACAACCCTACCATGTGCAACAAGTGATCTTAGGCTACTTAGCCTTTTCCCGCGCCTCACCCAATTTTCAATACGCAGGCCCGCTTGAAAGTATGCTGGAAAAGCAATATCAAACAGGTCTATTTCACTTGCTGTGGCAAAAATATCAACTGCCGACCTCGTCGTGAGAAGGTCGACTAAACTGCCAAGCCACTGCACACAGTGAGGCCAGTGGGATCGCCAATAACACGCCCCAAAACCCCGCAAGACTGCCAAACACCAAAATGGACAACAGGATGTAAAACAGTCCCACGTTGACCAAGGTGGCAAACAACAGCGGCACCAGTAGATAGGCATCCAATAACTGCAAAATCACGTACCCTGTTAATAGATGGGCGCCACTGCCAGTAACCCCCAGTTGGCTGACACTAACCAACACCACGGGCACACTAACCACGGCGATGCCGATGTAAGGCGCAAACACCGATACGCCCACCAGCACTGCAAGTAACAAGGCGTAGGGCAACTCAAACCACAAAAACAGCAAATAACTGGTCACAATCATCAGCGCACATTCCAGAATTTTGCCACGTAGGTAGCCCAGCCATTGTTGATCCAGTGCTTGCCAAATCGCCAACCAGCGTTGCCGATACTGGGGTTGCAGATCGGCAAATGCCGATAATAGTTGCTGCTGATCTTTCAGCAAGAAAAACACCATCATCGGAACTATGATGGCAAAGGCTAACCATTGGAAAATGCCGCGCACCCCACTGAGTGACACCGCCAGTAAATCATCAAACACCCGCAACAACTGCAGCTCTAAACTTTGCATCAGACGTTCGATTTGTTCGGCATGGATAAGCCCTGGAAACAATTCGGGCAGTTTGGCAACATACGCTTGGCCTTGCACAACCATCGAAGGTAATGCGGCGATAAACGCTTGTGCTTGCCGCCACACCTCAGGCCAAACCCCTAAGACCAAGCCTGCAGTCATGCAGACTAAAGCCCCCACCACCAGTGTCACCGTCAGTGCACGGGGCACTCGGCGTAGCGCATGCCACTGCACAATAGGGTTTAACAGATACGATAACACCAACGCCACGACCAACGGGGTCATGACCTCTGCCCAGACTTGCAACAACCACAAGACGACACAGGCGCACAGCAATAACAACAGTGGAAAAAAGCGACGATCTCGCCATAAGAGTTCAGGTTGTGGCATAGCAGATACCTTTGATTGTGTTACATTAACTCTATGACATATCGTTGAGCTTTGCCCATCTTCGACAAGCAACCTTGCTTGACAAAGCTGGCGCTTTTTCAACGCAAGGATTTTCACTGCCCAAAGATGGGTCTCAGACAAAGGTCTGCACACCATGAATCAGTCGAATCGTTATAAGTTACCGGACAATCCGACCCTCAAAGACATTAACTGGTATAAAAAGCAGATTAACTGGGGGGAACTACCCCCTTTTTACCATATGGTGGCGCAATCATTGGGCGAATCGGAAGGGATCTTAACGCACGGCTTTGATAATGCGATTAAACGTATTATCGATCGCAGAAACTGGAATCTTGACCGTCTTGGCGGCCATATCGATGATCACAACGTGATCCATTGTGAACAAAAACCCAAACTAGCGTTGTATCAACTGTTTACTGAACGCGGTTTTGAGTTGCACGCGCTGCCTTATGCACGAGGCAAAGAAATTGATCAGTACATCAAAAATAACAGTTTGATGGACTTCATCGTGTGGGACCCGCTGAGCATGCGGATGATTCTGCGTATCAACCAATTACATAAGTTTATCGCCTTTTATTTTGAACACGGTGACCAGGCCGATTTCGCGCTAATTTTGCATGCCCATAAAATAGTGCATCAAGTTATTAGTTATATGCGGGAACATGTGGACGTTGTGAAGGTCGAAGGGGTATCGATACGCAACTTTTTCGAAACCCAAGAGAAACGGTTGGCAGGTGTTGATCAAGATGAGCTGCAACTTGCCGCTATCCGTGCCGGACTACTAGAGCCCAAAAAATAGATGAAGTTACCCATTTTTATTGCTGCCGCGATGCTAACGAGCAGTATCGCATCGGCGGCACCTGCCACCGCGTTACCCGATATTGGTTCAAATGCGTTTGCCAGTCTCTCGGCGGACAAAGAAAAAACCATCGGCGACTTGATGCTCAAACAAACCCGCACTCAATTACCGATGGTCAACGACCCTGTGCTGGAAGAATATCTGAACAACTTAGGGCAAGGCATTGTCGCCAAAGCCGATGGCGTGCATTTCCCTTTTCGCTTTTATTGGGTCAATAACCCAGAGATTAACGCCTTTGCCATGTTAGGCGGCAACATTGTCTCAAACACAGGCACACTGGCAGTGGCCGATAGCGAAAGTGAATTTGCCTCGGTGATTTCACATGAAATCGTCCACGTCACGCAACGGCATATCGCCCGCTCGGTAGAAGCACGTTCAGCCAATGCTCCCCTAACGTTAGCCTCTTTGCTGGGGTCAATCCTAATTGGTATTGCCAACCCAGAAGCGGGGATGGCGGGTCTGATGGCGTCGCAAGGGGTTGCCGCGCAAAGCGCGATTAGTTTCACCCGTAGCAATGAACAAGAAGCAGACCGCATTGGTATTCAATTGCTAGCAACCGCTGGCTACGACCCCTACGCTATGCCGGAGTTTTTTGGAAAATTGGCGGAAAAAACTCGGTTTGCCAACTCGCAACTTGCCTTTTTATACACGCACCCACTGTCGCAAGCGCGGATCAGCGATTCTCGTGTCCGTGCGCAGCAATATCCGCAACGGTTTGTCCCAGACAGCGCTGATTTTTCGCTGGCCAAAGCGCGGGTTCTTGCCAGATATCAAATGGAACCTAAAGATGCGTTGGCGCATTTTCAGAAAGTGCTCGGGATCCCTGGTGGCAATACCAAAGCCAACCAATATGGTCTGGCGCTGAGTCTGCTCGATAATGGCCGGCCGAGTGAAGCTGATGCCATCTTAACCAAGTTACTGGCCCAAGATGCGAAAAACTTGTTCTACATTGACGCCTACACCGATGTGTTATTGGCCAATAACCAAGGTGAAAAAGCCCTTCGGATGCTGGAACAAGAGTATTTGCTTCGCCCCAACAATCTGGTCATCACGTTAAACTATGCCAATGTTGCCAAACAAATGAAATCAGAGCGTTTGGCACTGCATTTACTGAAAAACCTGCTGTACGCCAAACCAGAAAGCTACTTAGCCTATGAAATGTTGGTCGATTTGTACAAAGCGCTCGGCGATAATGCCCGTTATTATGAAGCCCGCGCTGATCTGTATTACCAACTGGCGGTGTATCCAAAAGCAATTGATGATCTCAATGTCGCGTTAAACCATGTGCCTGAACAAGACAAATTGGAAAGCCGACGCCTTGAGGCCAAGAAAAAGCAACTTCAAACCGAATTTACTCGAGTCAAACAACTGAATTAATATGCTGACGCTCATCCATAACAATCGCTGTTCCAAAAGTCGCGAAGCTCTGGCGTTATTAGAGCAACACGGCCATCAGGTCACTCTTCGTCATTATTTGACAGACCCCTTATCGGTCGACGAAATTACTCAGTTGCTGCAGCAGCTGGGGTGCTCTGCCCGCCAGTTATTGCGCACCAAAGAAGATGTGTATCAAGAACTTAAATTGGATAACCCCGAGTTGTCTGAGCCCGAACTGATCGCCGCGATGGCCGCTCACCCGAAGTTAATTGAGCGCCCTATTTTAAGCAACGGTCACCGCGCGGTCATTGGGCGTCCCCCTGAACAAATTCTGGCGCTCGTATGACGACACCTTATATTTTAGTGCTTTACGACAGCCGACACGGTTCTGTAGCGGAGCTGGCGGTACAGATTGCCAACGGCTGCGAGTCAGCAGGTATGCAGGCTAAGTTACGGTGTGTCTCGCCGCTGGATCCCAGTGTGAGTACTCGCCATCCGGTGGTGACCGTTGATGAACTCGCCCAGTGCAGCGGACTGATCTTAGGCTCGCCGGTTCGGTTTGGCCAAATGACGGCGGCCATGAAGCAGTTCTGGGAGCAAACCAGCAGTATTTGGTTAAAGGGGCAACTGATTGATAAACCTGCGGCGGTGTTTACCTCGTCTTCCAGTTTACATGGCGGCCAAGAGGCCTGTTTACTGGGCATGATGGTGCCACTGTTACATCATGGCATGTTGCTGGTGGGTCAACCTTACGACGAACCCGCGCTGCATCACACCACAACGGGTGGCACGCCCTATGGCCCTTCCCATGTCCATCGCGGTGTAAATGACCCTTTAAGCCATGACGAGATCACGTTAAGCCGCGCCTTGGGCGCTCGCATGGTCAAATTAACTAGGTTAGTTCGATGAAAGTATTGTTTGAAAATGAAGTTCCGTTAGCCAGTCAAACCCGACGCTTATTGCGCATCGCACAGCTGGGTTACTTGATGCTGTTAGTGCTGATCCCGGTGTGGGTGTTGGTATTAGCACCGCCTAAACTTGGCAGTCCTCAATGGTTATTGGTGTTGTTATGGACACCGCTGTGGTTACCGATTTGGGGAATGCTGCGTGGCAAGGCATACACCTTGGCCTGGGCAAATTTCATTGTGATGATCTATTTCCTGCACAGTCTCACCAACCTATGGATCGGCGACTTCACCACCAAGGGCTTGGCGTTGATAGAACTGATTGCCGCCAGCCTGATGTTTTATGGCTGTACGTATTATGCTCGCAATCGCGGCCGAGAGCTTGGCTTGAAGATCCCCAAGTTAAAAGACGACCCGGTGCGTCGCGACTAAGCCAAACCAAGCTCCACCAATCCAATGCGCGGTGTTGTTGGCGTCTCGTGCGCTTCAGCGACACCGCCTATTGTGACACTTTGTTTGCTTGACTTACTGAAATGCCGCTACGACCGCAGGCAGTCGATCTTCCGCCTCCATCCGGGCTAACTGCCGCAACAGTTGCATGCGTTTTGGCGAGGATTGACTGATTGCACAATGCAAGGTCGGGGCTTGGGTCCAGAGCGGATCTGCACTGAACATACCTGCAAACTGCGAATTGTGTTTCAGTGTATATCGCAACGACAAGTCTACCGACAACACGGCATCCAAGCGGCCTTGTGCCAGACGCTGTAAATTACTAGACAGACTTATCGCGTCATCGCGGATCATCTGCTTTTGCAAAAACGCCATATCAAACTCAGGGTAAAAGAAGCCGCGGGTTGTGCCGATGCGCTTACCGTCTAAATCGGAAAGTTGGGTTACCGCACTGGTATCACGACGCCTGACAATCACTTGCGGGCTGGTTAACAACGCCACACTCCAATCGACTGCCGCAGGTTCATCCACCCACGCAGGATTGAGAAAACACGCAATATCTGCCTTACCCTGTTTTAGCCATTCCATGACGCGCGCGCGTGGCACATTTTGATACTCAGTACTAACTCGTAACTCTGTAGCAATTTGCTCCAGCATCTGCTTGGCTAGCCCATCACGCAGTTGCCCTTGCTCATCAAAGATGGCAAAAGGGGGCGGATTACTATCGCTCACCACGGCTCGGATCGGTTGCCCAAGCAAAGGTAAATGATCAAAGGTTTGACCGGCGTTCGCCGTGGCTACCCAAAATAACGCGCTGAATTTTATGAGCTTCATAGGTCTACAACAGTGATTCCCCCGTAAACACCATAGCAAATCACAGGGTCGCTGTCATTGCACAATCGTCGATGCAACTCTTAATCATTCTTTGCCATATGGACGGATCCAAGCGCAAAAGCGTCGCGTAAGTAGTCACAGATAGAGGTGTTGTTATGGCAATTGAATTAGCTTTGTTTCCATTAAGTCAGATGGTTCTTCCCGGTGGCCGCATGAGGCTGCGGGTGTTCGAACCACGTTATCAGCGTCTCGTGCGTGAAGCCGCAGCAGGCAAACGCCCTTTTGCCAGCGCATTGCTGAATCCTTACGTTGCGGCGTCTCACACCAATCGCATTTTTCCGCTGGTAACACAAGTCCGGATCATCGATTTTTGTCAGCTTGAAGACGGCTTATTGGGCATCACCATCGAAGGTGAGCAGCGCGCATTGATCACTGAGCGCTGGCAAGAACAGGACCTGCTGCATGTGGCCCATGTGGACTTACAGCCAGACTGGCCCGCAATTAAATACAGTGCTGAGGATGGGATGTTGGCCACGACCTTGCAGCAGGTGTATCAAGATAACCCCGAGCTTTCAGCGCTCTATCCCGACCACAGCACCGCAGATGCAGCAACGCTTGCAAAACGTTGGTTAGAGATCCTCACAATGCCAGCACCGTTAAAACATCAGTTGCAAGCAGAACAAACCGCCGATCTAGCCCTTGCGACATTAAGGCAGTGGCTGGATGATCAACAGCAGCAATAAGCGCGGACCTAGTTAATGCCTAAATACTTATGCACTTGCACACTGAGCCGCCAATTGTAGGTTTTACACATGTCAATGGCTAAGCGAGTGGCTTTGGCTTTTTGGCTGATCGGTTGCAAATAAACCAACTTTCCGGCGGTATCAATACGCGCTAAGAGCTGTTTTAAGTCTTCGATGTGTTTTTCCATCGCAACCGGATGTTTGATCTCATTGGCGCGCTCTAACGCCGATGTTAACACCTCATAGCCACCTTTCATGTTGACTTTCGGCGAGACGGTTACCCAGGTGCTGTCGGGCGCTTTGATGTCAAAGGTACCGCTTGTTTCAATTTGCGTACTAAAGCCATTGGCATGCAACAGCTCACATAACGGTGTTAAGTCGTACATACAAGGCTCGCCGCCTGTCAGCACCACATGCCGTGCACGGTAGCCTTCCGTTTGCAACAGGGACAACAACTCAGCAGCGCTGGCATTGCCATAGGTATCGCTGTCTTGGGTTTTCCGGCTGGTTTGCGTTAATAGGATTAAATTGGCAGGCTCGACATCCCAGGTGTGTTTGGTGTCACACCACGAACAGCCCACCGGGCAACCTTGCAACCGGATAAAGATCGCGGGCGTGCCGGTATAGCTGCCTTCACCTTGGATCGTTTCAAAAATTTCATTCACCGGATACATCAGATTTGTTGTCCTTTAGCTTCAGCGTAAATTGAAGTACAATGCGCGCCCCAAAAATTAGCCGACCATTATAACGGGAGCACTACGAATGCCGCAAAAAGTTGTTGTTATTTATTCCGGCGGTATGGATTCATACACGGTGTTGCATAAAGCCATTCAAGCTGGCCACGATGTGTATGCGCTGTCGTTTAACTATGGTCAGCGCCACGTGCGTGAACTGGAATGCGCGCGCCAAGTCTGCCAAGAACTCGGTATTAATCATAAAGTGGTTGATATCTCCGCCATCAACCAGATTTTACCTGGCTCATCGTTAACCGATAATATCGAAGTCCCTGAAGGACACTACGCCGCAGACAATATGAAATCGACGGTGGTCCCCAACCGGAACATGATTTTATTGTCACTGGCGGTTGGTTATGCCGTGTCATTAAATGCGAACGCTGTGTATTACGGCGCCCATTCCGGCGATCATTTTATCTACCCAGATTGTCGTCCAGAATTCGTGCAAAAAATGCACGACGTTTGTCAAATTGCCAACTATGAGCCCATTGACATCATCAGCCCCTATTTGCACGAAAGCAAAATTGAGATTTTACGCGATGGCCTGGCGATGGGCTTGGATTACAGCAAAACTTGGACCTGCTACAACGGCCGAGCGCACGCCTGTGGCAAATGTGGCTCATGCCAAGAACGACTGGAAGCCTTTCGCTTAAACGAAGCGACAGATCCACTGGTCTACGAAGCGTAATGCCAAAGCCCGCACGTCGCGGGCTTTGTTTTTAGTACTCATGCCGTTTATTGCGGAGCTAACTGGCGCAACAGCGGGTAAAACTGCGCCAAGGCAGTGATTTGCAGATGACGCGGGCTTGCCAAGTACATGGTGCGTTTTAAACCTGCGGAACCTAGCGGTTTTGTCACAATCAATCCTTGGCTGACAAAGGGTTCCTTCAACCACGTTGGCAATACGGCAATACCCTCACCGGCAGCCACCAATTGCAGCATTTGACTGGCCTGCGCCACTTGCCGTTTTCGCCCATGAAACTCATGATGATTTAAAAAAAATCGAAACAAATCTTGTCGCTCCGCTTCGATGGGGTAACACAACAACGTTTGGTCCATCAAATCGTTCGGCTCGATGTATGACTTGCTAGCCAATGGATGCTCTGGCGCCAAAAACGCCTGCAACTCGAGTTCAAATACCGGCTGGTACAGCACCTGAGACTCTAGACGTTGATCGGTGGTCAGCACCAACTCCAGCTCCCCCTGCACCATCGCCTCGACCGCATGATGTTCGATATCGGTGATCAACTGCAATTCAACACTTGGCATTAACGCGCGAAAGGCTTTAATCGCAGGCAGTAACCAATGAAAACAAGCGTGGCACTCGACCGTTAACCGCAATTGCCCTTGCTCGGGTTGTGCGGTCCACAACCGTTGTTCCACCTGATGGATTTGTGGCAACACTGTGTGAGCCAATTCCAGCAGCAATTGCCCCTGCCAACTTAGCTGCAATGGCTGTGACTTGCGAACAAACAACGGCGAACCGAGCCGCTGTTCAATATCCCGCAATTGATGGGATAAGGCACTTTGCGTGACATACAAACGCGCCGCAGCCCCTTGCATCGAACCGGTATCAGCCACCGCTTTTAAGGTTTTCAATAACTTAATATCGATCATGCAAAGCAACTCTCACTTTATGGCCATAGCAAAAAATGCAGCTTACCTTGATAATTTAGACATATCAACATCTAGACGGCCAAATAAACACCTAGTGACGACAACATTTCTCCCATCGCGCCATACTTGGCGGGTAAAACCGCAGCCCAGCAAGACGATGGATGTTTTAGCGCAGCAATGAAAAAAGCCAGCAACAACTGCTGGCTCTTTCAGTAAACGCGGACATCACGCCTAACGGATCGGTAATTGCACCTTGGCAAACATCCGGTCAATCTCTTCTTGATTGCGCATCATGTTGGCACGCTCCACCACATCTTTGGTCAAATGTGGCGCAAAGCGTTCGATGAAGTCATACATGTAAGTACGCAGGAACGAGCCTTTGCGAAAGCCAATTTTAGTGGTCGAGGCGGCAAACAGATGGCTCGCATCAATCGACACCAAATCTTTATCCAGATCTTTGTCCATTGCCATCGACGCAATCACCCCCACGCCAAGCCCCAAGCGTACGTAGGTTTTAATCACATCAGCATCGGTTGCGGTAAAGACAATTTTCGGCTCTAAGCCTTTTTCACCAAAGGCGCGATCTAACTCTGAGCGTCCGGTAAAGCCAAACACATAGGTCACAATAGGATGCTGCGCAACGTCTTCAACTTCAATACGGCGTGACAGTGTGGCAAGCGGATGATCGGTACGTACAATGACACTACGATTCCAGTGGTAGCATGGCAACATCACGAGATCACTAAATAAATGCATCGCCTCGGTCGCAATAGCGAAATCGGCATCGCCTCGGCTTGCCGCTTCGGAGATCTGCTGCGGCGTCCCCTGGTGCATGTGCAGGGATACTTTCGGGTATTTCTTGATAAAGCCGCTAATCACCCCAGGCAACGCATACCGCGCTTGGGTGTGCGTGGTCGCAATGTTGAGTTTACCTTGATCGGGTAACGTATGCTCTTTGGCAACTGCTTTAATACTTTCAACTTTGGCCAGTATCTGCTGCGCAATTTCAATCACGTCGCGACCTGCCGGTGTTACATGCGTCAAGTGCTTGCCACTTCGACCAAACACCTGAATGCCAAGCTCATCTTCCAACATCCGCACTTGTTTACTAATACCGGGTTGAGAGGTATACAAACTTTCGGCGGTTGCTGAGACATTTAAATTATGATTAAGCACTTCCACGATGTAGCGTAACTGTTGTAATTTCATGGTATTAACGTCCAAGTTCTAGTGGAATGCCACAAGGCCTTTGCAACGGCGATTGCAGCACTTTAAACGCGCGTCGGCTATAGTGAAATACTAGCGAAAGAATGGGCGATTCAATAGCTTTTTTTATTAAAAAGTGAATTTTTATAACAAGATTATCTGAGGATAGGCTGTGGAACATCCAGAAATCGATTTCGCCACCGTATTAGCGTCAGCAGTCCATGACATGAAGAATTCATTGTGCATGGTGTTACAATCAATGGACGCACTTCGCGAAGAACTGCAAACCACGTCAAGTAGTGCCAGTGACGAGTTAAGTCGTATCCACTATGAAGCCAGCCGTTTAAATAGCAACTTATTGCAGCTCTTGGCACTGTATCGCATTGAAAAGAACCAGTTGCCGCTGCATCAGGATGAATATCCATTTGCAGATCTATTAGACGAGTTAGTCATCAAAAATGAAATGTACAGTAGCCAACGTCATATCGCGGTGGAAGTACAATGTGATGCTGACTTGTGCTGGTTTTTTGACGATGACCTGATCAGCAGTTTGCTCAACGATATGTTGATTAACGCAATGCGCTACAGCACACATAAGATTTTGTTAAAAGCCTTTGTAGAAGACGACTGGTTGGTGGTGCAAATTCACGACGATGGCCAGGGATATCCCGCTGAAATGCTCGAACAAGCGATGGAATCCACAGATTCTTTCCATTTATCTGCAGGACGCACAGGTTTAGGCCTATTTTTTGCAAAGCTTATTGCCGAGGCGCATCGCAATCACGACCGATGTGGTCGCATTGAAATGCAAAATCACAGCGAATATGGTGGCGCGTTGTTTAGTCTCTACCTGCCGTGAGTAATTGATCAACATGGCATTTTCAGTGATTTGTGGTTAAGATGCTTGAATAACTGCTTTCCGAGGTGCAGATGATTTTTTCTATCATCATCGTGCTGGTGATAGTGTTAGTGATCATTGCGGTCATTATGAACGCAGTGCAACAACATAAGGACCGACTCGCCACCCTCAAACGGGCCGAGTTTGCCAAGTTGCGTTCAATGCTTGAGGATACCGAAGATATCCTTCTCAATGCTGCGAATGTGCCACTGACTAGCGCTATTATCACGATGTTGCTCAAACGTATCGCTTATATTCTTGAAGCCATGGTCGAATTGGAGCCTTCGTCGCGCGATTTAAAAAATAGACTTGCTGATACGCAGAAACGGCTTGAGGAACTCAACAAAAATCCGGCGGCACACGGTAGTGAAAATATTGTGATGCCCGATGCCGAAAAACAAATCATCGGTTTGATCCAAGGCATTAAAAAGCTGAGGACTATTTTGCGCGCTGAGCATGCCCGTGGAAATGTCGATACGCAGGTCGTTGTCTTCGAAGACAGGCGTTTAGAAAACCTGCAGCTGCGAATCAACGTGGAAAGTCAAATAAAACGTGGCAATCAAGCACGCAGTAACCACATGTTAGGTTCAGCACGGCAGTGTTTTGAAAAAGCGCTGGCGACCTTGTCCAATGCCAATTACGCCGACGATTACATTCAAACTCGACGCGCTGAAGTGATGCAGATCCTCGAGCAAATCGCTGAAGAATTAAAAGAAGGCAATGCACGCGATCGCTTAAAGAAAGAAGAAGCAGAAAACAACGATTTGGACGTCTTGTTTGCGCCAAAACGCAAGTGGTAATTGCCTAAACGACTCCAAGCTAGGGCACAACCGCAGGCCATTTCTTGCCAGTTTTACCGAATAAAAAAAGCCGCTATTGCGGCTTTTTTTATCGGTTTAGGTTATTCGCCTTTGGCGGCTACCCACTGCCCATGTTGATACCACAGGCTCCAACCTGTTGCTTTGCCATCTTTTTCGGACATCACATACTGCTGTTTTGTCTTACGACTCCAGCGGATCACGGCAGGATTGCCTTGTGGATCCGTCGCTGGCGCATCGGCAAGATAGAAGAATTTAGGCATCAAACGGTCACGGAAACGTTGCAATTCCGCCACCAGCGGTGCGCGAGTTTCACGGCTGCGTGGGAAGGTTGAAGCGGCTAAGAATAAGCCAGCAGCGCCATCACGTAACACAAAATACGCATCTGATTTTTCACAACGTAATTCTGGCAAATGCACCGGATCTTCTTTAGGTGGAGCGGCTTCACCGTTTTTCAACAATTTACGGGTATTTTTACAACTATCGTTGGTACAACCAAAATACTTACCAAACCGCCCTGTCTTTAATTGCATATCCGAGCCGCACTTTTCACATTCGATCAGCGGGCCGTCATAGCCTTTAATTTTGAATGTACCCGCTTCGACATGGAAACCATCACAACTTGGGTTATTACCACAAATAAACAGTTTACGGCCTTCATCCAGCAGATACGGGTCCATTGCTGTGCCGCATTTGGCACAGCGTTTTTTATGACGAAGCATCTCAGTTTCTAATTCATCGTCATCTTCAACGGACACCACTTCATCACCAGGGATCAAATTCATGGTGGTGGTACAACGTTCTTTCGGTGGCAAGTTATAGCCAGAACAGCCCAAAAAGACCCCAGTGGTTGCTGTACGGATCCCCATAGGACGGCCACAGGTTGGACAGACAATATCGGTTAAGACGAATTGGTTGTTCTTCATGCCGCCGTCGGCAGCGTCTAACTCAGCCGTTTTGAGCTTGCCGGAGAAATCGCTGTAAAAATTATCCAGCACCTTACGCCATTTCGCCGTGCCCGATGCAATGTCATCGAGTTTCAATTCCATATTGGCGGTGAAATCATAACTCATTAAGTCGCTGAAATTATCGGTTAAGCGATCGGTGACAATTTCACCCATCTTTTCGGCATAAAAGCGGCGATTTTCAACTTTGACATACCCACGTTCTTGAATCGTCGAGATGATGGCTGCATAAGTCGATGGACGACCAATGCCACGCTTTTCAAGCTCTTTGACCAAACTGGCTTCACTGTAGCGTGCAGGCGGTTTGGTAAAATGCTGCGCCGGTAGCAACTGTTGCAACGCCAACACTTCACCGACTTTCACATCTGGTAATTCGTTGTCTTTATCGTCTTTGTTTTTCTGTTGCGGTAGCACGCGTGTCCAACCATCAAAACGCAACACACGGCCTTTGGCTTTTAATTCAAAAGAGTCGGCTTGAACGGTAATATTGGTCACATCGTATAAGGCGTTGGTCATTTGACAGGCAACAAATTGGCGCCAAATTAACTCATACAGCTTGCGCGCATCGGCTTCCATATCGCCCAAAGCACTTGCCTGCACGTTGACATCCGACGGACGGATCGCTTCGTGCGCTTCTTGGGCATTGGCTTTACTGCCATAACTTAAAGGTTCCGCAGGCAAATAGCGGCTGCCAAATTGCTGACCGATAAAATCCCGAACCGCACCCACGGCTTCTGCCGACAAGTTGGTCGAATCGGTACGCATGTAGGTAATATGACCCGCTTCGTACAGCCGCTGTGCCATCATCATGGTCTTTTTCACGCCATAGCCAAGCCGCGTGCTGGCCGCTTGCTGCAAAGTCGAGGTAATAAACGGCGCTTGTGGTTTTGAACTTGACGGCTTGTCTTCTCGGTCTAACACGGTAAATTGGGCACGTTGTAACAACGCGACCGCAGCCGATGTTTGTTGTTCATTGACCGGGCGGAAGGTTTTGCCTGCCTGTTTAGTAACTTCAAGCGCTAAAGGCGTTTTTTGACTAGTCTGTGTTAGCGCTTCGAGCGTCCAATACTCTTCGGGAACAAAGGCTTTAATTTCACGCTCGCGCTCAACCACTAAGCGCACCGCCACCGACTGTACTCGTCCGGCAGACAAACCGCGCGCGACCTTTTTCCAAAGCAGTGGCGACACCATAAACCCAACCACGCGATCGAGGAAGCGACGCGCTTGTTGAGCGTTCACGCGGTCTTCATTGACCTCACCAGGCTCTTTGAACGCGTTTTGGATGGCATTTTTAGTGATTTCGTTAAACACCACCCGCTTAAACTTTTCAGGCTTGCCACCAATGATTTGTTGCAAATGCCACGCGATGGCTTCCCCTTCGCGATCCAAGTCCGTTGCCAGATAAACGGTGTCGGCTTTTTCGGCAAGCTGTTTTAGTTCTTTGACAACTTTTTCTTTGCCTTCAAGAATTTCATAACGGGCTTTCCAACCGTTTGCAGGATCAATCCCCATGCGGTCAACCAAGGCCTGATACTCTTTCTCCGCTTTGGATAACTTGGTATCCGCGGTTTTGGTTTTATCTTTGGAACTGCTGGACGGCAGATCGCGGATATGACCCACGGAGCTTTTTACGATGTAATCAGCGCCCAAGTATTTGTTGATTGTTTTTGCTTTTGCCGGGGATTCGACGATGACCAGAGATTTCGCCATTGGTGTGAAGGAGTCCCTATAAAATTTTGCTAGTCTTCTTTGCTTTTTAACGTATATCCGTAAACGGCGGTTGTGACAAGTGGCAGATGCACAATTGTCACTAGCAAGACGACATCTTTGGTCTGTTTGCTGGATAAAACAGCATTTTAAGCCAGTTTATCCAGCCTCCCCTCGGTGTCCACAACACAGCGTTGGGACAGCCTTTTGTGTTATTTCTTCGGCATATTGATGGCGTTCAG
Organism: uncultured Rheinheimera sp.; assembly: GCA_964437935.1. Lineage (GTDB taxonomy): Bacteria > Pseudomonadota > Gammaproteobacteria > Enterobacterales > Alteromonadaceae > Pararheinheimera. The sequence continues at coordinate 48,575 of CAYTIQ010000009.1, forward strand.
CAGTTGTAGACTTAGGGCTGCGGCCGCATCAAGGGTTGTTTTTGTACTGATAGCACCCAGCCCCGAGCTATCGGTAAAGGGGGCAATTTCCATCATGTCGGCGGCGGCAATTGGAAATTCTGCCGCCAACGCGTTGATGATCTGTTGTGCTTGCTCAAGCGTCATCCCATCCGGCTCGGGGGTCCCTGTGGCGGATGCAATGGTGGCATCCAAGGCATCAATATCAAAACTGACATACAGCTCATCGACCTGTTGCTGTTTTAATTGTTCAATGATTTCAGCCGCCACTTGAGAGGCGCCCTGCATGCGAATATCATCCGCCCAATATTGTTTCACGCCAAAGGTTTGCTCCCAATGCGCTTTGGCTTTGCCGCTGCTGCGGATACCGAGTTGAATCAAATGAGACGGCGCGGGTAAATCTTGCAATATATGGGGGCACCAAGAACCAAAACACAAATCAATGCCTAACCGTTCCACCAACAAATCGGTGTGCGCATCAAAATGAATAATGGCGGTACGGATCCCCTTGGCTTTGCGCGCCCGTAAATACGACCGCGTCAACGGGTAACTGACGGAATGATCACCACCTATGCCAAAAATGCCTTTGGTTGGGTACGTTTGGTAGAACAGATCACAGACTAACTCGGTGATCGATAATGGGCTTACGGGTTGCTGGTCTGCCGCATCGCCATACAAGGCCCGACGACAGTTGGCGATGGTGTCATTATTTAAATATTTATCGTGTAATAAATGAGGGATCACTCGGACATCCCCTAAATCGGCAGGATATACAGGCGCATTTGCTTCAAGCAAGGCTAACCGCAGAAACAACGGACCCCAATTGGCGCCGCGCAAAATGCCGCCACCACAATCGGAACTCACGCCGAGCATCACCGCCTGATCAGAACGTTGGGCAAGTTGCGACATCGACGCTAACCACGCCTCACGCGCTTCGACACCCTTGCCATACAACTGTTCACGCAGTAACAGCTTACGCTCTTTTGCCGTATTGACGGTATATACACCATCACCTGGTGGACATAACAGCTGCTGAAACAAAGCAAAGGTTGATGTTGTATTTACAGTCATAAGTTCCCCGATGATGATGCATAGTTATGCTTAAACATATTTTTTAAACTATTTTAGGTGCTACTTCGCCTTGGCAAAGCTTATCGTGCAAAACCTTGCTCAATACTTTGCGAAGAAGCTGATTTATGCATTTAAAAACAATGACTTATACAGAACATTCACGTTATACCAGCAATGAATTTTCTGTGTCTTTCACTGATATATCAAGCGGCTATTCACTGTCAATCCGCCAAGGAACGACTGGCTTAAACACAACGGTTTGTTATGCATTAAGAGTGCATAGAGTTCATTTATAGCAGCGAAAGGCTGAGACGACGGGCAAAAAAAGCCCTCCGAAGAGGGCTTTTGATGATTAAGGAATGGTACAGAAATCATTCGCTGTGAAGGTATTGGTGGTTTCATCAAACGGCGCATCATACCCCCAAGGGTTCGCTGGAGGCAGCACCGTTTCATCCGTGACATCATCACTTAACACATCCAGCGTGTAATCACGATAGGTTTGGTTTTCAGTACCACCTGCCGCGCCACTGACCACGATTTGGATATCCACCCATGGCGCATATTCACGTGGGTAAACCAGATTGAAGTAAGCAATACCTTCGCTATTGGCGGTAATCACCCGCTCAACAGATACCACGTTACCTGGGGTTAATTGCCCATCATTGTTGGCATCTTCACCGGTATCTAAAATACCATTTCTGTTGATATCTTCTGTACCACAGTCGTTGGCTGCGGTGGTTGAACGGACTGCCAACCAACGCTTAAATGAGCCTGTCACCGGATAACGAGCCCAAATGCCTTTGGAGTAGCGTTTTGGATACACCGCCACATTTAACGATTGATTCGGAACCGCATTGCCAGAGGCATCTGTGACCAAGACAGCAAACTGTTTGGAATAGAGCGATAGCTGTTTAGTCTCCACTTTATTACCAGTACCAAAACGGAAGAACAAGGTACGTTGACCAACCGATACAGTGCCAGTGCCACTGATAGCCTCGTTGGTGACCAACGCCGCTTTGACACGAAGACCAGTGACATTACCTGGATTGCCAGAGCCTGGGGTAGTTGTATCCGCAGTAAAGGTGGTGGTGGCGATACCTTGAGAATTGGTGGTGGAGGTAACTGGCGACAACTGACCACCAAAACTGTTTTCTAAACTAAACACGATGGTTTTGTTTTTAACTGGGTTATTCAAAGCATCCCGCACCACAGCCTGAATCGTTGAGGACTCCCCAGTCGCAATTTGCGCTGGCACTGCCTGAACTTCGACTTTGCTGGCATCGGTGGCGATAAACTCGACAAGACGCGAGGTGGTGATGGCAGGCGTTGCGCTGGTCGATTCTGCCGCAATTAATGCTAAACCTGACTGACTTGACCGCAAGAACACCGTCGCGGTCCCCGTGCTGTCTGTCGTGGTATCCGTCACGGCATTAGAACCTAAGCCGCCCGCTGTTGCGGCTACGGCCCCACGCGTCGAGACAAAACGCACACCTGAGTTAACGACAGGCGCTGAATTACGCTTCCACAACACACTTTGGCTTGCGGCGGTATTTAATGGAATTTCAACGATATCGGTCGCTGCTGAGGTAAACGCAAATTCGTCAGGGTTAATTTCAATGGCTTTGGTCGAAGACACACCAAGTGCAGACACCGTGATCCGGTCTGTCCCAGAACCTGCAACTAAGGCTTTGTATTTGACCTTGACCCGACCTGCAATCAGATCAGTTCGTGGTGTTGCAGTACTAAAGGTATTCCCCAATGACGAGACTAACTGCAACTGTACATCCGGAATACCGCGCCCTTCAGAATCTAATAAGGCAAAACTCAACTCCATTTCACTATTGAGCACAATGGTGTTGGCGCTGGCGATGCTTAACGTATTCCCCACTACCTGAATGGTCACATGCTGTTTCAGACTGTCACTACCGGCCGTTGCGGTGACCACGATATCGCGCAAGGTGTAATTGGATTTGCTGCTTAAGAAGGCTTTAGCTGTACCATCGACACCTGTCACATCAGATTCAACTTGCAACACGCCGTCGTTGTCAGCGCTGAATTGCACTTTGACATCTTTCATCAGCACGTTGTTGCGATCACGCACCAGTGCCGTGAGTGCGACTTTGTCATTGACTCCCGTACCAAGGGCCAACTTATCGGAATACAACACGATACTACCAACAGGTTTACTATCGACTAATCCACCGTCACCGGCCGAGGTAAAGGTTTTTTGCACCGATTGCGCGGCAGGACTTGAGATACTGGCAGTTACTAATCCAGCACCGCTTTTAGTGCCTGCGCTTAAAGTGATACGTGCGATACCGTTCGCGTCCGTTTCGGCAGTCCCTGCAGCATTGCTGAAAAAGCCTAAGTCTTTGTCATTGAGTACAAAAGTCACTAATTTGCCGGCTTGATTTACGCCTAATTTGGAGACCACTTGCACTGCCACTGTTAATGGCTTGGCATTGGACACCGCCGAGGTTTCCAAACCAGTATTGTCTTTTAAGGTCATCGTCATCGTTAACGAATCACTGGTTTGTTTGTCGCCAGCCGAATTGAAGTTTTGGGTTGCTAACATCGTGGTACCAACAGCCGCAGTCACGGTACCACTCCCACTTTTAGTACCCACATTTAAGCTCATTTGCACCACACCGTCGGCACTGGTCAATGCAGTTCCGCTGGTTGCGCCAAACTCTGCCAATGTCGGGTCGTTTAAAGTAAAACTGACCAGCTGGTTTTTCACCGACAAGCCTTTAGGAGATGTCAACACACCAATCAACTTCAGCGGTTGCACTTTACTTAAGGACACTGAATCGTTGCCACTGACGTCGACCAAGGACAACCGTAGGTTATAGTTCTCGGTTGGTTTATCACCGGCAGAATCAAACACCAGCTTGGCGCTCTCGCCTGAAGATAAGGTCGCCGTTAATTCGCCAGAGCCACTGACACTGCCGACTGACAATCCTAACGTCGCCAATCCTGTTGAATTGGTTTGTGCCGTGCCAGTGCCATTAGCAAAAGTTGCCAGCGACGTATTGGACATGGTGAAGGTGATTAACTTGTTGGCTTGACTAATACCTAACGATGAGTTGATTTGGGCATGAATGGTGACCGGTTGGGCATTGCTTAAGGCGGTAACGGTTTGTCCTGCCGCATTTTTAAGGCTTAGGCTAATGGTCAACACGTCATTGACGGCGCTATCGCCAGCAGATTCAAAGGTGATGGTTGCAGATTCGCCCGTGGATAAACTGGCCGTGATGGTACCAGCCCCGGACTTGCTCCCAACTTTTAAGCCAATGCTAGCGACCCCATCAGCATTGGTTTGTGCTGTTCCAGCATCATTGTCAAATGCCGCTAACGAGGTGTCGTTTAACTTAAAGGTCACCAACTTACCCGACGCGGCCACACCGTTGGTTTTCACCGTGGCTTTGATAGTTAGTGGTTTTAATCTAGTTACCCGGCTTACACTGGCGCCCGTTTGGTCAGTCAACCCAAGTGATACTGTTGAGGTTGTCGTACCCGAGCCATTGTCTGTACCGCCTATGGTGCCACCGCCGCCACACGCGGACAGCACACCCAACAGCAACACGACGAAAAAATGCCGGATGATTCGCATGAAGACTCTCCCTAGCTAGTTCTTTTAATTAGATATTATGCACACAGTTATCTTATACGAAGATCGCAAGGAACACGCGTCCAAACAACCCCGCAGCGCTAGTATTTTTCACGCAGATAAAAACCTGCTACATTACGCCACCCTTAACCATCTGTTATAACCCAATTACGACAATGACTACAAATACAAAATTAACCCTAACCAGTCGCATTTTGATTGCGATGTTTCTCGGCATCTTAGTCGGGAGTTTTTTAAAATTTATCGCGCAAGGTGGAGACTACATTGTTGATCTCACTTTATTTAAATTTGGGGTGAAGGAGTTTTTCGCCGACGGATTGTTCTTTGTTGGTGGTCAAATTTTTCTTGCTAGCTTAAAAATGTTGGTCGTGCCACTGGTGTTTGTTTCGTTAGTTTGTGGCACAAGTTCGTTAAAAGATATCCGAACCTTAGGTCGCATTGGCAGTAAAACCATGCTGCTTTATATCCTAACCACAGCCTTGGCCATTGCCATTGCCATTGGTTTTGCTGCTGTCGTAAAACCAGGTCAGGGTATTCCAATTCCTGCACAATCGAGTTTTAACCCAGGCGAAGCGCCTTCGGTTGCTCAAGTCTTCATCAATATGTTCCCCAGCAACCCAATTGAAGCGATGGCCAAAGGTGAAATGCTACAAATCATTGTGTTTGCAGTGTTGTTCGGTATTGCAATTGCGCTCAGTGGCCAAGCTGGCGAACGTATTCGCCTAATGTTTGAAGACCTTAATAGCATCGTCATGAAGCTGGTCGAAATTGTGATGCATTTCTCCCCTTACGGCGTGTTTTGTCTCATGGCCAAACAATTCACCGTCTTGGAGTTAAGCGACTTAGAACGTCTTGCTTATTATTTCTTCTTGGTTATTTTTGTGCTCTTGTTCCACGGCATCATCGTGTATGGCAGCTTTATTTCATTAGTGGGCCGCTTAAACCCGGTGATGTTCTTCAAGAAAATGAAAGAAACAGCCTTGTTTGCCTTTAGTACATCCAGCAGCAATGCCACTGTCGCCAGCAACCTTGCAACCACAACACAGAAATTAGGGGTCGATAACCGTGTTGCGTCCTTTACCATTCCTCTGGGCGCCACCATCAACATGGACGGCACAGCCATCATGCAAGGCGTCGCCACGGTGTTTATCGCCCAGGTCTATGGCATTGATTTAGGTCTGTCCGACTACCTGATGGTTATTTTAACCGCGACCCTCGCCTCGATTGGTACAGCGGGTGTACCTGGCGTCGGTTTAGTGATGCTCGCCATGGTCCTTGCATCCGTGGGTCTGCCAATTGAAGGTATTGGTTTAATTATCGGTATTGACCGTTTACTGGATATGACCCGGACAGCCGTGAATATCACCGGCGATGCGATGGTGTCGTGCTTGGTTGGTCGCAGTGAGAAGTGCTTAGATTTGGATGTGTATAACAATCCAAAAGCCGGTGAGCATTATTAATTCTGTATAACAAGACAAAGGGAGCATCTGCTCCCTTTTTTTATGAACTCATTTTATCGGACACACGTTTTACCAACGCAATAACCATGCTTGTTCAGTCAATCGCGACACCGGCAACAGACGTCGCGCAAACTTTTGCCCGGTTAAGTCTTGCTCAGCCAGCAATTGCAGCTCGCAGCCTGGAAACAAACGACGGATCTCAGTCTCATCGACCGCAAACGGCGGTCCTGTCATCTCCTGCTGTGGATAATCGACAGTCAGCAACAGCAGAGTGGCGCTTGGCACTAAACGTTTTAACAATGCCGCATAGTCCTCACGCATGGTCGCAGGTAATGCAATCAACGCCGCTCGGTCATAGATATGCTTGCAACCCGTTAACCATCGCGGCTCCACTAAAAAGATATCCGATGGGCACAACGTGACGTTTTTATGCTGAAGATGGCCATTGCTTAGCGTCAGTGGCACAGCGCCTGCTTCACTAAAAAACGCCGCACAAGCAATGGCCGACAAGTCGACGCCAAACACCGGTGCATAGTGTGCCAATAAATGCATATCGGGCGATTTGCCACATAGTGGCACAAAGATTTGGCTCGCGTTTTCAAAGACCGATGCGAAACGTTCAAGCATCGGATGGGGTTGCTCGAGCTGGAACCCCAACTGATTCTTTTCCCACACCTGATGCCAAAACTGTGCGTCCATCTTAGCGCCCCATCGCCATTTTTGCGGCGTTTAGCCAAACTGATTTGGCCGCAACCGCCGCCGCTAAGCCGGCTTTCTCAGCAAGACTGCGTTTTTGCTGGTATTTCAAATGAAACAGCTGGTGTGTTGCTAATTTACTTTGTAAATAATCGTCACTGGTGGTTAATTCATCAACGAGTTTAAGCGGTAAAGCTTGATAGCCAAACCAATGCTCGCCGGTCGCAACGTCATCAATCTCCACCACAGCTCGATGCTCTTTGACAAAGTTTTTAAACAAGTCGTGCGTGTGTTCCAGCTCTTGTTGGAACTTCTCGCGGCCTTTGTCGGTGTTTTCTGCAAACAAGGTCACGGTACGCTTGAATTCGCCTGCAGTAAATTGTTCAACATCAATGTCATTTTTCTTCAGCAACCGATGAAAATTGGGCAACTGAGCAACGACACCGATCGAGCCTACGATGGCAAACGGGGCCGCTAAGATTTTATCTGCCAAGCAAGCCATCATATACCCGCCACTGGCCGCGACTTTGTCGACGGCGATGGTCAGAGGGATCTGCTGCTTTTTAATTCGATGCAATTGCGATGCAGCTAAGCCGTAGCCGTGCACCACTCCACCGCCACTTTCTAAGCGCAACAGAACTTCATCGTCCTTGGTTGCCACAGCCAGCACTGCGGTAACTTCTTCGCGTAGCTGCTCAACTTCATGTGCATCGACACTGCCATCAAAATCGATGACAAACAGCCGCTTGGTTGGTTCTTCTCGCTGTTCCTGCTGTTTTTGCCACGCCTTAAATTGTTTCTTATCTAATAAATCTTGCTGCAGCGCTGCCACTAAATCCTGATGATCGGCCGATAAATCTTCAAAAATTAATTCACCTTTGCGGGCTTTAGGTTTGACCGTTGCCATTAAGATCATCACGATAACGGCGCCAATAGCGACGACGATCGTGATGGTTTTGGCTAAGAAAAGACCGTATTCAATCAAAAATTCCATGGGTTTGTTCCAAAATAAATAAAGCCAACACTTTAGAAAAAACAAAGGCCCTTGTCAGCGACAAGAGCCTTTATTTCGAATAAAAAAGCCGCAATCAAACAGCTTTTTTAGAGTTGCCGATTATTGACCTTTAATCACCGCTGCGTTGGTTACTTGTAAACCTGCACCACGGGTTAAGAAGAACGAGACTGCTTGTGTCTGCATTTCTGTGGTCGCGGCAGCACTTGCTGTCGGTGACAAAATCGAGCTGTGGTCACCTGCATTGAAGCGCGCAATCACAGTACCATCGACAGCATAACCACCTGCTGTTGCTGGAATGGATTTAGCACCTAGCAATTTAGCCAAAGGTTCTGTTCCACCCAATGGCATATTGGCCGTTTGATTTGGGATCACTTGGTCTGACTTATTCGCAGCGGTGCCATCACCAACCACTTCAATGATGTGGGTTGGCGTTTTGGTCGCGACTAACATACTCGCATAGTTGTTCGCATCAGCAGCATCCAAAATCGTTTGGCCGGCAAAAGCAAACTGCGTTAAGGTCGACGTGATCGCGGCCAGCGTCGCAGTTTTGCCATCGGCTGTCAGCTTCGCTAAGTAGCTATTGACTTGGGTCGCGGCACAGTTAGTGAACGCTGCTGTGGTCGTCGCACCGGCACAAGCTGGCTGGGCTGCAACATAAGCTCTGAACTCTGTAGACAGAGTTGATGAGCCTAAAATCACGCTGGCTCGAATCAAGTTACCAAATGATCCCGACTCCAACAGGAAGTTAGCTAACGCACCGCCTGGCATCGCTTGGATATCAGACTTGATGGCGTACAAACCATCGACTGTCGCGCCAAGCCCAGTTGGAGTGTTGGCTAATGCGACAAAGCTAGTCCCAGTAATTGCGCCTAGTGAGTGGCCAAGGAACTGCACATCGGTGGTATTTAACAAGCCTGGTTGGTTGTTAAAATTGATACCTAAACGCAGACCCAGCATATCGGCGATACTTTGACGCACGTTATCACGTGCAGTCAGCAGACTCGACAGGTTCATGTAAACAGTTGCGTCACCGGCCTTACCACAGCTTGCGCCAGATGCGTTGATGTCGTCAACTGAGTCGCCGTTGACATCAAATCCGCGGCTACCATGCAGTGGGTGGTCGATAGCGATGGTGGCAAAACCACGCGCCGACAAAGCCCCCGTAATGGCCAACATGTTTTCCTTACAAGAGGTAATACCATGTTGCAGGATCACCACAGGATAACCTGTCGCAGGCTTGGCCACTGTCGGCACCGCCGCTGCATAGGCAGCATTTGGTACTGTGATCTGGACTTTTAATGTCTGAGTCGATTGCGGTTTTGGAATAGCGTTGAACTTGCTTAAATGACGCGCTTTGTCCAAGCCAAAGTCACGTAATGCGCCACCGCTTGCACCTTTACAATACGCATCATTGGCAGCTTGTGCTGGATCTTTGATGCCCGCTTCTAAGGCGGCAACTTGAGTAGCACTTAAACTCGCAATAATAGCCCCGCTATCGCAACGAGCGGCCCAGTTGGTAGTCACTGGTGCCATCGGATTTGCTGCGGAAGGCACGTTCAAATAATACGGCAGTGCAATTGTCCCTGAATACACCTTGGCTAGCTTAAACATAAAGCGTGGATCAGCCGGGTTATCTGGAATTGTTTGACCTGGGAATAACAGGTTAGAGACCAACAATGAGGTATCAGCCATATCTGTGATACTTGGCGCTTTGTTGCCATTCAGAGCACTTGGCAACATCAGCTTTTTGACGGTGGCTAACACGTTGGCGGTCGACTGGGTGGTCATGGCCGCTGTGTAAATAATGCTATCTTTTGCAATATTTACTTGCGATACCGCATTTTCGTAGGAGTTGATCACCCCTTGTAGCGCACGTTGTGCTTCAGAACCTAACGGTAATGTCGCTAAATCTTGCTTGACCAGCTCATAGGTGGTACTTGGTGCAATTGAGCGCCCGCCAGTGTCTTTTAATACATTGGTCAGGACCACAATATAGGTAGTGGCAGGCTTTAATGGTTTTAATGGAATAACTGCAACATTATTGCCGGTTGCGCGGGTAATAAAATCAGTACCCCACGTCAGTTGTGCCACCGCTTTACATGCGACACCACGAGGAACTGTTTTACAAGTAGCGTCTGTTGATGATGGATCACCCATCAATACTTCAACCACACGCACAGCATCAGGCCGAGCTGCAGTTGTTGCATCCAGACTGTAACCACCCGCAATAGACAATTCGATTGCAAATGGGTTTTGTGTCGACCAGCCATCCAGTGCACCGAGCGCGGTTTGTGGATCAGCATAATTCGGTGTCGTGGCACTTTCCCCTGGCATCACTAACGTGCCATCGGTGCTGCCTTGGAACAACAAGTCGTTTGGAACCGACACTTTGCTCGCTGTTGGGTCAAACACAACCCGGCTTAATGGCACCAGCACTTCATTATTCTGCGCCGTATCTGTTTTAATATCTTGAAGCGAATCACCACAGCCGGCCAGTCCAAGTGCACTGGTTACAGCTAGGCTAACTAGAAGCTTCTTCATAAGATCTCCCCGTGTCCTGAATTTTTATTATTTTGACCAAGTCATTCCGACTTTGATTTGAGAATTCTGCTCGTCCCTGCTACAGACTGGTAACAGCTACGACCAGTTAAACTTAACCCAATCAGAAAAAATTCGCTAGGGCTAATCTAAATATCTGTGAAGAAAGGTGCAATTGCCAGTCAAAACCGCTATTCTGCGGCCGTTTTGCTGATGAGGTGAGCCATGAAAGAATTCAAAGCTGCTGCTAACGAGTTGGAAAATAAAGTAATTTTAGTAACGGGTGCAGGTGATGGAATTGGCCGTCAAGCAGCATTAACTTTTGCTGAGCACGGCGCAACAGTCATTTTATTGGGTAAAACGACCCAAAAGCTGGAAAAAGTATACGACGAAATCGTTAATCAAGGATGGCCTGAACCGGCGATCGTTCCGCTTGATTTACAAGGCGCCACCAAACGTCATTATCAAGACATGGCAAGCACTATTGAAAGTGAGTTTGGGCGCTTAGATGGACTTTTACACAATGCAGGCCATTTAGGCGTTTTAAGTCCGTTTGAACACATCAACTTGGACGATTGGCAGCTGGTGATGCAGGTGAATTTAACGGCGGCATTTTTGATGACGCAAGCACTGATGCCAGTGTTGGCCAAATCCCCGCATGGTTCTTTAGTTTTTACTTCATCGGGCGTCGGTCGCAAAGGCCGTGCATATTGGGGCCCTTACAGTGTGTCTAAGTTTGGCACAGAGGGACTGATGCAATTGATTGCCGATGAATATGAAAACACCACCATTCGCACCAACTGTATCAATCCTGGCGCGACGCGGACCAAGATGCGCAATGCGGCGTATCCAGGTGAAGACCAAGCCAGCTTGAAGACGCCACTGGATCTGATGCCAACTTACCTTTATTTGATGTCCGACCAAAGTATCGGAGTCAACGGCCAATCACTGAACGCACAATAATGTTCGTATCGAACAAACATAAAAGCCGGCAATCGCCGGCTTTCGTTTTTTAAACGTTTAAATTAACGCTTTTCAAGAATTTCGTCGTTGTGTGCTTTCGCCCACTCGTTCCATACGTCAACTTTAGCGTTGAAGTTTTCGATGGCCTGAGCTGTTGCATCGCTCAACAAACCTGCGACTTGATCGCGGTATTTTTTGTCAACTTTATCAAAAGCCACTACATCAATGCCGCGTTCTTGCAACGCCTTTTTCATTGTGTGAGTTTTCAACAGATTTAATACGCCACCGTCCACATAGAAATATTGGCTTTCTTTGTTGATAGTTTTGAATTTTGGCTTGATTGGACGTTTTGAATCGTCAACAACAGATTCAACTTCTTCGGTTGCAACAGCAGTAACTGCAGGCGCATCAACAGACTGGCGATAGCCTAATTGTTCCAGAGTAAAACCTTGTGCTTTGGCGAATTGACGAACTAATTCTAATGCTTCAGCTTCTTTTTCACGTTCAGTCATGACTGACTGCAGTACTTCAATTACTTCCTGTAATTTAAGAACAGACAATTCTTTTGCTGCTTTTTTTAATTCACGTTTATCGAGTAACAATGACATTGCAGACCTCTAGGATGATGTTGAAATTCAACGCGCACACATTATGCCGTATTAGTTTGTTAAATGAAAAGCTATTCAAATATTTTCCAAGAAAAAGATTATGTCAATCATTGAATAGAGAATTATTGTAACCAACCAGTAACACCAAGCTCGTTGCTGGTCGGTGCTGGAATTTATGCTCAGTTCAGGTATCTTAGGCAGGTGTACCAATTTGGAGTCGTTATGCATTCCCTGAAGCATCTTTTTGACAATAACAAAACATGGGCCGACAAAATTGAAGTTGAAGCACCAGGTTTCTTCAAAAAATTATCGGAGCAGCAAGCACCGGAATATTTGTGGATTGGCTGTTCAGACAGCCGTGTTCCGGCTAACGATATTGTAGGATTGCTGCCTGGCGAGCTGTTTGTTCATCGTAATGTTGCCAATATGGTATTGCACGCCGACATTAACTGCTTATCAGTGCTGCAGTACGCTATTGATGTGTTGAAAGTAAAACATATTATCGTGGTGGGTCACTACGGCTGTGGTGGCATTGCGGCGGCAATGATGAAACATCGCGTTGGTTTTATCGACAACTGGTTACGCAATATCAAAGATGTCTTTGCATTGCATCGTGACGAATTAGAAAGTATTGCCGATGAGTCCGATCGTCTGAATCGTCTGTGTGAGCTCAATGTCATAGAACAAGTTCGAAACGTCTGTCACACCAGTTTTGTGCAAGAGGCATGGGAGCGCGGGCAACAAATTACTGTGCATGGCTGGGTGTACAGTCTTCGAAATGGCCGGGTTAAAGATCTGCGCGTCACTCATTCCAACGCATCGCAAATTGATAATATCTACGCTTTAGATATGTCTGAGTTCCCGCTGGATGGGGTATCAGAAAAATAACGCCTGACCTTATCAATGCAAACCGGGATATCTGGGCATGGATTGCCTGATGTCTGCACCCTGTGCCACTGACCAAGCCAGCCTCCGACGGCGGTTGTATTTACGCAGATGGACTATCCGTCTGCTGATAAAAATCCAGCATCTGCTGTTCCACTTGTTGTGAAAACTGCTTCATCTGTACCGCATATTGCTCTAGAAACTGCTCTTCAGCCCCACTGGGTGTGTAAGGCGGCACTGCTGCGGGTCGTCCCTGCTCATCTAACGCGACAAAAGAAATAATGCAATGATTGGTTTCGGCTAATTCAGTCGATTTGGCTTCACCAGAACGTACCTGAACAAAAATATGCATCGAGGTGGTGCCAGTGTGAACAACACGGGCCACCAGCTCCACCACATGTCCGACAAAAATCGGCCGACGAAAACGAATAGTCCCCACCGACACCGTGACGCAGTACAAACCACTCCAGCGGGTGGCACAGGCATATGCTGCCTGATCCAACCATTTCATCACCATACCACCATGGACCTTGCCACCAAAATTAACATGGGTGGGTTCCGCTAAAAATCGAAATTCAACTTGGCTTTGTGCCATGGTGAGTACTCCAGCTAGAACAACAGAATTTAGAGTATGACTGTTTTATTGCCATGCACAAACACGCGGTCATCCATCACCAATGCCAATGCTTTACTCAAAGTATTTTTTTCAACATCACGTCCCGCTTTGGCCATATCCAGCGCACTATAGGTGTGATCCACGTTGGCAACGGACTGACTAATAATCGGACCTTCATCCAGATCATTGGTGACGAAATGAGCCGTTGCACCGATAATTTTAACACCACGCTCAAAGGCTTGATGATACGGTTTTGCCCCAATAAAAGCAGGGAGAAAGCTATGATGAATATTGATAATACGATGCGGATACTTTGCAACAAATTCGGGGCTTAACACCCGCATAAATTTAGCTAAGACTATATAGTCGGGGTGATAATACTCGATCTGTTCAAGTAACTGCTGTTCATGATGTTGGCGTGACACCGTGCTGTGATCAATATGATGAAATGGAATATCAAACCGTGTGGCCAACGTTTGCAAATCTGGATGATTGCCGATGACCGCGGCGATCTCTAATTCGAGACTACCATCGAATACTTTCATTAAGATATCCCCTAAACAATGGGATTCTTTAGTGACCAAAATCACCACTCTTTTTTTGCCACGCCCGACTAAACGTCGCTCACTGCCCTGCGGTAATGCACGGTCTAAATCAAATAATAAGGTCTGATCGTTGAAAAAACCTTCTAATTCCGTTCGCATATAGAATCGACAGGTGACCGGGTCCACATATTCAGTATTGCGGATAATATTCAGCTGATGTTTGTAACAAATATTGGTGATTTGCGCGATCAAGCCCTGCGCATCGGGGCATTCGATTAACAGCGTTTTTTGTTCCATGCCTACAACTACCTATATCTTTTAAAATCTGTCTCTGTCGTCGAACTCAATCTAGACATCTAGAATGCTTTTTGGCAAGCGCTTTGTCGACTCAGGCTGCGGCATCGCTTGTCGAAGGCCGCAACCACCGCGATAATACAGCGCTCAGTTGGAGATGTTATGACACAGTGGAACTTTAGCAGCGTCGGATTTATCCGCTCGCCCTACAAACAAAAATTTGCCATTCCGCGCCAGCCTGGCTTGATTGATGAAGCGCATGGCGAGCTGGTCCTGGTGCCGCCGTACGCCAATGACGAAATGGTCCGTGGCATGGAAGGGTTCAGTCATTTGTGGCTGGTCTTTGTGTTCCACGAAACCGCCGGTAAAGGCTGGTCGCCACTGGTGCGTCCACCACGGCTTGGTGGCAACGCCAAAAAAGGCGTGTTTGCCACTCGTGCAACCTTCAGGCCCAATCCGATTGGCTTGTCGGTGGTGCAATTCAAAGGCGTAGAGCGCCGTGGTGAACATTTGGTGATCAAAATCGCTGGCATCGACTTACTTGATGGCACCCCGATATTGGACGTCAAACCCTATCTGCCCTACGCCGATGCAGTCCCTAACAGCCTCGGTGGTTTTGCCGACGACGCCCCCGAAACCGATATGACGGTCAGTTTTAGTGACGATGCCTTGCGCTTCATCAAACAACAAACCCAATATCCACAGTTAGCGGTGTTTATCGAAAAAGTGCTAAAACAAGACCCTCGCCCACCCTATAAAAAGGAACGTGACGGCGAACAAAGTTATGGCATGACCTTATATGAGTTCAATATCAAATGGACCGTCAATGACCGGCATAATCATGTTGTTGCAGTCCATGGTGCGAAGTAAGCCAGCATAATGCGGCAATAGCACCAAAGCGGTAGCTAGCAGCATTCGAAAAGCATTAGAAGTGCTTGGGGTTCCTGTGGTCAGTTGTTAGAATACCGAACTATTTTTCTTAAAATTCTCAGAGTGAATGTGTATGCGCAGCAGTCAGTATCTTTTATCGACCCTTCGTGAAACGCCAGCAGAAGCCGAAATTATCAGCCATCAGCTGATGATGCGCGCTGGCATGATCCGCCGTGAAGCTTCCGGCATGTACACGTACCTGCCAACCGGTGTACGGGTGCTGCGCAAAGTCGAAGCGATTGTCCGTGAAGAAATGAACAAAGCTGGCGCTATTGAAGTGTTGATGCCGATGGTGCAACCAGCGGAGCTGTGGCAAGAATCCGGTCGCTGGGAAAAAATGGATGCGGAGCTGTTGCGCTTTAAAGACCGCCACCAACGTGACTTCGTGTTAGGCCCAACCCACGAAGAAGTGATCACCGACTTGGTGCGTAAAGAAATCAGCAGCTACAAGCAGTTGCCATTGAACCTGTATCAAATTCAAACCAAATTCCGTGACGAGCGCCGACCACGGTTTGGGGTGATGCGCGCCCGTGAATTTTTAATGAAAGACGCGTATTCGTTTCATTTAAGCCAAGAGTGCTTGGAAAAAACCTACCAAGCCATGTACACCGCCTATTGCAACATTTTCACCCGGTTAGGCCTCGAGTTCCGTCCGGTGCAAGCAGACACTGGCGCTATCGGTGGTGCCGTGTCGCACGAATTCCACGTCCTCGCCAGCTCAGGTGAAGATGCGATCGTATTTTCCGATGCCAGCGATTACGCCGCCAATATCGAAAAAGCCGAAGCGCTGGCGCCAACCACGCCGCGCCCTGCAGCCACCAAAGCACTGGCAGAAGTCGCGACACCAAACGCCGGCACTATTGCACAAGTCAGCGCGCTGTTAAACGTCGCGGCGAGCCAAATCGTCAAAACCTTGCTGGTGCATGCTGCCGTTGCAGACGATCATACAGGCCCACAACCCTTGGTGGCGCTGCTACTACGTGGCGATCATGAATTAAACGAAGTGAAAGCCGAAAAAACCGCCGGCGTAAAATCGCCACTGACTTTTGCCAGCGACGCGGAAATTAAAGCAGTCACTGGCGCCTCTGCCGGTTCGATTGGCCCGGTTGGCCTTACTTGTCGCGTTATTGTGGACCGCTCAGCTGCCGTGCTGGCTGACTTTGTCTGTGGCGCCAACAACGATGGCGTGCATTTGACCGGTGTGAACTTTGACCGCGACGTCATTGGCTTTGATATCGCTGACCTGCGTAACGTGGTTGAAGGCGATCCAAGCCCATGTGGCCAAGGTACTTTGGTTATCAAACGCGGCATTGAAGTTGGCCATATCTTCCAACTGGGCGAGCGCTACGCCGCAGCAATGAAAGCAGGCGTGCTCAATGAAGAAGGCAAACACCAGATCATGACCATGGGTTGTTATGGCGTCGGTGTATCGCGCATTGTGGCGGCCGCTATTGAACAAAACCATGACGAATTCGGTATCACTTGGCCTGAAGCCATTGCGCCGTTCCAAGTGGCGTTAGTGCCGATGAACATGCATAAA
This sequence comes from uncultured Rheinheimera sp., assembly GCA_964437935.1. GTDB lineage: Bacteria > Pseudomonadota > Gammaproteobacteria > Enterobacterales > Alteromonadaceae > Pararheinheimera. The sequence goes on from CAYTIQ010000009.1 coordinate 65,385, forward strand.
TCAGTACGCATTCAAGACACGGCTGAACAGCTGTATCGCGACTTGCAAGCTGCCGGTATCGACGTGATATTTGATGATCGTAAAGAGCGTCCAGGTGTGATGTTCGCAGACTGGGAACTGCTGGGCGTGCCGCATCAAATCGTCATTGGTGAGCGGAACCTCGATAATCAACAGGTCGAATACAAAAACCGTCGTAGCGGTGAAAAAGAGCTGCTGGATATCGCGGGTTTAGTCGACTGGTTAAAGTCTCGCGTCAAGTAAGCCTCTTGCTTTGAGACAGACCCGGCGCCGCCGGGTTTGTTTTGATCGCGTAGCGAACACCGCACGTACCTTGAGAATGACGTTTTGCTGGAGATTTGTATGTGGAATACTCGCAACATCGCCGAGTTACAAGGCCTGAATTTTCGTGATCGCATGGCGGTGATCCGCCGAGCAACCGATATGCTGGAACAACCGAAAAAGTTGGTGTTAAACCTGCTAAAACTTGCGGTATTGATCCCACCATTTATGGCCATCGCCCGTGCCCAAACGGTCGGTGAAGGTGTGATGTGGGGCTTGAGCTTAATCATTATCTACCCACTGCTGACACGCCCAGTGACCTTTAGTTTGATTAAGCCTAATTTACGCAAAGCACGCCACGCGTTAAACCTCTGACTCGTGACTTCATTCCTTGTATAAAAAAAGGCCCCGTAGGGCCTTTTTAATTGGCGTTCAGTTATTTCACGCCATGCATCAGTTTGTTGATGAGTGGCGATACCAGCAACAGCAAAACACCGGCGCCAACTAACAAGTAGAAGCTAAAGCTAAAACCCGCCAACGCCGACTGCACTGTCATACCGGTTTCACCTGAGATATGGCCGGCCAATAAGCCTGACAAGTTATTACCTGTGGCAACCGACAAGAACCACGCCCCCATCGCTAAACCGACAAAGCGAACGGGCGCCAGTTTCGTGACCATCGATAAACCAATCGGTGACAAGCACAACTCACCAATCGATTGCAGCACATAACAAAGCACCAAAGGCCACATTGGGATCAAACCGTTGCTATCGACCAGATTGGTCAGCGCAAACATTAATACTAAGAAACCCAGCGCGTTACCAAGCAAGCCCAAACCGAACTTACGCGGAATGGAAGGCTCCATTTTCATCTTGCTGGTGATGTACCAAATATAACTGATGATCGGCGCAAAAATGATAATCGCCATTGAGTTTACCGATTGGAACCATCCGGTTGGGAAGATAAAAGACGCATCGCCCCAAATATCACGGTTAACCAAGTTTTGTGCTAAGAAGTTAAACGAGCTTCCCGCCTGTTCAAAGAACATCCAGAATGTCACGTTAAAACCAAATAACAATAACAACGCGTAGACGCGATGCAGTTGGACTGTGCCATTGGATTTACCTTCAGCGACCAACATACCGGCCACGATGATAAACAACACACCTAAGATCCAAGCCAAGGTTTCAGCGCCAAGACCCGCTAACAAGAAATACACCACAGGGATCGCCGCGAGTACGCCGACAATGACATACGCCAAGTTTTTGCCTGCAGGCTGGTCTTCCGGTACAGCACCAATGCCTTTTAACTGCGCACGACCAATGTAAAACCAGATCGTGGACAACAACATACCAACGCCAGCAGCGGCAAATACTGCTTTGTAGTTTTGGTATTGTGGTGTGCCAAAAATCTCACTGGCTAACCAGCCGGTGATGATTGGCGAGAGCATACCGCCTAAGTTAATGCCCATGTAGAAAATGGTGAAACCACGGTCACGGCGGTCATCGCCTTGCTGGTACAGTTGGCCAACCAAGGAAGAAATATTCGGCTTGAACAAGCCATTGCCTACCACAATGACCGCAAGGCCTAATAAGAACAATTGCAGGTTTGGCAACATGATCATAAACAGGCCGACCGACATCACGATAGCGCCCAAAATAATGGAGCGTTGATAACCGATCACCCGGTCGGCGACATAGCCGCCAAAAATAGCGGTGGCATACACTAATGCCAAATAGGCACCGTAATAGCGACTTGCATCCGCCTCGCCTGCCGCATTGCCTTGATAAAACTGAGCAACGATATAAAGCGTTAATGCCCAACGAATACCGTAGAACGCGAAGCGCTCCCAGAATTCGGCCATAAAGAGCATCCAAAGTGGTTTCGGGTGGCCCCAGAGCGTCCCGAAATCGGGCGTTGGAGCGGTAACTGGTTGTGTCATGGTGATCTCCGGCACGCCATATCAACAGCTGACGAAACGTCAGGCCGCGTTATGGTGTGTCTTAGTTTCTATTGTTCTAATAATTAAAACGAGGGTGTTTTTTAAGGCAGTCAGTTTTATACCTGAGTTGCCTACAAATGAAAAGCGGACCTGTCTAGACAAGTCCGCTTTTCTTCGGCTTTCGCCTTATTCGTTGTAGTCTTCAAATGCTTCTTCGTCGATCTCCGGCTCTGGCGGGTTGCCATCGTAGATTTTGTATTCTTGACGTTGGAAATACGCATCTTTAACAAAGGCATACGGATCAAGAGAGTCGTTTAGCAGCTTTTCTTGTGCCATCAGTCTTTCACGACCATCGAGCGCACCAATCACAAACTTGCCAATGGTCAGCGGAGTATTGAGCAAGGTCATGGGGAAATAAAGATTATCCACCACTCGGCCTGTGGTGTCGCGGACCGTGGTTGGGCCCATACCTGGGATCATCACGTAAGGACCATTGCCAACGCCCCAGACGGCTAGGGTTTGGCCAAAATCTTCATTCTGTTCTTTCAGTTCAAGTGACGTGGCAACATCAAAGAAGCCAAGCACACCCACTGTACTGTTTAACAAAAAACGGCCAGCGGAAATGGCGGAGCTTTTGGGTTTCGCCTGCAACATGCCGTTGACGAAATTGGCAGGTTCATCCAAGTTCTGCACCATATTTGCCAAACCACTACGCACCGGCTTTGGCGTCACGGCCATATAACCTAAGGTGGCAGGTTTGAGCGCATAAGGGTCGAGATAATCATAATTGACCGACCACATATTGCGGTTAAAGCCCTCAAACGGGTCGCGTTCATCGCTGTAATTGCTGGCTGGCGCCGCCGGTGCCTCGGCCGTTGGTTTGGTTGCACAAGCCGTCAACCCTACGATTAACAATACACTCAAAGAAATCGTGCGAAGCATCATATCCTCATGAATTCCGTTGTGGTTCTGCGTGAACCTGTTAGCCTCGAGCCTTGATATCAGCCATCTGGCCGCACAAATGGAGCCGAATTATACCGACTATTTGACGTAAGACGCAGTGAAAAATTCAACTGGCCATGTTCATGGCTAGAAAAAAAGCGGCATTTGCCGCTTTTTTCATCCACCACAGTATATGAACGGTGCAACATGCAGTTGCGATCACTGACTTAAAATGTCAGTGTCACCTCCTGCCAATCAGTCCCCAACTCCAACACTTTAGAGCTGACGGTCGGATCGCTCGGATCAGGGTTTGAACTGCCCGTTTTTGAGATACGGGCACTAATCACCACTTTTCCTGCTTCTGCCAAGCCAAATTGCGGCGTCATGCGCATTTGGTTGGTTAGCTTAATTTCCTGCTCGCCGCTAAACATGGGCATTTTTTGTACCGCAAGAGGCATCGGTGGGCCATCCGCGGCTTTGGCAAACACGAACACAGTGGCTTGTGGATAAAGCTGAGCCACGGTCACAGGAATGGTCAAATGCACGCGAACAGCGGGTGTTTCTGCCAACGCTGGTTTAGGTTTGGCTTGCTCGTCCAACGCGGCCAATTGCTGTTGAATGCTCTGGTGACGTGGATCATCGGTTGGAATTTGCGTGGCTAACAATTCCCATGCCGTTCGAGCCTCGACCAAATCGCCGCGTTGTTGCGCGATTAACGCCAACATCGCCAGGGCATCAGTATTGGCAGGATCATTTTTCATCACCACGCCTAACAAACCGGCAGCCCGTTGCACATCCTCTTCACTGCCACGCGTTAACAACGCTTGAGCAAAACTAAGCAGCAAATTGGCACGTTCAGGCGTCAGCTGTAAGGCTTTTTCAAAGGCGTCAATCGCATCATCCACCCGCCCTTGCGCAAACCAAATTCGACCAAGCACAAACCAGCCCACGGCATCGTCACCCGAGGTCGCTAACTTGGTGCGAAGGCCCAACGCGAATAACTCCAGTTCTTGCTCACTGAGTTGTTCACCTTGGCCAAGCAGAGCGCGTTTCCCAAGGTCTTGCAGCTGAGCCTGAGCGTCGTACCACTGCGCCAACTCACGGTACTGCCCTTTCCATAAGTAAAAAGCCACCGTAAAAACCAGCACCAATAACAAGGCCAAAAGCTTACTGTGTCGGCTGCTATTGCCAAGATTGGTATCTAAAAAGCCTGCATCCAAGGTCTGTTGTTTCAGTTCCGCGGCAGCCGTGGCGAAATCGTCATCACTTAACTCCCCACTATCACGCGCTTGCACCAACAACTGGAGTTTCTCGGCAAATAACGCTTTGACATTCAGCGGCTCAGTGCTTTGATGACGGCGCGGTACTCCTAAAAAAATTCCCACCATCACCAGCACACCAAGCGCGGCACAGACGAGATAAAAACCATTCATGCTATGTAAAAATTCAGTCACGGACGTTTTCCTCGTGCAGCTTCGTCAATCATTGCTTGTAACTCATCGGCGGCCGAGGTGTGGTTTTGCTCCACATCCGGTGTGGTCGCACTTTGACGCGCTCGTCGCACACCAACGACCGCCAAAAGAACGACTAACAACGCAGGTAGCAGCCATAACCAAATGGTACTGGCTCTAACCGGCGGTTGGTAATACACAAAATCGCCATAACGTTGTTTCATGTAGTCCACCACATCGTCATGCGTTTTACCTTGTTGCACCAATTGGTAGGTTTTCTTACGCATGTCCACCGCCACCACGGCATGGGAATCGGCAATATTTTGGTTCTGACATTTCGGGCAACGCAACTCAGCGGTTAATTGCCGATACAAGGCTTCTTGCTCTTTGGATTGGAACGTCAGTTCGTCTTCTAACGCCATGGCTGGCGCACAAAGCAGGCTGAGCAGTAGGCCAAGCATCGCCACATGGATATTCTTCATGGGGTCGCTCCTTGGCTGGCTTCTTGCTGCAACTGTTGGTAAATGGCGTTTAGCGCAGGCCAATTGCTGGGGTTGATATCGCCGACCATGTGATGGCGAATTTTACCCTTGGCATCGACAATAAATGTCTCTGGGGCACCGGTTACGCCTAAATCAAAGATCAAGCTGCGCTCTTTATCCAAGATATTGAATTGATACGGATCACCTTGCTCGGCAAGCTTTTTGGCAACGTCACGTTGCAAGCTAGGTAAATCAAAACTTTCGCCAAACGCAGAATCCGTTGGCTGGTTGTAATACAACCCAACGATTTTGACACCTTGCGCTCGCAAGCTGGTTAAAAAACCCAGCTCGGCGTTGCAGGTCGGACACCAAACACCCCAGACATTGAGCAGGTACGGCTGTCCCAGCAAATCCTTTTCGGTGATGGTTTTCGACGGATCGGTTAAATCAGCTAAAGCAAAGGCTGGCATCGGCTGTTCTAACCGAGCGTTTTCGTGCAAATGTGGATCAGAAAACAAGCCGCTGAACAAAAACACCGCAAGCCCTAAAAAAGCCGCCAACGGAATAAAGTACAAGGATTTACGCATGTGCCTGCTCCGTCGTAGTGGCCTTGGTTACTTTTTTGCTTTGGCGATAACGTCGATCACCCAATGCAAGCAGAGCGCCCAACGCCATCAAAATGCCCCCCGCCCAAATCCAGCGCACAAAGGGTTTCACATAGACACGCAATGCCCAACTTGGCCCTGGTAACTCCTCGCCAAGCGCCACATACAAATCGCGGGTGATCGACATATCGACCGCCGCTTCCGTCATGGTCGCTCGAGTGACAGGATAGAAGCGTTTTTCAGCATGCAAATGATTAATGCGTATGCCGTCTTCATAGACTTCTAGTTCAGCGGCTTGTCCGCCATAGTTCGGCCCCTGTAACGCATAAACATCGGTCAGCACAAAACTGTACTCGTTTAACTTGACAGTATCGCCAATCTTCATCCGCACATCTTTCTCGACACTGAAGGTTTTGGTCATGGCCACACCAATCACCAACACCGCAAAGCCAAGATGTCCAAGCACCATGCCCCAGTGACTTGGCGTTAATTTAGTCACGGCCTTTAGTCCACCGAGCGCGGCTAACTTTTGCCAAATCTCACCGCCCGTGGCACTGACGACCCAAATGCCGAGCAGCAGTCCCAACAAGGCCAGATTGGCGGTTAATTCTTGATACAAGGCCAAGGCGCCAAGCGCGGCCACAACCGTCAACGCACCAATCAGCAACAGCGGTTTGACTAAGGGTGATACCGGTTGTTGTTTCCAACGAACCCAAGGCCCTACACCAAGCAAAATGGCAAATGGGATGGTCAAAATGTGGAAAATCGAATTGAAAAATGGCTCGCCAATCGAAATAGAGCCAAGCCCAAGCTCTTTGTGGACCAGCGGGTAAATGGTGCCTAAAAACACCACCAAGGTGGCCGTTAATAAAAAGATATTGTTGCCCCAAAGCAACACTTCACGCGAGAACAACTTGTAGCTGGCCTGTGACCGCACGGATTGCATTTTCAAGGCATACAATGCCAGTGAACCACCGACCACCACCAGTAAAAACGCCAGCAAATACATGCCACGCGCCGGGTCAGACGCGAAGGAATGCACAGACACCAACACGCCGGAGCGCACTAAGAACGCACCTAATAGCGATAACGCAAACGCAGAGATGGCCAAAAGCACAGTCCACGATTTAAAGGTGCCACGTTTTTCGGTCACGGCTAAGGTATGCAGCAAAGCAGTCCCAACCAACCAAGGCATAAAGGAGGCATTTTCTACCGGGTCCCAGAACCACCAGCCCCCCCAGCCTAATTCGTTATAAGCCCACCACGAGCCCAACATGATGCCGAGTGTTAAAAACATCCAGGCCGCCAACGCCCAAGGTCTAGCCCAGCGCGCCCAGTTGGCATCAAAACGACCACTCATCAAAGCGGCAATGGCAAAGGCAAATGGCACGGCATAACCGACATAGCCCATATACAACAATGGCGGATGGATGATCATGCCAAAGTCTTGTAGCAACGGATTTAAATCACGGCCATCAACCGGATAAAACGGCAAGGTGCGTTCAAATGGATTAGACATCACCAACACGAAGATATAAAAACCGACGCAGACTAAACCCATCACGCCTAAAATACGGCCTTGCAATAATAACGGTAATGAGCGCGCCAATACGGCCACAAGCGCCGTCCAAATCGACAAGATCAGCAACCACATCAGCATGGAGCCTTCATGCGAGCCCCATACCGCCGTTAAACGGTAATACCAAGGCAACAGGGTATTGGAGTTGTTGGCGACATAAGCCACGGTAAAATCATTGGCATAAAATGCATGCGACAAGGCATAAAAGGAAATGGCAGTGAACACAAACAGCAGCACGGCTAACGGACGAGCCAGTAGGACCGGCTGAATTTGTCGCTGCCAGCTGCCCCAGAATGGGAAAATAGCCAAAGCGGCCGACAGTGCCAAGGCAACGACTAACGCCAGATATCCAACTTCAGCAATCATGGCTTAGCCCCAGCTTGTGGTGCGACATGTTTGATATCTTTCATCGCCTCTTTTAAATCAGGTGGCATGTAATTTTCGTCATGCTTGGCCAGAACTTCAGTGGCATGGATCGTGGTTGCATCGACTAATGTCCCTTGCGCGACAATCCCCTGCCCTTCACGAAACAAGTCTGGCAAAATGCCTTCGTAATGCACCGTGACCACAGGCCCGGTGTCGACCAAATCAAAGCTGACTTTTAAACTATGTTCATCCCGTTTCACCGAGCCTTTCACCACCATGCCACCAATACGAAGACGCTGACCGACCACGGGTTTTTCTTTGTCCTCGCCCAAGCCGTTGACCAATTGGGAAGGGGTATAAAACAAATCCACGTTTTCTGACATCGCATACATGATGCCGCCAACCGCACCACCTAACAGCAATAACACCGCCGAAACGGCAAACAGACGTTGTTTACGACGTGGATTCATCCGCAGACTCCTGGACAGGGGAAGATTGTTGTTGATGTGCACGCACCCGCGCTTCTCGCGACAGGCGTTGCGTTAACTGCTGGCGAAAGGCGGTTTCACCGCGACGTCCTGTCCACCAAAGTCCAACTAACAGCAAAAAGCTGATACCAAAGGACGACCAGACAAAGATGCCATAGCCGCCCATCGCCCAAAACTCCGTCATTGAGGCAAATGCAAAATCGCTCATGTGCGCTCCTCTACCCATTGCCGAACCCAAGCACGATGCTGTTCATGTTGTAAGATTGCGGTGCGAAGACGCTGACATACCAAGCCCCCAAACAACACGCCAAGCGCCAGAATACAAATCAGCAACGGCCATAACATCGATGGGTCGATCGAAGGTTTAGCGAATTTGGTGATGGTGGAACCTTGGTGCAAGGTATTCCACCATTCGACGGAATAGTGAATGATTGGCAAATTTACCACACCGACCAACGCCAATACGGAGGCGGCTTTATCACCCGTCTCTTGCTCGTTAAAGGCATTTTGCAGTGCGATAACACCTAGATATAAAAACAACAGGATCAGTTCTGAGGTTAATCGTGCGTCCCAAACCCACCAGGTTCCCCACATCGGCTTGCCCCAGGCAGCGCCTGTC
>CAYTIQ010000009.1:74147-78881 GCA_964437935.1 uncultured Rheinheimera sp.
GCCTGTCCATAAGGCGATCACGGTAAAAATAGCGCCGATGGGAGCGATGGCGCCAATGGCCCATTGGGCAACTTTGATTTGCCACACCAGCGCAATAAACGCAGCGATGGCCATTGAACTGTAAGCGCCCATCGACCAAATCGCCGCGGGAACGTGAATGTGAATAATGCGGTACGAATCACCTTGTTGATAATCCGGAGGGGTAAATCCTAAGCCCCAGACGGTGCCAACGGCTAACAACAGCCAGCCTAACGGCATTAACACAGACTGCCAACGTGCTAACACATGAAACAGTGTTTGTGGTTTTGCATACGGATCAAGCCACTTAAACATATCACCCCACGTTAAGTTTTAATGCATGTTGCACCGCGAGCGGCACACCCGCCAACGCTACACATAACATGGCAGCCAGCACGGCCAACTGCGCCGAATACGCCATACCAAAGCCCGCTTGTTCCACAGCAGCACTGGCAAAAATTAGCAACGGAATATAAAGAGGAAGGATCACCAAGGCTAGTAAAATACCGCCTTTTTCGGCTGATAGCGTCAAGGCTGCGCCCAATGCCGACAACAAGCTGAGCAACGGCGTACCCAACAGTAAAGTACCGATGATGGCAATCAATGACGGAGTGTCTAAACCAAGCAATAACGCCATCAGCGGTGACATAATAATCAGTGGCAAACCACTGGCACACCACGAAGCACTAATCTTGGCAAGCACATAGGGCAGCAGCGGCGAGCGTGCAGCAACTAACTGCTCTAAGACGCCATCTTTATAATCTTGGCGAAATAGACGCTCTGACCCAAGCAACACACTTAATAACGCAGCGATCCAGATGATGCCTGGAGCAATTTCGCGTAACAAATTCGGTTTAGCGCCCACCCCAAGCGGGAACAAAGTAAGCACAATCAAGAAGAACATCAGAGGGTTAAGCCAATCCGACTTTTGTCGCGCCATCAGTCGAAAGTCACGACGAAGCGTTTGCCAATACACCGCGCCCATCACCAGCGATACTCCAAGGTTAATTGTGACACCGGCAAATCCTTCATCATCAAGGCTTGGTGGGTGGTTAGAATAATGCTACCGCCCTGTTGGCAATGCTGTGCAAACCGCTGCTGCAACTGCGCAATGGCACTCACATCTAGCGCAGTAAAGGGTTCATCGAGGATCCACAACTTCGCCGGCGTTAACCAAAGACGCGCCAACGACACGCGCCGCTGCTGTCCGGCAGATAAGTTTTGACAGGGGATATCTTCCAAGCCAGCCAAGCCAAGCTGCGCTAATAATGCCCAATCATCGGCTGGACGCAACTGATAACAGGCACGCCAAAAGGCGAGGTTTTCAAGGGCGGTGAGTTGCGGTTGCACACCGCTAAGATGGCCGATATAACAAAGATTAGCGGCAAAATCATCGTGGCAATGCGAAAGCAACTGGCCTTGATAGCGAAGTTGGCCTTCACTGGGTTCAGTGAGCCCAGCCAAGATACGCAGCAGGCTACTTTTACCGGCACCATTGCGGCCGGCGATTTGCCAAATCTCCCCCGCATCCACGGCAAAATCGAGCTGCTCAAACAACACCCGGTCCGAACGGATACAACTTAGTTGGTGCGCAGAAAACAGCATCGTGTCAGAAAGCTCGCCAAAACATTGAAAAAAACTCGCGCATGTTAGCATACTGACGGTTAATTACGAGAGTTGCTACCTTGGCAAAGTCGCTGATACGCTACAAATATGAACCAGATCAATGTAGACTCCATTACATCGCTCAGTTTGTCGTCAATTCGTCCAGCGACAGCCACTGGCAATGGGCTCGACAGCAATATTTCATACCCAGCTCGTATAGCGCTCGGGCCTACTGCCGACGTGGCCTTACTCAAAGTTGCCAGCCAACCGAGCGTGCCATTTCCACTGTCATCATTGCCTGTAACCGTCAAAGAGTTGGTATTAAGCGCCCAAGTCTCTGCCTTAGCTGCTCCCAGTGTTCCCTCTGCTGCAGTTCCCAGCACGTTGACGCCAGCAATGGCGTCTTCGCCGACCAGCGCATCGGCCATCACCGTTGCCGTTTCCTTGCAACTCAACGCGGGGGTGGCGCAATTGCTGGTCAATAGCATTGCAGGCGCTCAACTGACAGCCTCGCAACAACTGGGGTTGCTGCAACAATTCGCAGGCACCAGCAACCGACGTCAGCCTTGGGATGTTGCGGTACGTCGACCCGAATCGATGTCTGGGCAACCTTCTGGTTCTTCAACGCATTCAGCGGCTCAATCCGTGGTGCTTCGACTCAGAGCAACGGCAGACCAATTAACACTGAGTATGCTTGATGAGGGGCGAACCAAGCCACTGACGAGCGCTATGCAACGGCAATGGCTCGCTGAACTGGTGCAACAACTCCATGCTAGCCCCCTTAAATGGCAACAACTACCGGCCGAGCTCAAGCAACTGCTACAACAACAACAGCCTCAACTAGCACACCTGCCCCCCCATGCCAACATCCGTCTTCGTCTGCCTGACGACGCCTCGCTGGTCGCTGTTCAGTTAGAGCAACCCGAGACGCTGCCACTGACCGCACAACAACAGGTGCAGCTGGGATTTAAAGCATCAGGCCCTCAAGTGCAGCAGGGGCGAGTCGAACTCAGTGATACGGCAAAAGCAGCGATGGCAAACGATTTGCTACAACCCCAAGATAGCGATATGTCAGAGTCAAGTCAGATAGCAACCAGCCGTCATCAGACTGCGCCTGCACTATCGGCAGTCCCAAGCGTGGTCATCTCGGCCAAGGACTCTAGCACCTCCACCACCAAGGCCAGTATCCAACCATCAAGCGTGCTTCACACCAGTGACGTTCAAGAGCGGATTGCACCAGACCTTGTGGCCAACGAAGCCCCCCCGCCGCGAGACAAGGCACTGCCCAATGGATATAAACCTGTCGGCAGTCCAGCCACAAGGCCAGCGCTATTGGGTGCCGACGCTTCTGACAAGCCGTCGCTATCGCCACAGTCGCCGCGTGTATCCAACGTGCATGACAAGCCAAGCCCAGCGCCCCTGACGACCATCGACTTGCCTGCCCTGGCAACGCAGCTACTTGAAAACACTGCACCAACGTCTAAAACTGCGTTATCCGCCGCTGCGCAGCAGGTCCTGCAGTTAGTGCAGACGTTACCGAGCCATGTACTATCTGAAGCGCAGTTACAGCAAGAGCTCAATGCAGGTTTGCTGTTCCAGCCACTGCAAAACCAGCAAACACCTGCCAGCCATGCGGGCGGGTTAGCGATCGCGTTACAGTTGTTGTTGGGCCGTTTAGGTGTCGTACTGCCCGAGACAAAAACCACCGACAAGCAGCAGCGGTTAAAAGAGCAAATCTCGGCTTTAGATACGCAACAAACCGAAGCCGTGCTCAAACAGCTTTCCAGTCAAGCCAGCATCGTTCAACTGGCACAATTGGAAACCGTGGCCATGCAAAAAGCCGACACGCCAAGCTGGATGCTCTGCCTACCACTGCCTTTTGCCGAACAATTGCAATATGGGCACTGTCAGATTGAACAACGCCAGGCACGCCGTGCCAATGGTGAGCCGGCGAGTTTATGGCATTTAACCTTATCACTGGAGATCCCCAATCACGGCACATTGCTTGTCGAAGCATCGCTTGGACCTGAGCAAAACAGACTGCAGTTTTACACACCCTCAGCAGCGCTGATCCGAACGATCGAACGGTTTGGCACTATTTTACGCGATCGCCTTAAGCTGCAAGGTGTTGCGATCAGCAGCTTCGATTGCACACTCGGCGACATTCCCGATCACCTGCAACATCGTGGCAGCAGCTTGCTGCAAGTGAAGGTTTAAATGACAACACCACAAGAACCAAGCGCCGTCGCGCTGGCCTATGATGGTAAACAAGCACCGACCGTAGTCGCCAAAGGTCACGGTAACCTTGCCGAGGAAATTATTCGAGCCGCCAAAGCGCATGGCGTGTTGGTGCATGAAGATCCCGCCTTGTATCAGGTGCTACAGCAACTCGAACTTGGCACCCAAATTCCGCCAGAGCTGTATGTGATGATGGCAGAATTAATCGCCTTTTCGTGGGTATTGCAGGGCAAATTCCCGGATAACTGGACCAATATTCATCAAAAAATTGATTTTAAAACCTAATGCAGCATCCTGTGCGGTGAAGCCCGCTCGTCAGTTTTTTTGTCCGCGACCGCCAACCAGCAAAGATTTCGAGTGTTTGTCACTTTTGCTTTATTCAGCCCTAAAAGCCATGACAATGCCCATAAGTCTGAGCAGACTGCGTCTTTGGAAATCTTAAGATGCATTTTAATTAGAAGATTCTAATTATTTTCATAGCTAAAAGAATCACTTAGTAGCTTTCCCTTTAAAACTGCTGGTCTAACCATTCATCGTTCGCTAAGGTTGATTTTTAGACATCAACTGGAGGCTTAGCAATGAAAGCGCATCAACTAGAAATTGGCATGGTCGCACATACCAAGCAAGGCGTGGGCATAGTGCGTTGGATTGACGGGCCTGAACGTGCTGTTTATCTTGCAGATCCTCAACGTGATGAAGAACATTTCAAAGTCAGCTTTGATGAATTAGTCGAAGAACCGCAGCTGCATCAACGCTCGGATTTATATTATTAAAGGATCCAGATCAACCACAAAAAGAAAGAGTTGCCAAAGGCAACTCTCAGACTGCTGACAAAGGTCTGGACGTAGATCCAGGCCTTTGATCTAATAGAGG
>CAYTIQ010000010.1:0-75198 GCA_964437935.1 uncultured Rheinheimera sp.
AAAAGCAGGCCGCTTAAAACGGTCGATGGTGACAACTAGCTTGAAAAACGCCGCACCTCTACAACCTTTGGATAGAGTTGCATAACTTGGCCAGTAACCAAGTGATTCATCAACGTGCAAATCTGCACCAGATTTGAATGACTTAGTTAATGCTTGCCGCTTCTCATCGACCAATGAAGGCTCAATTCCATACCCAGAAAGAGTGGTCAATACCCCACCGAAATAAAAAAAACCTCTGGGTATTCGCCTTCCATTAATAGTCAGTTGCTCATCTTCGAATACCCAGCGCCCTTTCTGAGTGTTAGACGTTTTCTCCGCTTCTCTGCCATAACTTGTATAGATCGTGAATGTCGCAAAATTATCATCCTCAGCACCTTCAATTACAGTGCTAGAAGCTGAGCGGGGACTTGGCGAAGAGCCACTTTTGCTGGTGGTGATGACTGGCGAAATGGGTTTGGTACGAACTGATGCCTTTGGTGTTGGTTTACCTGAAGCAAATTTATAGAGTACATAAATGACGATTGCACCTATAATGAATTCCATTTTCTAGTCCTTGAGGTGTTAGAGAATTCGTATTTTGCTCCAATTCGGGTCAAAATTCCCTAAAAAAACAACAGAAGTTGATACCGTCCTTATTATCAGATTTAGCCTAAGCTGGCAAAAAATAACTTTGCTTGGTCAGAAAATACGTCAATCGGGATGAACTATTGAGCGAGGCACCGATTCTTACACTTAAGAATCGCATGGTGAAATCGAACTCAAAGAGAGTTCGTATAAATGGTAAACTTTCCAAAGAAGATTCAGAAATCAAAGTGGCTTCATTCCCAATACTTCTATTAAAACCCCACAAAATAACAAATAAATTATTTTGTCACACCACTTCCTCTTTCTTGCACACGGTGTCATGCTCATCAACAACTAATACAAAAAATCTAGGCTGTTAAGATCTTCGGGCGAGTACAGAGCGCGTCAAGATAAAAATTAAATGTTAAATATTTGTCACTCCCGAAAACATTTAAAAATAAAGCAATGAAATCAATTACTTAGACTCATAATTGCCAACATAAACTTTGTAATTGAAAGAATTTATAACGTAAAACGACACAAAATTGTTTTGCGTTACATTTGTCGAGTAGAATCGACAAGATAAGCCAAAAATACTGTATATATCAACAGTCTATGCGTTATAAACACAGAAATGTTGTAAGGTTCCGTTCTGACCCGCAGCACTAGGTTCAAATAGTTTGCGCAAAGCCCCAACAGATTGGGGCTTTGTTATTTCTAAGGGTCATAACGACCTGTATCTTCGCTTTAATTCTGCCAACACCAAACAGCGAAAAGGCTCGACCGACCAAGGCTTTTGCAAAATCACTGCTGCTCGCGACTGCTGAGCTTGGCGCCTAGCCGGGCGTATAAGGCCCACTGCCTGGCAAAATCTTCAGCATGGCGTCGCTGATCATGTGTGGGAATACCGACAAATGGTCTTCACCTTCGATCACTTGGTAGTGTGTTTGTAACGATGGGTAGTTGCGTTCGGTCAGCTGGCGTTGCATGCGGGCCGTGTCGGCCACGATGTTGATGCGCGTGGCATGGCGGGCTGTTGGGCCGGTTTGTTCAAAACTCGCGGCATAGAACCATAGCTGGGCGGGTAAATCCTGATGCAATTTGGCGTAGTGTTGTTCTTGGGCAAACATGGCGTTGTTGCCAAACCAAAATGACGGGCTGCTAAGCACATAGTGGCTAAAGCTGCGTGGGGCGTCAAACAGGATTTGGCTGCCCAATAACGCCCCGTAGGAGTGCCCAACGTAGATTTGTCGCTTGGCGTCAATTCGCCAATGTTGCTGCAAAAACGGCAACACTTGCTGGCGTAGATACCGGCTGTGCGCTTTGGCCTCACCATAATGGCTGCCACCGTAGCGATTACCGTCATTAAAGCCTTTTGCCAGCACATTAACTGGGGTGTAATCGCGATTTCGACTGTCGACCGGGCTATCGCCTTGGGCATACGACACAGCGACTAACAAAAAATCCTGAATATTCTGCCCGCCAGCCCCTAAGCGTTTGCGAATACTGCGGATCAACGGAAAGGCATAGTCGGCGTCGGTGACGAGCAGCAACGGATAGGCTTTGCCCGCATCATAATGACTTGGAAAACTGAGCCACAACTGATAGCTGCGACCGGTTTGGCTGTCTGGCAAAGTGACGACCGCCGTGTCCGGCAAGGTTAACGCGGGCCATGGGCTGCTGTTGGCTGCGCTGCTGTCGGCGACATCGCGGGTGTGGGCTAGGCCGTTGGCGTTGACTATGCCACTGCTTATCACAAACACCAGCATGCTCAGTAAACACACAACAGCCGTGTGGATGGTCTTTATCTGCATTGTAAACTCCTGCTCTTGCCTTTTTGTTAACCTAAAATGTGTTGCCAAAACCATTGCGCAATATCGCCGGTGACATCGGCTTCGGCATTGGTCAATACCACCAAGCCAATGTCGTGCTCTGCGGAATACGCCAGGTAAGGTCGAAACCCATCCACCACGCCGCCGTGGTAATACAATCGATGCTGGTCAAATTGCACCAGTCGCCAGCCGTGGCCGTACCACGACGACGCGCTGGAAAAGCGCTGCCACAGCGGCCACTTTAACCGTGTCGACACCGGCACCTTGGGCTGGCGTAATTGCTCAAGCACCGCCGGCGACAGCACCTGTGGCGCGTGGCCGGTCATTGCCAGCAAGTACTTGGCCATATCGCGGGCACTGGCATTCACGCCGGCCGCGGCGTTGACCCGATAAAACTCAGGCTGCACCGACAATACTCGCCAGCGCCCTGCTTGTTTACGATGCGGACTGGCTTTGTTGGTTGCCGCTAAATACCCGGCGTAACCAACCGAACTGGAGTCCATCTGCAGCGGTTTTAACAACTGTTGACTGAGCAATTGCTCGAAGCTGAAACGACTGCCTGAACTTTGCTCTGCCACCCGACTTAAGGTGCTAAACAACACGTTTTGATAGCTGTAGCAACGCCCCGCAGCACAGAGGTTGGTGAGTTGTTGAAACTTGGGCAAAATTTGCTCTGGGGTTTGGCCCGCTTCCAGTAAATTTTCAAACGCATGCGGCATCAAACCACTGCTTTGTGTCAGCACATGCTCCACCGTTAAGGCCTGTGTTGCACGCGAATTGCCAAGGCGTAACTGCGGCACAAACTGGCGTAGTGGTGTTTGCAGTCGCAGCTGCTGGCGCTGCACTTGTTGCAGTAACAAAGCGCCAGTGAAAGTTTTGGAGACCGACGCCAATCGAAACACGGTGTGCGCATTCACCCGCTCAGGCTTGCCTTGTTCACGTACGCCATAAGCGCCGGTCGCCACGATGGTACCGGCTTGCACTATGGCATAAGCGCCGCCTGGCACTGCCGCTTTGGCTAACACGTGTCGAAACTGCTGGTCGAAATTTGTCAGTTCGCCCTTGGTCAGCAACGGTCCGTTATCGAGGACGGGCTTGGCGCTGCATGCCAAGCTTGGCAGCAATGCCGCCATCCATAGGCTGTGAACCAGCCAGTTCAGGCGCGGCCATGCCAACGCCTTGGTGCTGCGCAGGCGAACGCATGCCGCCAACCAAAGTCGGTGCATAAAATAATCTCCGAAATGGGGCAAGGCACGCCTTGCCGCTGAGGATTAAGGTGTCACGGTGTGACGAAGTAAGTCGGTTGGATCTTGCTGCACACCATGCTGCAACCATTCAAAATGCAGATGGGGGCCAGTGGCTTTGCCGCTTTGGCCGATATAACCGATGATTTGACCGGCATCGACCCGTTCACCGGCATGCACCGTGCTGCGCTCGAGGTGGGCATACAAGGTTTGATAGCCCTGCCCATGATCCAGCAACACGGCATTGCCATAATTCGGGTGTAAACGCTGCGCATCGGCAAGCACAACGACCCCGCGCGCAGGGGCGTAAATCGGTGCGCCCCGGGCGCCGGCTAAATCAATCCCAAGGTGCGGTTTGTGCTGACGAATGGCATGCACTTCACCAAAAGGCGAACTGATAGGAGTGTTGGCATCAACCGGCGAGCGCCACTCAATAGCGCTGGGGGGTTGGCGCAGTTGGCTGCAGCCTAGCGCCAACAGCATGCTGCTGAGCAACAACAGGCCCAACACACGGGCTTGTTGCGCGCGCCCAAGCGGCGATGCCGGTTGAAACAAGGCCGTCAACCGCTGCTGATAATGGGTCATGTCCGAGGTCCAGCCCATCACCGGCGCTGGTGCTTGCTGTTGCTGCAGGCGCAGGCATTGCAACAAGGTTTGACCATACAACAAGGCGATGCTCTGACCGCTTGCATCGGCAGGCGCAGCACACACGGCGCGGTCGACCTGCAATTCCACCGCCTGTTGCCAACCACGTTGCCAACAGCCAAGCAACGGGTTAAACCAACACAATGCCACCAACAACTGCCACACCAGCAAGCCCCAAGCATCGCCGCGTGCCACATGGGTGAGTTCATGACGCAACACTAACTGCTGCTGCGCAACCGGCAAGGCCAGCACATAAGACGGAACCATCACGGTTTTGCGCCAAAAGCCAAACGCAAAGGCCGAATGCGCCTGGTCAAATACTTTGCAGTGGACGTGCGAAGGCCAGTTCGGCAACTCAGGCTTCATACTGGTCGCCGACGCTACCCAGCGCTGCACACGGCGATAGCGTCGATACACACCAATAACGCGAATCGCACTGATCACAGCAACAACCAGCCAGCAGCCTTGCAACGCGTCGGTCCAGCTTAGGCCGAAGCTCTGCTGTAACTGCGGATGCTGCGGTTGCGCCGTCCATTGCTGCCACTGCCAACTGCCCGCTTCCAGCAAATGTGCCGGCACTGCCAAAGGCGTTTGGAAGGCGGGCCATGGCAGCAACACGGTCATGGCGACAGCGACCAGACCCAGATAAAACCCTGGGCTTGCGGCAAGTGCTGGCCACGTCTGAATGAGTCGGCGTTGCAGCCACTCCAGCAACAGGCTGCAACACACAAACAGCATCATGCTGACCAGCACATTCATGGCTACTCTCCTTGCTGCTTTGCCGTCGCTGCGGCGGCATTGGCCAACTGCTGTAACTGCTGCTCCAGCTCCGCCAGCTCTTGCGTCTGAAGATAGCGGCTATCGGCAAAGGTGGAGATCGGCAGCGGCGTATCCAGCCCTAATACACGCGTGGAGAAATCCAACGCCAGCGCAGCCAAGGTGGGCACCTTCGCCACCTTGGCTCGATAGAGGTTTTTATTGCCGTCACTGTCGACCTCGACCAACCCCTTCTCGCCCATGCGCTCTAGGGTTTTACGGGTGGATGAATAGCCCCACTGCAGCACACTTTCCAGCTGCTGATGCAAATCACGCGCACTTTGTGGTTGCTGTTGCCACAACAGTTTTAAAATTTCTAATTCCACGGTCGTGGGCGTCAGTTGCATAACTGGGTTCCTTGATAAAGCGGGTTGAAGGCCTTGCTTTGCATACGGTGATGCCAAACGGTGATGCCGCGGAGCTTGGACTAAACGCGGCGACCATCCGCAATGGCAATGCGCAAAAACAATGTAAAACATAAGGTGAGAAGTATAGTGCGACATTTGTCGCAGCATGGCAAGTTAAATCTGCGACAAATGTCGCATCTATGATGACGCTTCACATCAGCGCTGTTTAATTCAGCCATGGTTCAACTAAGCCATGCGAAAACTGCCACTACCGACGTGATAGCGCACGCTTCGTGCTCGAACCTTGCAAATTCCGTCCGCGATGATCGGTCGCACATGAAAAAACCTACAGTCGGGACGCCCCTTCTGTTACCATCTCGTTGCCTAACCTTTAAAAAGGACATTTAGATGAAAACAAAATACAAACAAATTGCTTTGTTGTTACCGGTAATGGCATTGGCAGCATGTACTGCGACCGAGTCATCCCGCACCATTGAAGCCCCACAAGTCAACAGCGCTGCGCAGCCGTATTCAGGCCAAAAGAGCAAGCTGGTGGTCGGCAAATTCCAAAACCGTTCAAACTTCCAAAACGGTATTTTCAGCGGCAACGTGGACCAATTAGGCTCACAAGCGAAAACCATTCTGATGACTCACCTGCAGCAAACCAATCGTTTCTTGGTGCTGGACCGTGCCAACATGGACGAAATGTCTCGCGAAGCAGGCTTTTCTGGTACTAGCCAAAAAGTGATTGGCGCGAAATATGTGGTGACTGGCGATGTGACTGAATTTGGTCGCAAACAAACCGGTGACAAACAGTTATTCGGCATTTTAGGCAAAGGCAAAGACCAAATCGCCTATGCCAAAGTAGCATTAAATATCGTCGACGTGGAAACCTCAGCCGTGGTGTTTTCGGCCATGGGCGCTGGTGAATACAGCTTATCCAACCGTGAAGTGGTCGGTTTTGGCGGCACCGCCAGCTACGACGCAACATTAAACGGTAAAGTGTTGGATTTGGCGATGCGCGAAGCCGTCAATAACTTAGTCAAAGGCATTGAAAGCAATCAATGGCAACCACAGTGAGATCGTCATCGATGAAATTTGTGTGTTCAAGCGCTGTCGTATTGACGGCGCTTTTATTGGCGGGATGCCAAACAACGAAACCGCTGTACAGCTACGGCTCTTATCAATCGAATTTGTATGAACACTTTAAAGGCGACGACGCTGCGGTGTTAAAACAAATCGAAAACTTAGAAAAAACCATCGCGGAATCCAGTGCGAAAAACTTGAACATCGCGCCAGGCATATACGCCCATCTAGGTTATCTGTACATCCAAACCGGCCAAGCGGAGACCGGGTTATCTTACTTAACCAAAGAAAAAGAAACCTATCCAGAATCCGCTCATTACATTGATTTCCTAATGAAAAATGCCAAGGCAGGTAAAAAATGAAGCAGTTAACATGGCTAAGCGCTCTGGCCGCCGCCTGGGTGCTGACCGGATGTGCGACCAAACAAACACCGTACGATTACAGCGCTTTTAAACAAAGCAATCCAAAGTCCATTTTAGTAGTACCACCGGTTAATCACTCCACTGAAGTCGTTGCGCCATATAGCGTATTGTCTACCGTGACACAGCCGTTGGCGGAGTCGGGTTATTATGTTTTCCCGGTTGCGTTAGTGGATGAAACCTTCAAAAACAACGGTATGACGGTCGCAGAAGATATTCATGCCATCCCCGTGCAAAAGTTGCATGAGATCTTCGGCGCGGATGCGGCGATGTATATCGAAATCGAACAATACGGCACTAACTACGCAGTGTTGTCGAGTGATACCGTGGTGGTCGTGAAAGCCACGTTGAAAGACTTAAAAACTGATGTGGTATTGTGGCAAGGCAGCGCACGTGCAGCCAGTAGCGAGCAAAACAACAATAACGCCGGTGGGGGTATTGTTGGCGCGTTAGTGCAAGCAGCAGTGACGCAAATCATGGAAACAGCAATGGACACCGGTTTTACCATTGCTGGCACCGCGAACCAACGTTTGCTGTCCGCCGAGTCGTACAACGGCATCTTGTTTGGTCCACGTTCACCAAAACACGGTCAGCAAGCCGCTAAAAAATAAGCTGGCTTAACACCCAAGTAGGTCACAAAACCTTGCTGTAACAAAGCCCGTCCATTGTGACGGGCTTTTGCTTGGTAACCAGCCAACGCCGCTTATTTGGCGATGAAATCATCCATTAAAATCAAGCTCGGTAACGCATTGGCCACGCCATCCCGTGCCACCGCGGTGTAGATTTTGTTCCCCATTAAATTCAAAGCAACCGGGCCTATCGCCGCGGTTTTGCTGCCCGTAGGGGTTACAGTCACCACATAACTGCCCGGTTTTAATGCGACATACCCAGTTTCCGCCATGAATGGCACATCACGAAAGGCAGGTGTGGCCGTTGCTATGTCTTGGGTTGGTGTGACGTAAATATCCACCCGCCCCGCCACTGTCGAAGCATGAGCAATACGAACTTGCGCTGCAGTGGCGATACGGCGTGGTGTATCGGCCAACACCCAAGGTTTGATGCTATTGGCTGTCAAGGAGCCTGTCGCCAGCACCGTGGCATAATTGCCTGCCGCTAAATTCAAGTCGGCATTGATCACCACCACGGCGTTGTTGGCGTTGGCAGCAACTTTGACATTGTAGGCACCTGGTGTGACTTGCGCGTAGCCCGTAAATTCAGGGAACTTCAACGCCGTGATGACTTTGCTGTTGTTGAGTAATACATCGACAGCAGGCGCATCAGCCACCGCATGCACCACCCTCACCGAACTGGTACTGGCCGCATCTTTAATATCTGTGGTCACACCTTGTGGATCGATGGCCAATAACGAGACGGGGGATGGCCCAGAAAAGCGGTTATCAATGGCCGCGACTTGCCAGTTGGCGCCGGCAGGAATAGCGACTGTGCCTGAATCAAACACCACGGTGGCAGGTGCTCCAGCTGGTGTAATGCGAATACGGTAGTTGCCCGCAGGGACGCTGACTGCTCCGGTAAATTGTTTAAACGGTAAGGTCGCGGTGACAGTGCTGCTGCTTAAGCTGGCCGTTGGAGCCGTCAGATGCACATCCACGGTCGGGGCATTGGATGCTGCGTGCACCACTTGCAGCAAGGCATTGCCGGCCGTTGGCGTTGCCGCAGGCGCGTTCACCAACAGCGCACTTAAGCTATTATCTGCCACTTTGCCAACGGCATAGGCGGTGTAACTTTGGCCTGCCACAAAACTTAGCGCCGGAGTCAACACCGGCAACGTGCTGTTGTCAGGCAAGATGGCGCTGACGGCCATGCTCAAGCCAGTGGCTGGGACGCTCGTCGGGGCGCTGGCTTTGGCAAAGGCGATGTTCGAGACGTTAAACACTGGGCCGCCGGTGGCGTTGACATTGGGCGCATCCACCGCCGCATGAACTAGTTTTAATTGGACCGTTGGCGTGGTCACCACCGTCTCGCTGTCGTTGTTATCACTACCGCAACCGGCAAGCGTCACCGATGCGGTCAGTACTAGCGCTGAAAAAGATTTTATCCATTGCATCGTCATGATCCTCTGTTGATTTGACCCCTGTGATACGCGAGCAAAAATCCAACAGGATCAACAAAGTTGATGCAATAACACGAAGAGTTCAGTGCAAAAAATGCACTGATCGTGACGCATAGATGCGCCGTATACGCGACCGCTTTAAAGCTGGTTCAATGCCAAGGCGGCCAACGGGGGTAACAAGGTTGCGCCGCTTGACGCATCCGGCATAGACGACGCGCCAAGCGACTGCTGCAACTCGAGGGTGCGGATTGCGCGTGTGCCTATGGCGTTGCCGCAGGCCAAGGGTCGCTAAAGGCTGGGTTGGTGATAAAACTGCGATCGGTCAAGCTTTGCAGAAACGCCAACAGCGCTTGCTTTTCGTCGTCTGTCATCTCGATGCCTTTGACAAAATTACTGCGTGCGGGGTGCAAAGCGCCATCGCCTGCGTCTGCGCCATCGGTCAGTAAGCGTCCGCCACGGCGATAGATCTCCAGCACCTCTTCTAAAGTCGCGACACTACCATCATGCATATAAGGCGCGGTCAGCGCGATATTGCGCAAGGTCGGTGCCCGAAAACGCCCATCGTCGTGCGGATCTGCCGTCACTTCCGCCAAACCGCGGTCACGTTGTGGATAGCCCAGCTCCGATGTGAGTGCAGGGCGTTTCACGTAATACAAGCCAGTGTTGTGAAAGGGTTTGCGGTCCAGCGGTTGTTTTTCATGGCTGGTCGACTGGGTGAAGTTAAAGCCGCCGTGGCAATGGTGGCACTCAAAACGTTCCGAGAAAAACAGGTTCATGCCCTTTAGTTGCTGCGCCGTCAGCGCCTTATCATCGCCAGCATAGGCGTACTGATCAAAAGGCGCATTTAATGAAATCAAGCTGCGGACAAACGCTGCCAGCGCCTTGGTTGCCTTGTCCAAACTGGCCTGGTCGCTGCCAAAGGCGGCATCAAACAAGGCGGGATATGGCCCTTGTTGCAAACGCGAAAGTACCTGCGCTTCATGCCCTGCGATGCCAAGCTCCACCGGATTGTCACCCAACATCGGGATCAACAATTGGTCTTCAATCTGCTGCAAAGTTGGGTGCGCCCAGGTTAAGGTTTTGTTGTACGCCACATTGACCAACGCCAACGCATTGCGCCGATGCACTTGGCCGGTGCTGCCGACCGACACCGCCCGTGGTTCGGCAAACGCGTTGGCTTGATGATGACAACTGGCGCAACTTTGCCGGCCATTGCCAGAAAAACCACGGTCGTAAAATAAATAGCGGCCGAGTTCAATTTTTTCCAAAGTCATCGGATTATCGGCCGGTACTTCAGGTTTTGGAAAGCCAGCCGCCAGCGGCCAGACATAAGGGGTCGGCTGTTTTGAGCACGCGGACAACAGCGTCACCAGCACCATGACAAGCATGAACCAAACCCACTTCATCACATCAAGCCTTTGCTGCTGTTGGTACTAGGGGCACTGGGTGCGCTTGGCTGGCTTGGCGCCATAACGCCAAACAGCGGCACCGCCGTGGTATTTGCCAACAACCCAAGCCGTCCTAGCAACCATTGGCAAGACGCCAGCTGTGGGTCTGACATACAGCTGTTGTCGGCAGTTGGGGTAAAGTCGGCCAGCAGCGGCGCTAAATCCAAGCTCAGCGGCTGCCCAACTTGGTACGCCACGGTCACCGCCACGCGGTTTGGCGCTTGGCAGTCGCGACTAGGTGCTCGCATCACACTCGGCGCGTCACAGCCTGTGGCGCCTAAATGAAAGGACCATGGACTGCCGCTGGCGGTGGCGGCGGCTAAGTCAATCCGCAGGAACTTATAGCCAAACTGCCAGCTCCAATGCATGTCAGCGGCTTGAAACGCCGAGGCCGCGGTGAGCGGATTTTGGTGATTGAGTGCACTGGGCAAACCAAGAGTAAAGTGCAGCGGGCCATCGACCAAAGGGCGGGA
The DNA here is from genome assembly GCA_964437935.1 of uncultured Rheinheimera sp. Taxonomy (GTDB): domain Bacteria; phylum Pseudomonadota; class Gammaproteobacteria; order Enterobacterales; family Alteromonadaceae; genus Pararheinheimera. Next base: position 10,946 of record CAYTIQ010000010.1, read on the forward strand.
CAGCGGGATAACCCAACGTGCGCTCTGTTCTGGCGCATGGCAATCAACACCCAATAACACGGCACTGTCCGTGCTGTTGGCACTGGGCTGCAACAACACTGCCGATTGTTGGCTAAACTGACTCAAGTACAGCTGCACCATATCCAGCTGCATTGCCTGCCCTGCGAGGTGCAACGTCTGACCACAGGCTAACGGTTGGCCTTGCCACATCAGCCGTACCGGCAATAGCCGCAGGTCGTCGGCAGGTGCGCGGTCGCAACTGCTGGTCAGCATCGCCACTGGCACGACCAACGAAAAAATTTTAAATATTCGTTTAAATTTTTGCATTTTCGTATTAGTTTTTACATTTTCGTATTTGTCGTGCACTTATTGCGCAACCATAACAAACAAAACGCGCACTGAAAATACTCGAGCTTTGCCACACCGTACTTACAAGGAATCTGTCGATGCGCCACTCATCCGCGCCGTTAACATCATTGCTTTGCACAGTGCCACTTTTATTTAGTGCCGCCAGCTTTGGCCATGCCGAACATGATAAAGCTCGTTTTGTGGCGCCCACGGGCAGCGACAGCGGCCGCTGTGATAACCCGGTGCGCGCCTGTAAAAGCATCGCCTACGCCGTGCGCCAAGCCGCCAAAGGGGACAAAGTGCTGGTGGCCGAAGGTCATTACCGCGTCGACAGCGACGAGGATTTGTTTTATTTAACCGGCAAACTGGTCCCTGTGCTGGGTGGCTTTAACCGTTTCGACCATTTCCTCGACCAAGCACCACAAGTCAACCCAACAATTGTATCAGGGGTGCCGGCTGGCTATGTCGAGCAGTTGCAGCAGCAAGGCTTTGTGGTGGTGAACGACGGCTTTGCCAGCCGCATTAACACCGCGCAGCTGGACGCCGTGAATCAGCAGTTGCAACAAAGCCAAGGCCCGACCGCGTGCGTGAACGGCAAAGCCGGAATTTACCCTTGCAAAAACATTGATTTGGTCAGCCATGTTGCGCTCACCGACATGTCCTTAAAACCAAAAGCCGGCAATGATATTTGGGGCCATATCGACCTCAACACAGGCATCGAGTACGCCATTATTGGTTTAGATAACGGTACCGCGGTGTTTAGCTTGGCAGACCCTGCAGCGCCGGTGGAAGTCGGTGCTATTCCAGGGTCAGTCACGTCGTGGCGCGATATCAAAGTTCTGCAGTATTACGACGGCACGGCGCAAAAATTCAAAGCCTATGCCTATGTCACGTCGGAAGGCTCTGACAATGTGCATATCATTGATTTAAATAGCTTACCTAGCAGCATTAGTTTGGTGAAAAACGACAAAGCGGTCACCTCGGCGCATAACGTTTACATCAGTAATGTCGATTACACCACCAACACTGCGCTTGACGGCATGGAACCGCTGCTACATATCGTCGGCCAAAAAGCGGTCGGTGGCGCCTTTACCAGTTATGGCTTAAAAGACCCCACCAGCTTGACCAGTTATTACGCCCATTTAGGCGGTGTTCGTGCAGACTACACCCACGACGCATCCTCGATGCGGGTGGACGATAACCGCGCCTTGCAAAGCTGCAAAACCGCGGTCTGTACTGTGTTGATGGACTTTAATGAACAATCGGTGCGGCTGTGGGATATCACCGGTTTGAAAACAGCCAATGCGTTGTCGGAACTGACCTATACCAATGCCAGCTATGTGCACTCCGGCTGGTGGAGTGAAGACAAACGGTTTGTGTTTGTCCACGACGAATTGGATGAAACCGACCATGGCTTAAATACCACGGTTCGTGTCCTCAACGTCGATGATTTAAACAACCCTGTATTGGTCAAAGAATGGAGTGGCCCTAGCCGCGCCATCGACCATAACGGCTACACCCGTGGGAACCGCTATTACATCTCCAACTATCAGCGTGGCACCACCATTTTAGATATCACCAACCCTGCCAATCCAACCGAGGCAGGCTTTTTTGATTCCTTCCCTTCCAGCGATGGCGCCGCATTTAATGGCGTGTGGGGAACCTACCCGTTTTTACCATCTGGCCTGATAATTTCTGCCGATATCAACAGCGGTTTATTTGTCCTGCGTGACCAAACGAAAACCACTGTTGCGGGCCAGGTGGCTTTTCCTTCCGCCAGCTCCACAGTCAGCACGGGGCAAACCGCGCAACTGTCGGTGAAACGTCCAAGTGGTAGCGGCGCAGTCAGCGTGCAGTGGGAAACGTTAAACCTGTTTGGTATCGCCAGCACCAATCAGCTGGCCAAAGGCAGCCTGCAATGGGCGGATGGCGATGTGGCCGACAAAACCATCACAGTGACAGTCCCCGCCGCCACTAGCTATGGCCAAGTGTTTGTGCGGTTGTTCAACCCAACCCAAGGCTTAAGTTTAGGTGCACCGGCCTATCACACCATCACCTTTGGCACGGCTCCCAAAGCCAGTGGTGCCGCAGGGTTTGCCCAAACCAGTCAAACCTTTGATGAAAATGTCAGTAACGCCATGGTTACGGTCCAGCGTGAAGGTGGAAGCAGCGGTGCGTTAAAAGTGCGTTATGCCTTGGTCGATGGCAGCGCCAAAGTCGGCGTCGACATCGCCGCCGCCACAGGTGAACTGAGTTGGGCCGATGGTGACAGCGCGGCGAAATCTATTGCGTTGCAACTGCTGGACGACACCTTACTGGAAGGCGATGAAAACCTGACGCTGCAATTAACCGCGGTCGAAGGCTCGTTACAAGCAGGCCGTGACAAGTTAAATGTGCTGATCCGCGATAACGAACAAAACCGTGCGCCACAAATCAGCCTTGATGTCCCCGCCCAAGTCAATGCCGGCGCTACAGTACAACTCAAAGCCAGCGCCACCGATGCCGACGGCGACGCTCTCACCTACCAATGGACACAACTGACCGGCCCTGCCGTGACTGTGAGCAATGCGACCAGCGCTCAAGCCAGCTTTATCGCCCCGAACACGGCGTCGGACTTGTCGTTCCAACTCACCGTCACCGATAGCCGCGGCGGACGCAGTCAAAGTAATGCATCCGTGCAAGTGGTGGCGGTGAACACTGCGCCCAAAGTGGCGCTGCGATACAGCACCAGTAATCAGCAAGTGACTATCACGGCCGACGCGACCGACGCGGAAGGGGACGCTTTAACCTATCGCTGGCAACAAACCGCCGGCGCTAGCTTGACCTTAACCGGTGCCAGCACCGCCACCGTCAGCTTTAACACCACTGCAGCCGGCAGTTACACGCTGCAAGTGACGGTGACGGATGCGCGCGGTTTAAGCACCAGCGCCAGCCAAACCATCACCGCACAAGCCCCTGCGGCCACACCATCAAGCAGCAACGGCGGTGGCAGCAGTTCTTTGGGCGCCTTGCTGTTATTAGCCCTCCTCGGCAGGTGGCGGCAGCATGGTCAACGCAATTCGTGAAGCTAATTCGTGATGCCAACCTCTGAATGATGTGGGGCCTTGCGCCCCATACTGTTCGCACGCTGTGCACTGCTCGCGCGCTGAGTGTTGTTTTGGTATTCGCGTTTAACTTCAACCTGCCTTTGTGCCAAGTCCTGTTTTATCAACCTGTTTTGCGACAGCAACTGCGGTGCAGTTCGTGCAACTGTGCGTTACCGCTTGTCGCATTGCCAATCCAGTTCGACACAAAGCATGATGTCGATTGGCGGGCTGTGATAGCCTAACGCCTTTTGCTTGTAGGCATCTGCTTGCAGACTTAAGCGCCACCCCACCTAAACCCTAAGTTTGTTGATAGGACTTCGCATGGCATCTCCGATCCCCGCTGTTGATCACCCGCTGCGTGGCATTCTCGCCATGATTGCGGCGGTGTTTATGTTTGCTGGCATGGATGCAGCGATGAAGCAATTAACCAGCGACTACAGCGCGATGCAAATCACCTGCTTGCGCGCCGCCTGTGCTTGGCCCTTTATCGTGGCGTGGCTCGGTGTGCGTGGCGAATTCAAATATCTGCTGCAGGCTCGCTGGCGTTTGCATCTGCTTCGAGCGGTGCTAGGTATCGTGATGCTAGCTGCCTTTATTAAAGCGCTGGAAACGCTCGCGTTATCTGACGCCTACAGTGTGTTTTTTGTCGCGCCTTTGCTCATTACCGCCTTGTCAGTGTGGTGGTTAAAGGACTCGGTGCGACCGGCACAATGGGCTGCCATTGCCCTTGGGATGGCGGCGGTGTTGTATATGCTCAAACCCAGCGGTGATGAGCTATTGAGTATCGGGGCGCTGATGGCGTTGATTTCAGCGTTGTGTTACGCCGTGTCTAACATTTTAGTGCGCAAATTGGCGCAATCCGACCACGCCGGCAACTTAGTCTTCTGGTTAATGACCTTCATCGGGATTGGCGCCTTTTTGTTGGCGTTGCCTACCTGGCAACCGCTGCAGTGGCAGGCGCATTGGCCGCTGTTTTTGGCCATTGGCATTACCGGCACTGCTGGGCAAATCCTGATCACCCAGGCCTTTCGGTTAGCATCCCCGGCCATCATCGCACCCTTTGAATACACAGCCTTGGTGTGGGGCTTAGGGTTTGATGTGTTGGTGTGGCAGATCTGGCCCGATCGCAACATGCTGATTGGTGGCGCGGTGATCATCGCCAGTGGCATCTTGGTGATCTGGCTGCAAAACACACAACAACGCAACATTTAGCCACAAATAATTACATTTATTTTGACTGTCTCTGCTGGTGTCATTATGATTGGTTAGTTTTTAAACCAATAATTAACAATTACCACCAATTAAGGGACTAATATGTTCTCCAAGACATGGAAAGTCGCGGTACTTGCTGCCTCGATTTCGACTGCGTTCGCCTCCGACAACCAACAACCGTTGTTCACCAGCCTACCCAGTGGGGACCAACTGCAAGCTCAAATCCAAAATCCATTATTACTGACCAACGTCGCTGACCAAAAAACCAATCTGGATACCTTAGCGGAGCAAGTATTTGCCTTTGAAGACAAGGTATGGCTTGTTTCCAATTACGGCGTATCCGTGTCAGAACGCACAGCTACTGGCTTGGTCAAGCGCGCAGAATATCAATTTACAAAGAACGAATATAATCAATGGGTTAGCAGGAAATTTTTGGTATCCCCCAACGGCAAACGCTTATTAAGCATCAATACGGGTTGGGGTACACCTACATACCTTGAGTTCACACTGGCGGATGACTTCAAACTGACTGAACGCGCAGTTTCAATTAACAATTCAAACAGCTATGTGGATTTAGGCACCACCCCGCACGGTTTTACCACGCGAGTTTGGAACAGTACTATCAGTAATTATCTGACGACTTATTACAAATTCAGCGACAATGGTATCGAAGAATTGGGCGCTACCACCCTGAATGGTGGTATTTTTTCACCCAATAAAAACGTCGCCTTTTTCAGTCAGGTTAATTACAACTGGCCACAGACCACCATCAATATTTCTGCGGTGCGCTTTTTGGCCGATGGCAAAGTGCAATCAACAAACACGAGCGTGACCACTTCGAACTATCGGTCCTTAAGTGCGGTTTTCATGTTTGACGAAGTTCGCAATAAGTTAATCTTGTCAGAGGAAAGCGATGGCGTAAGCATTGACTTTGACCCAGCGACTGGCGCATTCGGCAACGTCACCCGTACGACTAACTTGGATTTATTTGGCTCTTCTTCAGTAAATTATCAGGGCTCAATGACGGCAGATTACGCTTTTAGTAATTATTTGGGACCGCAAATATTGCAACGCACAGCCACAGGCTATGCGACGCAATCGCTGATTTCGCCGCAAACAACAATCCGCAACCCGCAATTACTGCTCAACAAAAAAACCAATGCTTTCGAGTTATGGTCAATCGGTGATGAAGGAGACGGCGCGCAGCTGCACAAAATTGAACAAAACAAGCTGGTTGCAGACATCAAACAGTCGAAAACCGACTTGGGATTCACGCAAATTTTCCAAAATGGCACCCAGATTTCGTCTGCCGATTCTCCGCTATTGTTCATAGCGCAATACGACTACGTTCAAGCGTATAAAATAGATGCTAACAAAGGCATCATTCGAATTGACGCGGATGTGTTAAAAAGACAAGGAGCTAACTATAGTAATACCATTCATTACTTAGGCAACAATCAGTACTTCTTCATCAGCTCGAACCGTCAAGCGCTGTTATTGAAAGAAACGGCAGACAATCGACTCGCTTTGTTGCATACATTGAACCTGCAGCCTTATACATATAATTCAATCAACCAAGTGGTTGTCAGTGGCAACAATGTGCTGTTAGAAAGTTTTGGCGACCTAATGCAGCTGAGCATTATTAACGACAAAATCACTTATGTTGGCAAAGCGACAACAAGCACACACCCTCTGTTGATTTCTTCAAGTTATTCGCAATTAGCAACTATGGGTCAGAAGATCTTTTTGTTGCAGCCTAGCAATCGCCGTTATCACGAAATCAAACTTAGCAATGGGACCATTAGCGTTGAACAAGCTGGAGCCATGCCTAATGTACAAATTGACCGCGTGACGGCTGGCACTGAACGTTTCTTTATCCGCACCAACACCAATTCACATGTGACCTTAATTAAAAACACCAATGGCGATTTAGTCACCAGTGCGATTGATTTTGAGCTTGGTGGCGCGGTCATTCTGAAAAAACGTTTTGCCGTGCGACCTCAGTACTCTCTGCAAAACAACAACTTCTTTCTAAACGATGTTCAAACAGGTATTTGGAGCAGCCTGAACCTGGCGCAATGTTGTGAAAACGACTCACGCATGTTCAGCAGCGGCGACTATGTATTGGCGTATGACGCAAGCTCAAGCCCCATTGGCAGCTTGAAAACATTCAAAGCCAACTCTGCACCGTACCTACCGACAGTGCAACCGACACTGAAGTTAAACCAAGGCGTGGCGCACACGCTGAACTTAACAAACGTCGTTACCGATGATGAAAAAGACAGCTTAACTTTCTCAGGCACCTTACCGGCAGGCTTTAGTGTCAACGCCGCGGGCGTGCTCAGTTTTGATGGCAGTTCGGCGGGTGCGGGCCACTACAATGTAACTGTCGCTGATGCCACCTTAAGCACCGATTTACGCTTGCCATACAGCATTAATGCAGCGCCAGCGCTCGAAAAAGCCCTGCCGAAAGTCACGGTCAACGAGAAACAACGCTTGAGTTTTGAATTGTCAGACTATTTCAGCGACATTGAAGGCCAAGCGATCAGCTTTAGCGCAGAAAGCCAAAATGGCCTATCGATTAGCCGCTCAGGTTTGATTTCTGGCACACCAAGCTCGACCCAAAGCACAGAGTTGGCGTTTAAAGCCACTGACAGCGCGGGTGCGATCAGCAATCACAAAATCACCGTTGCCGTTAACGCTGCACCTGTGTGGACGTCGGTCACAGCGCAAAACTTTACCGAAGGCGATAGCGTGAAAATCGAACTGTCGGGAGCATTCACCGACCGCGAAGGCGGCAGCTTAAGCTTGCAAGCCAGCAACTTACCTGCGGGTTTAACACTAACGGGCAGCACGATCACCGGCACACCCACCAAACCAGGGGATTACACCGTCGCTGTGCAAGCCACCGATGCCGGTGGTGCCGTCGGCGCGGGCAGCTTTAACATCACTGTCCATGCGAAAAAGTCTGGCGGTAGTTCAAGCCCAATCGCCTTGTTAATGCTGGCAGCCATCGCCGTATGGCGTCGTCGACATACCACGCGCCTGAACTAACAGAGCGTGTATAAAAAACAAAGCCAGTCCTTGTGACTGGCTTTTTTATCGCAATGGCCGTACAGCGCCATCAAACCGCCCGATAATCAGCCACTATCTGGCCAACCGCGGCCGATTCCACTTCATGCGACGGGTCACGGCTGGTTTCTTGCAGTGCGGCCTGCTGCCAGGCCTGCATGCCTGGCAAGGCTAACAGACGGTCAACATAGGCCTTGGCGGCGTCTGGTAAAGGTAATTGGCAGGTTTGTACGCGAAAGGCCACAGGGGCAAAAAACGCATCCACTGCTGTAAACTGTGCGCCGGCTAAAAATGGCCCACCAAACTGCTGCAAGCCTTGTAACCACAACTCTGTTAACCGTGACAAATCACGGCGCAAACCTTCTGGTAACACATCGATCTGCACGCGGATCCCGACATTCATCGGGCAATAACCACGCAAAGCAGTAAACCCAGAATGCATTTCTGCAGCAGCACAGCGGGCGTAGGCTCGCGCCTTGGCATCCGCTGGCCACACCCCGGCATGACGCTCCGCCAGATATTCCACAATGGCCAAACTATCCCACACCACCAGTTCATCATCATGCAAACATGGCACCTTGCCATTGGGCGCAAAACGTCGAAATTTCTCGGCATTGTCAGCCCCATCAAACAGCCATTGCTGTTCGGTAAACGCAATGCCCAATTCGGTCAGTAACAGCCAAGGCCGCAAACTCCAACTGGAGTAATTTTTATTGGCAATAAACAACTGGTACATCCATACACTCCTTCGTTTTAGCTATGATTCGCATGATGCGCGTTATTTCGGCGATTGTCAGCGCGTTTGTGTTGGCCAGTCTGTTTCCAACGCCGCGATAAATTGCCGAACCTTGGCCGGACGTAAGCTGCCCGGCGGGTACACTGCATAAATCCCCCCATCGGGCAGCTGCCAGCTCGGTAGCAAACGTACCAGTTGCCCGCTGGCAATCAACGGCGCTGCGGCGTAATCCGTCAGCATCCCAATCCCGCAGCCAGCCACTAACATGGCGGTTAAGGTGCGCGTAGAGCCTGCCAGCAGCTGGCTGGTTACCCGTACCTCTTGCGACTGCTGCTGTTGTTGAAATCGCCACAACAGCGCGTCTTTTAGCAGCGTAAACACAATGCATTGGTGCTGCGTTAAGTCCTGCGGTATTTCTGGCTGTTTCTGTGACGCCAGATACGACGGCGCCGCGACCAGCCATTGCTCAAACCGGCCCAGTCGGCGAGCCAGTAGGCTGGAATCCGTCAGCCAGCCAACGCGGATCGCCACATCAATGCCCTCTTTGACCAAATCCCGCACCTGATCGCTGGAGCGCAATTCGATGGTCAACTGCGGATACTGTTGATGGAACTTCGCCACAATCGGCACCAACACTTGCGCGGCAAAATCCTCGGGGGCACTGACCACTAGATGCCCGCTTAACGAATCGCCAGCCTGTTGCATATCCGCCAGCCCTTGCAGCAAGGCGTGATAATGCGGCATTACCTGCTGCAACAGCTGCTCACCGGCCTCTGTTAGTCGCACTTGCCGAGTGGTGCGATGAAACAAACTCACTCCCAGTTGTCGTTCCAATTGGCGCAACTGCAAACTGATTCGAGTTTTACTACAACCAAGTTTGTCCGCCGCCGCGGTAAAACTGCCGGTTTGCGCCAACGCGTGCACCCACTGCAGCTGATTGAGATCAAAATCGGTCATATTGTTTTAAATTCCAAAACAGTTAATCCCAGATTAGCGTATTTTTCATTGCCAATCGAGCGTGGATAATACCCCGCATCGGCACACAGGCTGCCCTCATCGACCTTTTGGAGATATGTATGACTGCTACTTTATCGATTGTGATCACCGGTGCGTCGGGCTTTATCGGTTCAGCCATTACGCAAGAAGCCCTTCGCCGTGGCCACAAGGTTCTGGCGCTGGTGCGTCACGTTGCCAAGCTGGCTGACTTACAAGCCGCGTACCCAACCCAGTTGACGGTGCAAGCGTTGGATGTCACCGATAGCCAAGCGTTAGCCGCCGCCATTGCGCCGCACGACCTGCTGATCAGCGCATTTAGCGGGCACAGCGCCACGGACATGGTGGATTATTATGTGCAGGGCTTTACCAGCACCTTACACGCGGTGAAGGCAACCTCGCGCCGGCTACTCGTGGTGGGTGGCGCTGCCTCGTTGCAACTGGCCGACGGCAGCATGTTGTTAGACAGCCCAGATTTTCCTGCGGCATATCGCGGCTCGGCTGAAGGGGCATGGCAGGCGTTGCAACAACTGCGCAAAGAACACAGCCTCGACTGGAGTTATTTATCACCGGCGGCGGAAATTTTCCCAGGGGAAGCCACGGGCCACTATCGGCTGGGAGTGGATGCATTCTTTACCGATGATGCCGGGCAAAGCCGCATCGCCACCGGTGATTACGCTAAGGCAATGCTGGATGAAGCCGAGCAGCCGCGCCATCGTGGTCGTCGCTTTAGCATCGCCTACTAACGACTATTGACCACCATAAGTAAGCCAGTCATCGAGACTGGCTTACTTGTTACCACAAGGTGATGGCTGTGCTTATGCAGTGCCTGAGACCTCAGCGCTGATAACGTCAGCACTTACAGTGTTGTTGGCAGGTGCTTACTAAGGAAAACCTCCATCGCTTTAAAGGCTTGAATGCGATCGCTTTCTTCATCAAAAAAATGCGTACCATCTTTAAGTTCCAGATATTCCACCGGCGCGCCTTTTTCTTTGAGCTCTTCATACAGCTTTTCAGATTGCTTGTACGACACCTGCGTGTCTTTGACGCCATGGATCAACAACAAGGGTTTCTTGATAGCCGCTTGGTTAAAAAATGCCGACACTTTATCCAGTTCAGGGCGCTGCGTGTCGTAATCGCCAATCTTAACCTGCTGCACCGCTTTTAAGCTCTTGTTGTAGCGGCCATCCAGTTGCAACATAGCGGCGAGGTCCGAGATACCGGAGATACTGACAAAACATTGGAACTTGCCGGCATCGCGAAAACTCGCGGTTAACGCCGCATAACCGCCGTAACTGGCGCCGACCATGCAGCTGCGGCCGGTATCGACCCGCGCATCCTTGCTGACACTGGCCATCGCGTCGATTAAATCGTCCTGCATCGCCTTACCCCATTGCTTATAGCCGGCGATCTCAAAGGCATTGCCATAGCCCTTAGAACCACGGAAATTGACTTGCAACACGGCATACCCTTGCTTGACGAAAAACTGCAACCACGGATCAAACTTCATATAGTCTCGCGCTGTGGGTCCGCCATGCGGGAACACAATCAACGGTGCTTTAGTAGCGTTTTCCGGCACTGTTAAATAGGCGTCCATGGCCAACCCATCACGCGCTTTGATGCGCAGTTTTTCCACCGGCTGCATCGCCACTTTTTCCAGTTGTGGGTACTGAGAAAAATACAAATCGGCCTTTTTGGTTTTGAAATCAATGGTGTAATAACGGCCTGGTTTGTTATCTGCCACGCTGTACACCACCACTCGGGTGCTGTCTAAATCAAAGGCTTGAATATAGTTCTGCCGACCTTTTAATAACGCATCAACTTGCTGTTGATAGGCTTTGATTTGTTCATCGAGATAGACTCGGGTCGGGAAGTCTTGGTCGAGCGTATACCCCACCACATCGCCATTGACGTGAAGACTACTGACATCATGCCCCTCGACTTGGATCAGCGGCTCGGCAATGCTGTTGCTGGCTAAATCAAAGCGTGCAATGTAATTAAAATCACTTTGGTAATCGGTATTGACCAACAAGGACTTACCGTCGCTGGCCAAGGCAATCGGTGTAAAGTAGATATCTTTGGTGATATCAAGGGTTTTAATGGTTTTCCACTGGCCATGTTGCTTCATGTCTACCGACAACTTGGTTTCGGTGATTTCATCGATGGTGGTCGAAAACATCACATTGCCATCGAGATCGGTGACAAAATTGCCACGGTTATTGGCAGCACTTTCTACCTTTTCAAATTTGGAATCATAGATGTTGACCTTAAACACGGCATAACCCGGATCGCGCGCATCATAGGATGAAATCAACACATGCGCTGGGTCTTTGGCCAAACGGTTTACCAAACTCATACTGGTAAACTTGGTCTCCCAATCGGTTTTCTGCCGATTGACGCTTTTATCTTCAAGTACGATCAAGTCCGAGCCATCGGCGTTCACCGCGTAGGTACGATAGACCCGGAAAAACTGACCTTTGATGTATTCCGACGAACTGGCGGTGATCAGCATGCGCTCATCATTGGCCCATTGGATATCATCAATGCGATCGGAGGCAAATTTTAAGCTCACCACCGAGGTCAATTCCTTGCTACCAAAGGGCGACGTCATCACCACGGGTTTGCCATCGACCGTAAACACCGATGCTAAATACTGGCCATTGGGTGACATCGTCACATCTTTGATCAGTTCGATTTTGCCAAAGCTGCTGGCCAAACCTTCGGCATGTGCCGCCAGCGGGCTTAACATAATTAACATTAAATAAACGTTCAGAAGTAATGACTTTCGCTTAAGCATCTGATCATCCTTAATTTTATGATTATTGTTCAAAACTGAAGCTACATCATTGCAACAGTTGTCTGCAAGAGACAGTCTCAAGAAAATGCCAAAATTGCCAGTAAATGGCAGTTTTAACGCTGGCTGCAGCGATTTTTTCTCTGCATGCTACTGGGGTGTACCGGGTGGCGCTGACCAAGCCCCCCTCCTTTGGACTCGCTAACAGGATTGACCATGGACATTACGTTATTCCATTCCACCCAAACGCGCTCGACCGGTGTGTTGATGTTGCTCAACGAATTACAGCTCGACGTCAACATTATCCGTGTCGGCTTAAAAGATGAGCCGCGCAACCCACACTGGCTGGCTTGCAACCCATTGGGCAAAGTGCCTGCGTTGTTAGTCGATGGCGCCAGCGTAACCGAGCAAGTAGCCATTTATCAGTTTCTGGCCGAACTCAAACCCGAGAGCGGGCTAAGCCCTGCCGTAGGCGACCCGCTGCGCGGACCTTATCTGCGTTGGCTCGCCATTTATGGCAGCAGTTTTGAACCAGCCATGATCGACAAAGCGCTGAAACGCGAACCAGGCAATCGCGGCATGAGTCCGTATGGCGATGCCGATGCAGTCGTGCAGCTGGTGCTTGATCAGCTCAAGCAAGGGCCTTGGCTGCTCGGTGAACGCTTTACCGCGGTGGATATTTTGTGGGCCTCAAGTTTGGGCTGGATGAGCAAGTTTGGCTTGATGCCATTAACGCCTGAATTAAGCGCCTATTTAGCGCGATTTGAAGCACGTGACGCCGTCAAACAGGCACGAGCTGCCGACGTGAGTTAACGCCGGTTAAACTCATCCATGCGACAAGTCGCCTGATAGGATCTACACTGCAGTTGATCCATCTTGAACAAACGGCTGTAAAGTCAGCCGTTTTCGCCTTGTACAGGAGCGACCATGCAATACCACTTCCGGGCACAAGCCTACACCATCTCTAACTTCGTCAATTCCGGCCTGATGTTGCTCGCGTTCGCGTTAGCAGGCGTGCATAACACTTGGCTGGCTGCTTTTTTAATTGGTGTACCCGCCTGGCTGTTGCCTTGGGTACTGCAACGCAACCTCGGTGACCACTTGTTAGCCCGCGTCAGTTATGGTGTCAGTTTTATGCTGTATTCGGCGCTGCACATTCATCAAATGCACGGCATGACAGAAATGCATTTTGGCATCTTTGTGCTGATGGCGATGCTGATTGCCTTTCGTGATTATCTGGTGATCCTAGCGGCGGCTGGGGTGATTGCTGTGCACCATCTGGTATTTACTTACCTGCAAATTCAGCAAGCCGGCGTCTATGTGCTGCGTGTAGACGAGTTATCGATGTCAATGGTATTTGTGCACGCCGCTTATGTGGTGGTTGAAGCCGTGGTGTTGGTGATTATTTGCCGTAACAGCCTGAAAGAAGCCCAACAAGCCGAATTTTTTGTGCAAACCACCGAGCTGATGCTGTCGCAGGGCGACAAAATTCGTTTGGAACAAGCGCCATCTTTTGTAAACACATCACTGATTGCTAACTTTGGCCGAGTGATGACCACACTGCAACACACCGTAAAAACCATCGATAATGCTGCTGGCAAGTTGCAACATGAAACTGAAACGCTGGTCAGTGAAGGCTCGCAACTGTCAGATCGGATCAACAATAAACTGAAAGAAGTCGAGCGGATCGCCACCGCCACCGAAGAAATGTCAGTCACCATCCATGAGCTGGTGAATCTGGCCAATCAAGTGGTCAAACTGGCCGAAGAATCACAAAACGTATCCAGCGCGGGCCAACACGCGGTGCAACGCACCATCAGCAACGTCGAGCAGTTATCAGGTACGCTGACCGATGCGAAAACGCAAGTAACCCAAATGGCGGCCGCTACTGCCGATATCAAAGGCGTGTTGGATGTGATCCAAGCCATCGCCGAGCAAACCAACTTATTAGCCCTAAACGCTGCCATCGAAGCGGCGCGTGCCGGTGAACAAGGCCGTGGTTTTGCGGTGGTCGCCGACGAGGTGCGGACGCTGGCATCACGCACGCACAAATCCACCGATGAAATTAAAGTGATGATCGCTCGTTTGGTGCAAAACTCCAACCAATCGGTGGCAGCGGTCGAAGAATCCTTGCACAAGCTGACCGCAACCGTCGATACCGCCGGCGAAAGCCATCAGGTGCTGCATAGCATTCAGCAAAAAGTGCAACAAGTGCTCGAGTCCGCTGATGTGATGTCGCAAACCTTGCAACAACAAGGGCATGCCAGCACCGAAATCGCCCGCTCGACCGGTGAACTGATGGCCATCGCCGCCCAACAACAAGCCCAAGGTGCCAAAGTCACGGCTATCGCCCATGAAGTGGAAGGCATTACTCGCGAGTTAAACGAGGCTTCCGAGCGATTTGTCCACAGTCAGCGTTAAGTTCAAAGTACGCCTGGCACTGCTGGTGATGACTCTATGGATCACCGGCAGTTTGTGGCTGCTGTGGTCATATAGCACACCAGAATTTGGCACCTTTGATCCCGAGCAGCGCTTACCCCGCTTAAGCGAACATCTCGCTAGCAAACCAGCGTGGTTGGGTGCGGCGTCGAACCCCTCGCAGTTGGTGTTAATCACCCAAGACACCTGTAGCTGTCGCCAGGACGCGATGTCGCACGTGACGCGCTTGCAACAACAAAGTCAGGTCGAGCTGACGGTACTTGACCTGTCGGCATTACCGGCCGAGCTACAACAACACATTCCAGCCACGCCGCTGTTATTATGGTGGCAAGGCTCCCGCTTGTCGTATGCTGGGCCTGCCGCGACCGGCCCTTGGTGTTCGTTCGACACCGATATTGTGCTGCCCTTATTGCAAGGGACCATGCAGTTACCCGGGGTTTGGCTCAACGGGCAAACCAGCAGTTGTCGTTGCCTCACTCGCTAATGGATTGATTGTACAGGGCAAGCAGTTCCAGCTACAGTAAAGCTCCCCTGATGGATAAGCGTCTACCATAATGATTTTTGTTGCCTACAGCCTGCTGATTGTTGCGATGTTAAGTTGCTTTTGGCCACAGCCATCACGTCGGCTACCGCTGGCATTAGGCGCGGCGGCGCTGCTCACTGGCTGGGCTGCCAACCTCATCACATACAGCGCCATACCGGTGCTAGCCGCCTTGGCAGCTCTTGCGCTAGGGTATGAGCGTACGACGAAGCGGCTACAACACCAGCCGCAGCGGCTTGGCTTGCGCTGGTTTGCACGTGGCCAATTGCTGCTTGTTGCTAGCATATTGCTGCTGTTAGCGATGCACAAACTGCCAGGCTTTCAGAATGTGTTGCTGCTTGATCAAGTCCAAGTCAGTCAAGACGCGATTCCCTTTACCTTATATGCCAATTTTGACAAAGGTCTTGCCGGCTTCGTGTTGTTAGTGCTGCTGTGGCCGCTCAGTCAACCGTCGCCACAGTCTCTGCAGGTTGCTGCGCCGCAAAACCGTGGTAGCGACTTGACGTTGCGATGGTTACGTGGCTGGTGGCCGTTGTTCCCGCTGACCTTTTTGTGCAGCGAAATGATTGCGGTGGCATTTGGCTTTATCACCTGGGACCCTAAATTACCCGCGTATACACTGACCTTCTTGGCCGTGAATTTGTTTTTGACCTGCGTCGCTGAAGAGTTGTTTTTTCGCGGTTTATTCCAAACCGCCCTGCAACGTTGGCTTGCTCGACGCGCGTGGCCACTGTGGCTAGCCGCGGTTGTCATTGGCCTGTTGTTTGGCGCGGCCCATCTTGGCGGTGGGGTGCCGTATGCCATCACAGTCACCGTTGCCGGGATCGGCTATGGCCTGATGTATTTACGGAGTGGCCGAATTGAGGTGGCGATCCTGGGCCATTTCGCATTAAATGCACTGCACTTTCTGTTGTTTAGCTACCCGATGTTAGCCAACTAATCCTCTTTTACAAAAGCGATGTCGCATGTTACGGATCTTACACACCTCCGATTGGCATTTAGGCCAACACTTTATTGGGAAAAGCCGCGAGGCGTGCCATCGGGCATTTTTCCAATGGTTAACCCACACCATTGAACGCGAGTGCATCGATGTATTGCTGGTCGCCGGCGATATCTTTGATACGGCGACGCCTCCGAGTTATGCCCGCGAGTTGTATCACCAGTTGCTGGCTAACTTACATCATTACCAAGTGCAAACCATTATCCTCGGCGGCAATCACGACTCTGTGGCGGTGCTTAGCGAAAGCGCCAGCCTGCTGCGCGTGCTCAATACGCAGGTGATCCCTGGGCTGGTCGCTGAACGTTCCACGCACTTAGTACCACTGCGAAATAAAGCCGGTCAGCCATGTGCCGTGTTAGTGGCGTTGCCTTTTTTACGAGCCCGCGATTTATCAAGCTATCAGGGGCTGCTCAGTCAAGCAGGCCAAACCGAGCAAGACAAAAATCGGGATCTGCAACAGCAAATCGCTGCTTTATACCAACAGCTGTATGCCGACGCGTTGCAACATGCCCAGCAGCTGTCTGAGCGCCCTTTGCCAATCCTTGGTACGGGCCATCTGACAACGGTCGGTGCATCCCGCACCGAGTCTGTGCGCGAGATTTACATTGGTAACTTAGAAGCCTTTCGCGCCGATGGTTTTCCACCCTTTGCCTACTTAGCGTTGGGTCATATTCATCAAGCCCAACAGGTGGCGGGCAATCCGTATTTTCGCTACAGCGGCGCCCCGCTGGCATTGGGCTTTGATGAAATCAACAGCGAAAAACAAGTGCTGTTGATTGAGATTGATGAGCAAGGTCAGGTAGCGCTGCCAGTGTCACTGCCGATCCCAACCATCCAGCCGATGGCCAGTGTCACCGCAACGCTTGGCGATGTGCGACAGCTAGTCCTAACCCAGCTGTCTCAGCGCATGCCTGACTGGCAACAACAGACGACCCCAACACAACTTTGGTTGGAAATTATTTTAACAGGTGAAGATGCCTTACTCAGTGACGTTCAGCTGCAACTGCAGCAGCAACTGGCCGAGTTACCTGTGGAGGTATTGAAACTGCGGCGCGCGCGCTCGTCAGCTCAAGCCGTGGCCGCTGTGCCACTTAGCCTGCATGAGTTAACCCCAAACGATGTGTTGCAAGAACGCCTGCGGCTTGAGCAACTTAGCGACGAGAGCGAGCAACGGTTGACGGCCTTGCATAACGAGGTGTTGCATCAAGTACAAACACGCCAGCAGACCGACCAAGCCATCGCACAACAGGTCGCAGCGGAGCACGAGTTATGAAAATCTTATCGGTCCGACTGCTCAACCTCAATTCGCTGAAGGGCGAATGGAAAGTCGATTTTCGTGATCCTGCGTTTTTGCACAGCAATTTGTTTGCGATCACCGGCGCTACAGGCGCCGGCAAAAGTACCTTGCTTGATGCCATCTGCTTGGCGCTTTACCACCAAACGCCTCGGCTTAAATCATTAAGTGCCACCAGCAACGAATTGATGAGTCGGCACACCGCCGAATGCTTAGCCGAAGTTGAGTTTGCGGTGCGTGATGGCGCTTATCGGGCATTTTGGAGCCAACGCCGCTCGCGTGGCGCCTTAGATGGCAACTTGCAGGCGGCTCGAGTAGAGCTTGCCACCCTCGATGGCCAGGTGTTAACCGACAAAAGCAAAGAAAAATTAGAGCTGACAGAGCAACTAACTGGGCTCGATTTTGCCCGTTTCACTCGCTCCATTTTGCTGTCGCAAGGCAACTTTGCCGCCTTTTTGAACGCCAGCGCGAACGAGCGCGCCGAGCTGCTGGAAGAACTCACCGGCACCCAAATTTATGGGGAGTTGTCGGTCGCGGTGTTTGAACGCTGTCGCGAACTCAAGCAACAACAAGATGTGATGTTGGCGCGCATCGACGGCATTACCTTGTTATCCAGCGACCAATTAGCCGAACTCGATGCCACCATTCAGGCCCTCGTCGCAGAGCAACACCAGCGGCAAACACAGCTGCAACAGCAACGCCACGCGCTGCAATGGCAACGGGATGTGACCGTAGCCGAACAACAGCAGCAAGCGGCGCAGCAGACCTTATCCAGTATCGCGGCAGCGATGGATGCCGCCAAAGTTGGGTTTGAGAAGCTGGCGCGCCATCAGCAATTGCAGCCGATGCAACCGCTTTATCAGCAGCTGCTGCAACATCGCGAGCTGCGCAACGAACAACAGACTGGTATGGCGTGGTGCGTTGAACAATGGCACCACGCCTACCCAGCGTATCTGCAGCAATATCATGCGGGCTTGGCGTATCTGTCCGAGCAGCAACAACAATCACAGCAAGCCGTCGATCAGCTGCAGCAGCAACTACAGCAGCTGCAGGCCAATCCGCCCAGTGACCATAGCGCATTAGCCAGCGAAAAAACCTATATCGACACGCAACTGCCTGTGCTCCAAAGCGCTGGTCGCAGCCTGCAACAAGCCCGTGAGGCCTTACCTGCGCTGCAACTGCAGCTGCAAGACGCGCAACAACAACAGCAGCTTTACCGTGAGCAGGCACAAGTGGTGGAGCAGCAACTGACACCGCTGCAGCAACAACTGCAAGCGTTACAACAGCAACTGCAACACCACAACGCTGGCGATCATATCGCCACACAACAGCATTGGCACAATCAACGGCTACGCTGTCAACACTTGGCTCAAGGCCTGCAGCAACACCAGGAGTTGCAACAACAACTCGCCGAGTTGGCGCAAAAACAACAGGCTCTGCAGCCCGAGTTAACCTTAAAACGACAGTTGTTCCGCCAGCTCAAAGAACAACTCGACGATAAAAAACAGATCGTCAAACAACAGCAATTGTTGTCTGCGTTGCTGCAGCATCGCGACGCGCTGCAAGATGGCGCACCTTGTCCCCTGTGCGGTTCGTTGCAACATCCACAGCCGCTTGCCAGCACCGATGTTGACCTATTACCGCAGTACCTTGCAGAGGTGACGCGGCTAGAACAGCAAATTGATCATGAAACCCGAGAAGGCTCACGCTTAAGCACCATGGATAGCCAGTGGCAACTGCAACACCAGCAGATCGCCGCCAAACTGACCGCGCTGCAACAGCAACTGCAGCCAAGCTGGCAGCAATTGCTGCTCGATTGCGCCACGCCGCGCATGCGGTGTGTCCCCCCGGAACTGGCCGACCCTCATGCACCGTGCGATCCGACCGCACTTGGCGACGTTGCCGCATGGATTGAAGCGCAGCTGCATCTGACGCAACAACAGCAAATGGATCATGACGCGTTGCAACAGCAGCTTCAGCAACACCAACTGCAGTACCAGCAGTTGCAGCAGCAACGCCGAGAGATTGAACATCGCATTGCCGATACCCAACACCAGCTGCAACGCGTCGAAGCACAGCTCGAGCAAAACCAGCAACAGGCGCAAAGCGCGACGGCGCAGCTCGAGCTGTTGTTTGGCGAGTGGACGACACGTTGGTCCACGCCGATACCGCAGGTTTCTGATGACCCATTGCTTCAAGCAAAACGTTGGCGCGACCACCTGCAGCAACGCATCGGTCAGCTCACGCAATTGCAGCAGGCGCATCTGGCTTGGCAGCAACAACACCAGCAGCTGCAACAACAACTGCAAGAGTGTCGCGAGCAACAACACCATCAAGCGCAGCAGCGCGCGTTGTGGCTACAGGTGCCGCAACAGCCTAGTCAGACGCCTTCTGCCTTTCCTTTGCAAAGCATCGAGAGCAGCCCACGTCCGCCTGAAGCCGGCGATGTGCAGCTGTTGCAGCAGCGCCTCGCCGAGTTGGAACAATTGGCTAACCGCTGGCAGTTGCATGACCAGCAACTGACCCACTACAGCAGCAAATGCCAGCAGCTGCAGGCCGAATTTTTACAGCAAGCGCACGCACTTGGTTTGACCAATGAAAGTGAATATCTACTGGCGTTACTTAGCGACAGTCAAAAAACCATGCTGGAAACACAACAACAGCAATTGCAACACGAACAGGTGCAAACCCAAGCCATTGCGAACGCAGCAACCCACACACTCGAGCAGTTGCACCTGCAGAAATCACAAGATGCCATCTTAGCGTCCGTGTTGCAGCAGCATGCGGATGCGCCAAGCCTTGCTGCGTTTATTGAACAGAACGAGCAAGCATTGCAAGCCTTGTCACAACAACTCGGCGAGCAGCGCCAACTGCAAAAAACGCAACAACAGCTCGCGCAACAACAAGCCGATTTTTATGCGCAACTGCAACAACTGCAGCAGCATTATCAAGAATGGCAAAAGCTGAACTCGCTGATTGGCAGCGCCGATGGCGCGCGCTATCGGCGTTTTGCCCAAGGTTTAACCCTCGAACAGCTGGTGCTGTTGGCCAACCGGCAGCTGCAGCAGCTGCATAGTCGTTATCAATTGGCGCGCAAAGCGGATGCCGAATTGGAACTGGTGGTGGTCGATAGTTGGCAAGCAGACAGCACGCGGGACACCAAAACCTTGTCCGGCGGGGAAAGTTTCTTAGTGTCGTTAGCGCTCGCCTTAGCCTTGTCCGACTTGGTCAGTCACAAAACTCGGTTAGAGTCGCTGTTTTTAGACGAAGGCTTTGGCACGCTCGACCCCGAAACCTTAGAATGTGCCTTGGCGGCGTTAGATCAACTGCAGGCCAGTGGCCGAATGATCGGCATCATCAGCCATGTCGAGGCATTAAAAGAACGCATCCCGACACAAATTCGTGTACATAAACAAGCGGGCTCGGGCTGGAGTCGCTTGGAGTTACCCAGCGCCGACGGATGACATTTGTCATCGCAAATCGCTGACAGCCGACACTATAGGTCAGATACGGGGCAAGATACACTGCTGCCAAGCGCTGGCAGCTGGTTACAAGGAAAACGCGAATGTCTCAGCAGTTTGATAATAAATGGGCCTGGGTATACCTGTTTAATTTGGTGTTTTATTTCATTCCATTATGGGCGGTTGAGTTGCCCTGGTGGCATCGCGCTGGGTGTGTCGCGGTGTTGATCCCTTTTTTGTATTGCTATTTTTGGGGGTATCGCGCCACACCACAAACCTTGTGGCAACCGACCTTAGGCATCTTTGGCTTGGCGGTGGCGGTCAGTCCGTTTAATCCCGGCAGTATCGCGCTGTTTACCTATGCAGGGTACTTCATCGGCGCAGGCAATGCCCCACGACGTGCCCTGCTGTTATTAACCGCGGTTGTAGCGACCATTGGCGCGTTGAACCAGCTACTTGATTACAAAGGCCCTTACTTTTTTGTCTATGGTGCCGTGTTAGTGTTTGGGGTGGGTGGCTTTGGCATGCTGGATCGGCATCGTCGTCGCTTGCAACATCAAGCCGCGCAAAGTCGTGAAGAAATCGCCCAATTGGCACAAATGGTCGAACGCGAGCGTATCGCCCGCGATCTGCATGACATCATGGGGCACAGCTTATCAAGCATCGCGCTGAAGGCCGATTTAGCCTTGGCACTTAGCAAAGCTGGCCAGTCCCAGGCGGCCGAACAGCAGTTAACCGAATTAGCACAGATCGCCAGAGAATCGCTATCGCAAGTGCGCCAGACGGTGTCGGGTTATAAGCACAAAGGGTTGTTAGGTGAAATTACCACGCTGACTCAACGCTTACGCGATGCCGGTTTTCAAGTCAGTTTAACCGGTGAAGTGCCGAAATTAGCAGCGCGTACCGAGTCTGCCATCATTTTGGTGCTCACCGAGTTGTGTACCAACGTCATTCGTCACAGCAAAGGCGATCAATGCCGGATTAGCTTTCGCCAAGAGCGCGACCACTGCTGTATTGAAGTCAGTGACAATGGTGTGGTGCAATCGTTAGGGGCCGGCAATGGCTTGACCGGTGTGCGTGAGCGCTTGCAGCCGCTGGCTGCGCAGTTAGAACTGGACGCCGGAGCGGGCCTGACCGCACGAATTCGTTTACCCAACGCAGCAGCTAATGAAGCCGCCCCCCAGCTGACGACCGTGTCATAAGGCAGGACCCGATGAAAATTTTATTAGCCGAAGATCAAGCCATGGTACGAGGCGCCCTTGCCGCCTTGTTGCGCTTAAACAGCAAACACGAGATCCACGAAGCGGCAGATGGTGATAGCGCACTGACACTGCTCAAAGCGCAAACCTTTGATGTGTTACTGACCGATATTGAGATGCCAGGTCGCAGCGGCTTGGATTTGGCGGCTTACGTGCAACACCAACAATTGGCGATGAAAGTGGTGATCATCACCACCTTTGGCCGCAGCGGTTATATCCGCCGTGCGCTCGATAGCGGTGTCAGTGGCTTTTTGTTAAAAGACGCGCCGATTGACGATTTATTGGCTGCGCTGGAGAAAGTCATCACTGGCAAACGGGTGATCGACAGTGAATTGGCGCTGTTGGCTCTGGGTGAACAAGACCCGTTAACCGACAAAGAGCGCCGAGCGTTGCGGTTGGCCGCTGATGGCAAAACCACCGCGGAAATTGCTTCATTACTGTTTATTGCCGAGGGCACGGCACGCAATTATCTGTCGGAAGCCATTGCCAAGCTCAACGCCAGCAACCGCGTGGACGCGGCTCGCATCGCCCAACAAAAAGGCTGGTTGTAACCAGCCTTGTGCAACCGCCCCTACCCTCGCAGGCTAGTTGGTTTGATCAATCATCACAGTCGACTCCGCCAGCTGCAGCTCGAGTAAACTTCGAAACCGCGCCGCGGGCACCGGTGGGCTGAATAAATACCCTTGATACTGATCGCAACGTTGCAGTTGTAAAAACTCCAGTTGCTGGGTGCTTTCCACCCCTTCCGCCAACACTTTAAAGCCAAGGGTATGCGCAATCCCAATAATGGCGGTGGTGATCGCTACATCGTCTTTGCTTTGGGGGATGTCATCGACAAATTTCTTATCGATTTTTAGCACATCCAATGGGAAACGCTTCAAGTAGGCTAACGAGGAATAACCGGTGCCAAAGTCATCGATGGCCAAGCGGATACCGGTTGTACGCAAATCATTTAAGGTCGCGATCACGGACTCTTGATGCTCCATCAACGCACTTTCTGTCAGTTCAAGTTCGAGTGCTTGCGCTGGATAACCTGTTTCAGCCAACACGTCTTGCACCAGTTGCCGCATATCAAAGCGGCGGAATTGGGTCGGGGATACGTTCACCGCTAAGGTTAACCGCGGCAAGCCGGCATCGAGCCATTCTTTGCCTTGTCGACACGTTTCACGCAGGACGAATTCGCCCACATCATGGATAAGACCACAGGCTTCGGCCACAGGAATAAATCGAGCCGGCGAAATCATGCCTTGCTCAGGGTCAAACCAGCGCACCAAAGCCTCGGCACCGGTGATCCGTCCACTGTAAATATCCAACTGCGGTTGATAATACACTTGCAAGTGGCCCTGACGGATCGCTTTGCGCAACTGTGCTTCCAGTGTCAGTCGATCGCGGGCCCCTTGCGTGTAGCTATCGGAGAAAAAGGTCAGTGTGTTACGGCCCGCGGCTTTGGCTTTGTACAGCGCAGCATCGGCCCCTTGCAATAATAACGTGGTGTTATCACCATGATCAGGGAAGATGCTGATCCCGACACTCGCCCCCAGCTGCACTTCGACCGAATCTTGCAGTTGATAACTCTGACCAAGCTGGTCGATTAAGGCGGCAGCCACCTCAGTCACTTGTTCGACTTGGTCGATATGCCCCAGCAAAATGGCAAACTCATCCCCACCTAAGCGGGCAAGTACATCATGGTCATTGAGCTGGCGCTTAAGGCGATTCGCCACTTGCAACAGCAATAAATCACCGATGTCATGGCCATACGAATCATTGACGTCTTTGAAGTGATCTAAATCTAACACCAGCACCGCGAACTTATGATGGTCACGGCGTGCCACTTTGATCGCCTGATCCACTTGCTGCAAGAACAGCTGACGGTTTGGCAGATGCGTCAGCTCATCATGCTCGGTCAAAAACATCATTTCCGCTTCGGTGGCGCGGATCTCTGATAAGTCGGTGTAAATGGCGGCGTAGTGACAAACCTCTTGCGCTTCATTAAACACCGCACTAATCGACAATTGCAGCGGCATCACTTCACCATCTTTTCGCCGATTAAACAGCTCCCCTTGCCAGTGATGGTCCTCAACCAACTGCTGCCAAATATGTTGATAAAACTCATCTTCATGCCGCCCTGAGCGCAAGATCGACACCGGTTGGCCAATCAACTCGGCCTCGGCATAACCAAATAGCTGCAGCAACGCGGGATTCACCGAGACGATATTCTTTTGTTTATCAATGATGAGAATGCCCTCGCGACTACTTCTAAACACCGCGTCGGCTAAGCGCTGATTCGCTTGTTGTTTTTTACGCTCGGATAAATCGAAATCCATACAAAAGATTTGCGGCGAGCGTTCCGGCAACTTAAGCACCACATGACTGCTAAACACATGCACGGGCGTACCGGCTTTGGTTTGTAACACCAACTCACCTGCCGACTCTGCCACGCCCGTTCTCGCCATGGCTTGCACCGCCAGTCGGACGCCCTCACGCATCGCATCCGGGATAATCAAATCTAATAAGTTACGGCCCAGCGCCTCTTCTTTGCTATAGCCATACAGCGTTTCACTGGCTTTATTCCAATAGAAGGTGGTGCCATCACTTTCGTATCCTTGCACAGCCACTTCGGGGGTATTGTCGAGCAAGGTGCGAAATCTCAGCTCGCTTTCCATCCATTGCTGCTCGGCCATCCGCTGCAAGGTAATGTCTTCCAACTCCAGCAATAGATGGGTCACTTGCTGCTGCGCATCGCAAATACTGTAAACCGCAGACTCCAGCCATACCACAGAGCCATCGTGGGTTGGCCAGTTCAATGGACGTTTCGGCACGCTGGTGCCATTGAGCACCAATGCCATGACGCGCGAGTACTCGTCACGTAGCGTTTCAGGCAGAGTAAGATGCAAGGGTTTGTCTTTCAGGTCCTTGCCACTTAACCCTGTGATCTCATCAAATCGTTGGTTGCTGTATTGCACCAGACCTGCAGCATCACAGATCACAACCGCCACCGGATTTTGCTCAATGGCATTGGTTAGTAACAAGTTGCGTGCTTTAGCTTGACTGCGCTCTACTAAAAATGCCGCCAAGCTGACCGTGAATTGAATTAAATCCACTTCGTCTGTACGTGGCGCGCGATGTTCAGCCAAATAAATAGCAAAAGTCCCCAACAGTCGACGATCCGTATCAAAAAATGGCGTGGCCCAACAGGCCTGCAGCCATTCATAGGGCTTGATCATGTCGCGATAATTCAGCCACAACAGATCTTGATGCACATCTTGCACAAACACCGCTTGTCGCGTCGCCGCAGCAGTGCCACAGGAGCCATTACCGTAGCGAATAGGCAACCCCTCGGTTGCGGCTTGATAGTCTTCTGGCAACGACGGTGCCGCCGCCGTGTGCAGGGTGTTGGCATAAAGATCCGCCAACATAATGGCACCACGCACACCCGGCAATTGCTGTTCAATGAATTTCACCAACTCCCCGAGCAATTCAGGCAGTGGAATATCTTCCAACAACCGATGTAGCAAATAACTTTGTGCTTGTTGCTTCATTTGTTGTTGCCGGCGATCCCGAATATTCTGCCAACAGACCACTAACACGGTGCCGTCCGGCGCTTCAGGGACAGGAGTGACCCGATAGGAGACCGGGATCACTTCGCCTTCACTGGTCACAAATAAATCAGCTTCGCCTGATAAGGCGGCTCCGGTGTGCATCCGATCGATGATTTCGCGCCATAACATTAACGCCGGCTTTTGTTTCGCCACGATCATCTGTGCAGGCAAGCCTTGCAGTTGGCGCACATCGCGATAACCCAAGATATGCAGCACCGCGTTGTTAACGACCGTGATCTCGGCTTGGCGGTTCAGGCCTAAAATGGCATCGCCCGTGGATTCCAACAACAGTCGGGTCTGCGCTGTGCAGGCTTGTAACTCCAACAAGGCTTGTTTTTTTTGTTCGATATTTTCAATCACCGACACGAAATAACAGCCCGCAGGGTCGTCTTCTTTGTGATAAGACACCGACAAATTGGCCCAGAAATAACTGCCATCGCGCCGCCGATAGCGTTTTTCCATCTCGTAGAAATCAATCTGACCCGCAGCAAGGGCTTGCACCGAATTGACATCATCGGCCAAATCCGCCGGGTGGGTAAATTCTTGGAACGTTTTGCCGACGATCTCACTGACATCATAGTGCAGCATCTGCGCGTAACGCTCATTAACGCGAATAAAACGCCCGTCGAGCGCCACATGGGCCATGCCGACCGGCGCTTGGTCAAATGTTGAATGGTAATGCTGGTGCAGCAGTCGGTAGCCTTGATGTAGCTTTGTCAGTCGATAGCAGCCATACAAGCCGACTAGCGACGCCACCAACAACAATACGATGCCCAATAACTCATGCCAAATCTGACGTTGTGATTCGGATAAAAACCAACTGGTTAAGGCTTGATCGGCAGACGTCAGCCAAGTGACGGCCAACACCAAATAACAACACAGCAGCAACCATGGGAATACCACGGGCGCATGGCGCGGTTCGGATAGGTGTGGATTGCTCATCATGCGATATCCGTGATTGAAAAAGTCCGTGATTCGGTCTCGTCATCATCACAGTGAAATGTTTCTGTTTTGATAACGAGCACAGCCTTTTTAGCATAGCTGAGCAATGAAGAAAGGCGAGACGACATCGTCGTCTCGCGACCAATCTGTTAGAACGAATAGACCAGTGTCAGTGAGGTTTGGGTATCTGTGCTTTTTTTACCCATGGGCACTAACGAATCGTGTTGAGCCAAAAATGCAGCTTTCATCTGCATGCTCCCGTTGATTTTGGTGCTAATTGAGCTTTCCGCAATGGTACGTTTATTATCCGCACCGGCTTCATAACTTAAGGTTTGACGGAATTTGGCGCTGCTGGAAATCGTCCATTCCAAACTTGCGGCGGTGCGTAACATCATGCCGGTTTCTTTTACATCATCCGAGGTTTTACCAATGTAATAACCCGGACCCACTTCCCCCTCAATCACCACGTTATCGGATTGAAACAGGCGATCGCCGTAACCGGCGGCGAACAGGCTGTAATCTAAGTAGGCGCCAAATTCATCGCGGGTATGCGATCCCAGCATGAATAATTTACCGTGATCGTTATCAAGCTTGTAACCACCCTTGGCAGACACCGTGTATTTTTCCGCTGCTTTTTCGGTATAGGTGTCGCCGTTTGCATCTTTTTTGCTGTCTTCTTTAAAAAACGCACTCAGGATGTATTCATTGCTCCAGTTGGTGGTCTCCTGACGCGCATCGATTTTACCGGTCACCGAGGTACCGCTGGTGTTACCTGAAGTGGTAATAGCGCCTAATTCCGCCGATGTTTGCCAAGGTTTGACTGTTTCCGCGTGTGCGGCCGTCGCAGCCAACAGCAGGCCCGACACGAACAATACAGGTTTCATCACGATTCCTTTTTCATATGTAACGACATTTGTGGGAACGGTATTTCGATCCCTTCTTCATCAAAACGCAATTTGATTTGCTCTAACAAGTCCCAGTACAGCGGCCAATAATCGACCGACTTGGTCCAAGGCCGAACAATCAACTGCACGGCAGAATCGGCCAGTGCCGCCACTGCAACCACTGGTTCTGGGTCTGGCAACACGCGGTCGTCCGAGGCCACCAGTTGTTGTAAAATGTGTTTGGCTTTTCGCAAGTCCGAGTCATAACTGATGCCAATGGTTAAATCGACCCGGCGTTTGCCTTCGGCCGAATAATTGACAATAGGCCCACCCGTTACTTGCGAATTCGGCACGATAATTTTTTTGTTATCGCCGGTTTTAAAAATGGTTTGGAACATATCCACCCGTTGCACCACACCGCTAATCCCTGCGACATCCACCATATCGCCCGCTTTAAATGGCCGAAATAAGATAATCAACACCCCAGATGCGAAGTTCGACAGGGAGCCTTGGAGTGCTAAGGCGATAGCTAAGCCGGCGGCGCCTAAAATGGCGATAAAGGAGGCGGTTTGCACACCGATATGCGACAAGGCAATCAACGCGAAGGCGATCATTATACCGGCGTTGACAATACTTGTTAAGAATGACACCACGGCACGGTCAACATGCCGCAGCAACAAGGCTTTGCCGATCAATCTGGACACGCCAAACGCCACCCAACGGCCCAGATAAAAAATCACTAAGGCCACGATCAGTTTCAAGGAGAAACTTAAAATCACAGCTTGGTTATGCTCTAAAAACTTCATGGCTTGTTCTAACATGATTGCTCCTCTTTTGCGTACCGTTACCACGGGGCACCGCTGTCATCACCAAAGCGGCATATGCTAGCATGCTTAGCCCATCCGTTTAGGAAGCCCGTATGGATTTGACTAAGCTCCAACAGCAACTCACTGGTTTAGCGCACTACCCGCTCGAACAGTGGACACCGCCGTTTTGCGGCGCCATTCCGATCCGTATCGACCGCGACGGTCGCTGGTTTTATCAACAAAGTCCGATTGAACGGCTGCCATTGGTCAAGTTATTCGCCGCCGTGTTGTGTCGTGACGAGCATGGTTTTGTACTGAAAACGCCTGTCGAAAAGGTGCAAATTCAAGTCGATGATGCACCATTTGTGCTGATTGACGCCGAATGGCTGCCATCTGCAGCCGGGCCTTTACTGCAGGTTGTATCTAATTTGGGGCAAAGTTACTTAATTTCCGCTGAATATCCGGTGATACTCCAAGCCGAGCCGCTCAGTGGCGAGTTGTTGCCTTATATGCAGTTACCACGTGGACTTAGCGCCAAGTTCAGCCGCAGCTTGTTTTATCGCTTAGCCGAGCTTGCCTGCACTGAAACCTCTGCATCCACGGTTGGCATGCTGGACTACGTGATATACAGTGGCAGCTATCGCTGTGTGTTGGGGCAAAGCGAGGTCAATTAAAGTTCGTAAGGTGAGTGCAGCGACTCAACACTGAAGTGCTCGTTAGGCGTTAACAACGAGCCAGCTCTGCGGGATAAACCCGCACCTTCCTAGGCAATCGAGACTGATAAAAAATGCCAGCAAGCTGGCATTTTCGCAAAGGTACTGCGAGCAACAACACGCCTGCTCGTTACACCACTTTGGAATAATTCTGCTGCTGCGGCAGCAGATAGGCATCAAATGCCGCGGCGATCACACGAACCCAAGGCCGTCCCCGGTCGGTCACTTCCAAGGCGCAGCCTTGCCATTTCACCAAACCATCGGCAAAACATGGCGCTAAACGCTCTAAGCTTTCGGCAAAATAGTTGTCGAAATCAAGCTGCCATTTACTGGCGATCTGCGCCGAATCAACAAAGAAATTACACATAATTTGCGCGATTAAATCCGCGCGAATTTGGTCATCCAGCGTCAAGGTTAGGCCCTTGTCGATTGCCAGCTGGCCGTGCTCGACTTGCCGGTAATAGTCGTTTAAGTCCTTTTGTTGCTGCCAAATCAAATCATCCACTTGGCTAATCGCCGACACACCAAGCCCTAAAAGCGCATCACACGGGTCGACACTGTAGCCTTGGAAATTGCGGGTCAGCTTGTGCTGCTGCTGCGCGAGCGTCAGTTCATCGTCAGCGCGGGCAAAATGGTCCATACCAATGGCGTGGTAACCTGCCTGCTCTAGGTGTTCAACCGCAAGTCCAAGCAGGCGTAACTTCAAGCCTGCATCGGGCAAGGCATCTTGCGGGATTTTACGCTGCGCGGCAAAACGCTCGGGCAAATGGGCATAACTAAACAAACTGATCCGATCCGGGTTTAACCGCACCACATCCGCTAAGGTGGTGGCAAAACTGTCAGTCGCTTGGTGTGGCAAGCCGTACACCAAATCCAGATTCACCGATTTAAAGCCCAGTTCACGCGATTTTTCGACCAAAGCCTGCACCATCTCAACACTTTGAATGCGGTTGATGCTTTGTTGCACTTGCGCGTCGAAATCTTGCACACCAAAACTGACGCGGCTAAAGCCGAGCGCGCGCAGATGCGCCAGCTTCTCTAAGCTGCAACTGCGTGGGTCAATTTCAATCGACAATTCGGCATTGGGCAAAAAGTAAAAATGCTGGCGCAGCGTTGCTAATAAATCGGTCAGTTGCTGCTCGGACAAAAAGGTCGGTGTACCGCCACCAAAATGCAGCTGATGCACGGTTTTATCCGCACAGGTTTTGCCGTAGAGCGCAATTTCATGCAGCAGTGCCGTGAGGTAACGGTCGGCTTTGCTAACATCCCGGGCAATCACCTTGTTGCAGCCGCAGTAATAGCACAGCTCTTTGCAAAACGGCACGTGCAGATACAAGCTCAGCGCCGGACCACTGCTGCGCAGTGCATGCAAGGCTTTATCGACAGGGAAACCGCTACGCAACAACAAGGCGGTTGGATAAGAGGTATAACGCGGGCCCTTGACGTTGTATTTCGCAATCAGGGCTTCATCCCAAAATGTAGTCATCATATCGCAAGTGTTCCTGGGGGAATTGGCGTCAGTCTACGTGCTGTGGTGAGATGCGACTTGATCCATCACAAGTCTGTGGCAAAAGACCGCGACTCCAACTAAAAAAACCAGGAACATCGATGAACATATTTCGTTTCAGCCTGCTTGCGGCGTGCGTGCTGCCCGGATGTGCTCACAGCGCTACGCTCATTCACGCCGGCACCATCATCACGGCCGAAGGCAAACAAATCCTAAAACAGCACACCATTGTGGTCGACGGTGACAAAATCAGCGCCATTGAGCGGGGTTTTAAAACCGCGGGCGCCGGCGATATCGTGATCGATTTATCCAACCAAACCCTGATGCCTGGCCTGATGGATATGCACACGCATTTTTCGACCCAAAGCAGCCCGACGGCCTACAGCGAAGGCTTTACCATGAATGAAGCCGACTATGCGCTACGCGGCGCTGTATTTGCCCGCAAAACCTTGCTGGCAGGTTTTACCACAGTGCGCGAACTCGGCGACACCCATCATATCAGCACGGCACTACGCAAAGCGATTGACGCCGGTTACACCGACGGCCCACGGATTTTCACCGCCGGCACCTCAATTGCCACCACCGGTGGCCATGCTGACCCGACCAATGGTTTGGCTTATGGTCGCATGGGCAACCCAGGCCCAGATGAAGGCGTAATCAACGGCCCCGATGAAGCGCGCAAAGCAGTGCGCCAACGCTACAAAGAAGGCGCGGATTTGATCAAAATCACCGCCACAGGGGGCGTGCTGAGCGTAGCGAAAAGTGGCAAAAACTCGCAGTTCAGCGATGAAGAATTAAAAGCCATCGTCGATACCGCCAAAGACTATAACTTTACCGTCGCCGTGCACGCCCACGGTAAAGAAGGTATGGAGCGGGCGATCAAAGCGGGTGTCACCTCGATTGAACATGGCACCTTTATGGACGACAAAACCATGGCGCTAATGAAACAACATGGCACCTATTTAGTCCCCACCTTAAGCGCCGGCAAATTCGTCGCCGAAAAAGCGAAGATCCCCGGTTATTTCCCTGAGATCGTGCGTTTAAAAGCCGCCGCCACCGGCCCCTTGATGCAAGATATGTTTAAACGCGCTTACAAAGCAGGGGTCAAAATTGCCTTTGGCACCGACGCCGGCGTCGGCATGCATGGTGATAACTGGAAAGAGTTTCTCTACATGAATGAAGCGGGGATGCCAGCGCATGACACCATTTTGGCAGCGACCATCGACGCGGCCACCGTGCTCAATCAACAAGACACGCTCGGCAGTATCAAAGTCGGCAAAGTGGCTGATTTAGTCGCGGTGCCAGGCGATCCGCTCAGCGACCTGCAGCTGATGAGCAAGGTAGACTTCGTGATGAAAGCAGGCAAAGTTTATAAACAACCTTGAGAGCACCGGATGTAAAAACGCCCACATCAGATCCGTGGGCGTTTGTCTGACTGACATGGGATGAAAAAAACCGCCAGCTGGCGGTTTTTGTTTAGTGCACCGGTTGCAGCAAAGCCTTTAGCTGGCGTAAGTCCTGCTTAATTTGCTCAGCCAAGCGGATCTCCGTTTGCTGACGCACGTGGTCTAAGTGGCGCAATTCCTTTTTATCCAGCGCCTTGCGAGCCTCATGCGTTGGCATGCCTTTGACACAATCATACATTTCAAACAGTGCCGGGAAACGACAAGCCTGCGCCAGTTCAGGTTGGAAGTTTTCCAACAACACCCAAATACGCAGTGCACCTTCGGAGTATTCACACTGGCCTTCGATGGTCGCTTCGCTGATCACCAAAATACTTTCCAGCAAGTACTGCTGATGCTCGGCGAGTTTGCGGTCGTGTTCTGCTTGCGCACGTTGCTGTTGTTGCTGCTGATGCTTTAACTTGAACAACAAGCTGCCAAGATAAAAGGCCAAACCAGCGATAATCACAGTGCCGACAGCCACCAACAGCCATAAGATTGTACTACTTACCACAACAGCTCCTTTGAAACAGCCACGCATCTTCAGGCAAAGCGCGCATGCGAAGGTCAAACGCCCAACATTAGCACCTGGCTACGCGAGCCGAGGGTGCCTAGATTTGGTTATTCGCCCAAAAACTGCTTTTTCCAGTCGGTTTTTTCCAGTTTACTCAGCGGGTCAAGGTCGTCTTCGTCATCCGCAAAGTCTTCATCATCGTCATCGAGGCCCAACAGGCTGATCAATTCAGCATGACGCGCGGTCTTGGCATTGAAGTACTTGGCGTCTTTACCTGTGAGAATTTCACCTTGCTCAACGCGCTCAAGCAGTGCCATCAGCTTTTCATCTTGCTCTAACTGAGCTAATTCTTGCTCTGGCGTAACTTGCGGCGCTTTTGCTTTGGTCAGTTGTGCTTTGGGCGTGAAATCGAGTGGTTTTTCCATCAATTTCTTTTCAACGTCATTGAGCACCAGAGGGATTGGCGTTTTGCTGCCGATACGCGGGTCTTGTTTGGCGTTTTTGCCTTGGTTATTTGGCTCTGATTTGGCTTCAAGCTGGCTGTTACGGCTACCAGACTTTTTGCCGGCGCCTTTTTTCTTCGCTTCGATTGGGCGTTCGCGGTCGAGACGAGCTTCAGCCTTCGGTTTGTGACGGAGACCGATTTGGCCGGTGCCGCGGGATTTTTTGATACGTGTCATGGCTGATACCTACAGAAAAAGGGCGCGTATTTTAACCAGATTTTTAGGCGCTGCCTATCGAAAGCGACAATTTCTGCAATTTATCACCACCCGAGCCTCGCCAAGCTCCATCAGTGTAGGCGACCGCGCCATATTTGCCGCATTCACAGCTTGACTTGGCTTGGCTTGGCTTGGCTTGGCTTGGCTTGGCTTGGCTTGGCTTGGCAGAACAGCACGGAGCAGGCATCGGCCAATGTAAATTAGCCGCATTGTTGGTGGCGGTAAAAACAAAAACGGCGATTCATCGAATCGCCGTCAAGGAGTGTGTCAACTGACACGAATTTTGTTTACGTCGTCCTAACCGATATTGACATACCCTGTCTGGTCAGTTTCCGTATATTTTAGCGTCACTTCCCTATTAAAATAGTTATTCGCGATCATCCTAATACTTTATTGGTCTTCCTTGCGCTGCGTTAACAACGCTGACGTCAGATAACGTCCTCTTGAATGTACCAAGCACTTCTGCTGTCCGTGCAGTAAGTATCCATTTTGTTGTATGTCGTCTAAGCGACGGGTTTAATTTACTCTGATTGATACGAATGGCAATACTCTTTTTCAAAAAAAATCGTACAAAATGTGAACTATTTTCTGCGCCCTATATAAATCAATCGGTTAGAGCAAATTTTAATCATTTGGCTCACTTTCAAATTCAATTATTCAGACATGACTTACAACAAATGTGCGATATATCTCACAACAACATCACCATTAAACGTGATTTTCCAGCAGTTTGTCGGCATTTCTCTAAAATATCGAGCAAAAAAAAAACCGGAGTAAACTCCGGTTTTTTTCGATGCGCGTTACAAATTAATGTAATCCACCCACGTATTTTGACAGGACTTCAATATCTTGGTCGGTCAATTTTTTCGCGATATCACGCATCATACCGTTTGGATCGTTCGCGCGCTCACCAGCACGGAATGCCATCAGCTGCGCTTTTACATAAGCAGCATGTTGATTCGAAATCGTTGGGAACTTGGCTAAGCTATGGCCGACACCCCGTGGACCGTGGCACGCTTGGCATGCTGCAATACCACGTTGTAAGTCACCGCCGCGGAACAGTTTTTCACCGGCTGCAACCACATCTTCTGGCGTTGTACCCGCTTTAACTTTTTGTGATGCAAAATAGGCAGCTAAGTCATGCATATCTTCATCGGTCAGTGCCGCAACCATGCCTGCCATCACCGCGTTATTACGGCCTTCTTTGCCACCTGAGGCTGCACCAGCTTTGAAGTCTTTTAATTGCTTGTAGATATAACTGGCATGTTGACCAGCAATTTTCGGATATGTATCTGCTAAGCTGTTACCATCTGGACCGTGGCACGCTGCGCAAGTTGCTGATTTGGCTTTTCCTGCTTCAGCGTTGCCAACATAAGCTTTGGTTGCTTCTGTAGCCATCGCTTGACCGAACAACCCCAATAAAAGCATGACTGGAAGTGCAATTTTTTTCATGTTTCTTGTCTCTGTTCCGCTTGGACCTACCAAAAAGCAGCAGGCTCAATCAAATAACCCTAGTTTTTATGTCTATTTTACACGATTCCGGCGCAGAGAAAATCCCAAACCTTCTGCTGATCCATGATGTAGGGTAAAATAAACTGAAATTTATCCGTGGAGAGCGAAGTGTATAAAGCAAAATTCAATTATCAGCAAACTCGATTCCTAACCAGTGCACCCGATATTCGGGCGTTGCCGGAAGACACAGGGATCGAAATTGCGTTCGCCGGTCGCTCAAACGCGGGTAAATCCAGCGCCTTGAACACGCTCACTCGTCAGAATAATTTAGCACGTACGAGTAAAACACCGGGCCGGACTCAATTAATTAATACATTTTCTTTAGCTGAAGACAAACGCCTGATCGATTTACCAGGGTATGGCTTTGCCAAAGTCCCTTTGGAAGTCAAAGAAAAATGGCAAAAATCGCTCGGTGAATATTTGCAAAAGCGCGACAGCCTCAAAGGTATTGTCGTGTTGATGGATATTCGTCACCCATTAAAAGATCTCGATCAAGATTTGGTTTTTTGGGCAGTCCAAAGCCAATTGCCGGTGTTGATCCTGTTAACCAAAGCAGACAAGTTAGGGCCCGGTGCGCGTAAAAAGACCTTGCTCGAAGTGCAAGAAGCATCTTTAGCATTTATGGGTGATGTAACAGTGCAAACCTTTAGCTCATTGACTCGTTTGGGGTTGCCCGAGCTTGAAATGGCGCTGGATCGTTGGTTTAGTGGCGAATCGATCCAAGATCCGATCCCCGAATAAGAGCCCTATCGTTTTAATTCTCGCGCAGTGGGTCTCTGTTTCATAAAGAAACCCACTTGCTTCTCTCATTGTTACGACCTTTCTTGCTTATTACACACGTCTTCGACGCCATGGCCTAATGGTGCATGCGCTGCCGTTTTCAAGCGCTCTGTCTTTATGTCATAAGGCTTCGACTTTGCACCTGCATCTTTTTACCAGGTCGTTAGCGGCTTACGTAGGTCGCGCTGTCGCAGAAAATGTAGTTTTATTTCAGGAATCTGTTTTAAACAGACATAGAATGTCGGTGATGGCCACTGAGGGGATGAGAGGGTGCCAATCGGTGGTCTAAAAAGAAAAAACCGGCCATGTTATTCACAGGGCCGGCATAGCAAACGGGGAGAAGCTATTCAATAAATTTCAAATCAACAGGGTGTCTCATAAGAAGACAGGGCCATTATACAGCATTTTTACTGCGTTTAAAGTATTTACTCTAATAAATCTAATAAAATTTCATCGCAAAAATTTAGGCAAAAAAAAACGCCCCACTGCAAGCAGTGGGGCGGCTAAATAAGCCTACTTTCTTTGTAGAATCAATGATTTATCATCAAAACTACCGAAAGATAGAACATCTTACCTCTGTACCCTACGCCTTCGATTTTACGCAGCACGGATTAAAAAGCAAGCACATTTTGTAAAAAAACTACAAATATTGAGATTAAATTCCAAGAATCTGACTTTTCCGTAATTTATTAACCAAATGTCGGCATGCTCAAACCCGCATCCCCCTGCATCAACGCAGAAGACATGGCAGAAACGTACATTAAAAGCGGACAACAGACGCGAATAAACCCGCAAAAAAAGACCCGCTACAAGAGCGGGTCAACAAACTTTCTACCAGGAACGGGATATGTTCACATGCATTCAGACGATGGTTTGGCGTGGAAGTTCAAAACTTTTTAAAGTTTGTTGTGCCACGGCCTACTGCACTACGAGCCAGTCTCAACCAAGTCCTCTGCAATAGCGCACTCTTAATGCGCTTGATCCCAGTTTTGGCCACTGCCCGCTTCTGCTACTAATGGCACACGCAACTGCGCGGCAGCTTGCATCAGCTGAACAATATGCGCTTGGTATTCCTCAAGCAGCTCGGTCTTCACCTCAAATACCAATTCATCATGGACTTGCATCAACATCCGCACTGTCTCTGCTGGCTGCTGTAAAATCCACGTATCCACCAGAATCATCGCTCGCTTGATGATATCCGCTGCAGTGCCTTGCATCGGCGCGTTGATCGCCGCGCGTTCAGCCCCCTTTTTGCGCGCCACATTTTTGCTGTGGATCTCAGGGAGATACAAACGGCGACCGAAAATAGTCTCGACATACCCTTGCTCGTTTGCTTGCAAGCGTGTGTCTTCCATGTAACGCAACACACCCGGAAAACGGGCGAAATAGGTATCGACATACTGCTGTGCTTCACTGCGGCTAATGTCCAGCTGCTGCGCCAAACCAAAGGCCGACATACCGTAAATCAAGCCAAAGTTCACCGCTTTGGCGCGTCGGCGCTGCTCTGACGTCACATCATCCAAGGCCACGCCAAACACTTCTGCTGCCGTGGCGCGATGCACATCGCGGCCTTGAGCAAAAGCATCCACCAACGCCTGATCGCCCGATAAATGCGCCATAATGCGCAATTCAATTTGTGAATAGTCCACCGCCAACATGGTATAACCGGGCGCGGCCACAAATGCTTGACGAATTCGACGGCCTTCTTCGGTGCGGATCGGGATATTCTGCAAGTTCGGCTCGGTCGAACTTAAACGGCCCGTTGCCGCAACGGCTTGATGATACGAGGTATGCACGCGCCCCGTCGTCACATCCACACTTTGCGGCAGCTTATCGGTATACGTCGATTTCAATTTACTTAAGCTGCGATGCTCAATGATGACTTTGGGCAGCGGGTACTTTTCAGCCAGCTCAACCAGCACCTCTTCGGCAGTGGAAGGCACACCGGTCGGCGTTTTCTTAAGCACAGGCAAACCTTGTTCTTCAAACAAGATCTCCTGCAGTTGTTTGGGCGATGACAGATTAAACGGTTTGCCAGCGAGCTCATGCGCTTGCACTTCCAACTCACCAATCCGGCTGGCCAAATAACGGCTTTGCTCGGCAAGCTTGGCCGCGTCAATCAACACACCGGTGCGCTCCATTCGAGACAATACAGGCACCAGTGGTAATTCGATGTCATGAAACACCGACACCAGGCGCGCTTCGCGTTGTAGCTTGTCCCAAATCGCATGATGCAAACGCAAGGTCACATCCGCATCTTCTGCGGCGTACTCAGCGGCTTTTTCTAATTCAATTTGATTAAACGTCAGCTGTTTAGCACCTTTACCAGCGATATCTTCAAAATGAATGGTTTGATGCTGCAGGTACAATTCAGACAGACTGTCCATATCATGACGAGTCGCTACGCTATTGAGCACATAACTTTCGAGCATGGTGTCAAAGCGCACACCACGCAGCTGCACGCCATGCTGCGCCAAAATACTCATATCGAACTTTAAGTTCTGGCCGACTTTGGCTTTGCTCTCATCTTCCAAATATGGCTTGAGTTGCGCGAGCACATACTCACGCGATAACTGCTCGGGAGCACCTAAATAATCGTGGGCCACCGGCACATACCAAGCGCGGCCTGGGGCTGTTGCAAACGACAATCCAACCAACCCGGCTTGCATGTAATCAAGGCCGGTCGTTTCAGTATCGACAGCGGCTAACTCGGCTTGCTGCAGTTCGGTGAGCAGTTCCTGCAGTTGCGTTGCAGTGAGCACAGTTTGATAGGCGCTGCGATCAATGCTGACAGCGGCGTCCGCAGTCGCTTCGGCACTTGTTGCGTCTAGCGATAGCTCTGGCGAAGCCGCGCTATCTGTGGTGATTCGCTCACTCGCATTCGCCTGCACTTTCAGCTGGCTTTGTGCTTCCGACAACCAACGCTTGAACTCCCAGCGTTCAAACAAGTCGGCAAGCGCTTGCCAATTGGCCGGTTGAATATGCACGTCGCGATACGACAGCGGTAGGTCACAATCGAGTTTGATAGTGGCTAACTCATACGACAGGCGCAACTGCGCTTCGAATTC
This sequence comes from uncultured Rheinheimera sp., assembly GCA_964437935.1. Lineage (GTDB taxonomy): Bacteria > Pseudomonadota > Gammaproteobacteria > Enterobacterales > Alteromonadaceae > Pararheinheimera. The sequence continues at coordinate 49,667 of CAYTIQ010000010.1, forward strand.
GCGCATTTTGTCAGCGACGGTTTTTGAGCCGCGAAAGCCCAAGCCGGCGATGTCATCCAGCCGCTGATATAAGGTGTCAATTGACCCAATGCCTTGCAGCAGGGCTTGCGCGGTTTTTTCACCGACGCCTGGCAGGCCTGGGATGTTGTCGGCTTTGTCGCCCATCAAAGCTAAAAAGTCGATGATGAGCTCCGGCCCTACGCCAAACTTTTCGCAAACGCCGGCGGGGTCCAAAATGGTGTCCGTCATGGTGTTGATCAGCGTGACGTGGCTATTGACCAACTGCGCCATATCTTTGTCGCCGGTAGAAATCAGCACATGACGGCCTTCTTTACTAGCCTGTGCTGCGAGCGTACCAATGACGTCATCAGCCTCAACGCCGGAAATACATAACAGTGGCAACCCCATGGCTTGAATAATTTGATGCACAGGGTCGATTTGGCTGCGCAAATCATCCGGCATCGGCGGGCGGTGCGCCTTGTAGTCGGCATACATCTCATTGCGAAAGGTTGGCCCTTTGGCATCAAACACCACCACCATCTGTGATGGGTTAAATTGCTTAATCAAGCTTTTGAGCATGTTCACCACGCCATAAATGGCGCCGGTGGCCTCGCCACGTGACGTGGTGGTGTGCGGCGGTGAATGGTAAGCACGAAACAGGTATGACGATCCGTCCACCAAGATCAATGGATCCGCAGGGATCTGTGGCATAAATAAGTCTCCGTCGTTTTTGAGCAGCATGCCATAAGCGAGCATTTGAAAACAGTGGCAAAACCAGCACGTCTTCTGTGAATAAGATGTGGATAACCCTGTGAGCAGTTCACAGACGTGACTTATCCTGCCCTGCTTTCGCAAAACAAAATATTAGGCTAAGTGACTGAATTGTTTATAAAAACGAGGGGGAAACAACCTAGACCCTTGTTATTATTTTTATTCCTTTGCGTTGTGGAAAATTATTTTCCAGCGCGAGACCACTGTGGCATGACCGGCAAACAAATTATTCGCCAAGTGCAAACAGTGGACGGTAAGACTACCACAACCGCCGCCAGTGAAAAGGGGAAAAAATAAAAAAAAATTGCTTGACCGGATAATTTTTCAGCAGATTTTTTGATGGATGATCGCAATGCGATCATGTCGGATCTTTTCAGGATCCGCCCATACCGGCTAAATCCGTGATTTTGACAAAAAATCTCGCGACAGATCGGCCAGCAATGCTGCAACACTCTTCCCCAATCCGCTGCGCCGGCGCTATAATGCCCTAAAATTTGTGCGGCATTTATAAAATTGGGATCCCCATCGATGAAGAAATTTACTGTTTTGTTGGCTGCGCTCAGCTTTACTGCTTTAGCGCAAACTGCTGCGGATAAAGATCATGCAGCTGACGAGTTAAAAGCACGTATTGCCCCAGTTGGCGCTGTCTATTTAGCAGGCGCAGCATCGGAAGCAGCAAAACCAACAGGCCCACGCACGGGTGATCAAGTTTACAACACCACCTGTATCGCCTGTCACGGCACAGGGGCGTTAGGCGCACCGAAAAAAGGTTCAGCAGATGAATGGAAACCTCGCTTAGCACAAGGCATTGAAGTACTGCATAAGCATGCCATCGAAGGTATCCGCGCAATGCCTCCACGCGGTACCTGTGCTGACTGTTCAGACGACGAAATTCTGGCAGCCATCAAATTTATGACGGAAGGCGTGTAAGATACGCTTTATTGAAGAAACCGCCGTTTGGCGGTTTTTTTTTGCCAAAAAGGGGGGCCGACTCGTCGTTCGGCAGCATTACTAGCACGCGTGTTAGAGCCTCGCAGGGCGGATTCGTGGTACCCACTGCAATTGCATGCCACAAAATAGCGGATGAGCTTTGGATCACGGATGCAGCGACTCGTTTTCGCACTGCCTCGTGATTAATTTATAACCATTTCGTCTTTATTATGACCGCATGTTGTGCATAATAGGTGCAGCGACCAAAAGAGTCGCCGCGCTAGCAAATATGACAACCAAATAATAAAAAAAACGAAGAATCATTCTGTGAAAGCAGCAACCAAAACGTCAAATCCAAGGGTGCTTGAACACCGCATACACCGTTTGCAGTCGATGCTTGAACGCTATCGACAAGCACTATCGGTGCGAAAAGCCCTGTTGAGCCTGTCAGAGCTTGCCAGTCGGCTATCGGATATGACCGAGTTTTACCCGCAAATTCACCAATTGGTGCAAGACTATTTAGTCGCGGATAACTTTTATGTGGTGCTGGTGGATCACGACAGCAACGAATACCAAGTCACCTATTACGCTGACGAAAAAGACCCATTTGATTTTGCCGATGACACCACTGAGTTTGCTCGCGGCTTAACTGGCTACGTGGTACGCAGTGGCCAACCTTTGTTATGTGACGAAGCGCGTTATCATCAACTGATTGCAGACGGCCTGATCGAAGCCCAAGGCACGCCAAGTCATCATTGGCTGGGAGTACCGCTCAAACGCGGCAATCACGTGATTGGTGTCATGACAGTGCAATTGTATGACCCGCGTTACAGCTACCAAGCAGAAGATCTGCAACTGCTTGAATATATTGCCATACATACAGTTACCGCTATTGACCGGGTAAAGAGCCGCGAATTGCTCGAGCAAACCGTGCGCGAACGGACCCGCCAATTGCAAAGCACCAATCACAATTTACAGCGCGAGATCCGCGAGCGCCAAAATGCTGAAAAGCTGCAAGCGGCCTTGTATAAAATCGCCGAACTAACGGCCAGTAGCGCCGATATGTCGACCTTCTACCGGCAGATCCATCAGGTGCTAAGTAGCTTGATGCCGGCTGAAAACTGCTTTATTGCGCTTTTAGATGAGTCGGGCAAAAAGCTCAGTTTCCCATTTTACATCGACCAATTCAGCCCGCCATCGAACGAACGCCCGTTGCGCAAGGGCTTTACTGAATATGTGTTGCGAGTTGGCGAAGCGCGGCTGATTAATAAAGAACTCACGGCATTGCTGGTGGCACAAGGTGAAGTGTTACGGGTGGTCAAAGATGAATATGACCGGCCGTTACCGCTGTCAACGAGCTGGCTGGGTGCGCCCTTGTTGATTGATCAGCAGGCGCTGGGCGTCATTGCGCTGCAATCCTACGATGACAACTATTTATATGGTGAAAACGAACTGACCATTTTAAAGTTCGTCTCGCAACACATCGCCGTGGCCATCCAACGTAAGCTTAATATCGAGCAACAACGGCAACACCAAGAAGAACTTGAACGGAAGATTTTCGAACGTACCCGTGAGCTGCGCCAAACGAATTTGTTCTTGCGACTGCAAGTGGAAGAGCGGAAAAAAGCAGAAGAAAAACTGTTTCATGAAGCCAATCACGATGCCTTAACGGGCCTTGCCAATCGGCAGATGTTTATGCTGCAACTGCGGCAAAAATTTGCGTTACGCACCCGTCAACCGGATCTTAAGTTTTCATTATTATTCATTGACTTAGACCGATTCAAAATGATCAACGACACCTTAGGCCACCATGCGGGTGATGCCTTTTTGGTGGAGATAAGCCAAAGGCTACAACAAACCGTACGTGAACTTGATCTAGTCGCACGCCTCGGTGGTGATGAATTTGTGGTGATGCTAGGCCCAATGCAACAGGAAGCCGATGCGGAAGATGTGGCCGAGCGAATTATTATCGCCGTACGCGAGCCGATGGAATTGCAAGGTCAATTGGTCTATTCCGGTGCTTCGATAGGTATTGCACATTATCGAGCCGATTACCCAAGTGCCGACGCATTGTTGCGTGATGCCGATGCGGCGATGTATCAAGCCAAGGCGATGGGTCGCAATCGCTTCGTGATTTTTACGGAATCGATGCGTGAGCAGTTATTGCAAGAAATGTCGTTTGAACAGTCGTTGCATCAGGCGCTAAACGAACAACAATTTGATATCCGCCAGCAACCGATCATTTGCACGGACAAACAGCATTTATTGGGCTTTAGTGCCGACATTTGCTGGCAGCATCCTACCTTAGGTTGCCAAACCGATTTTTGTCATCAAGCGGCACAAGCGGGTGTGTTGTCACAAATCGAATATCAAGTGCTTGAACGGCAATTGCTACGGCTGCAAACCAGCGCTGAGCCCGCGATCCTGTTGCTACCGCTATCGACCCAACAACTCTGCTCCACCAGTCAGCTTGATAAACTATTAAAACTACTCAGCAAATATTCAGCCGTGTTGCACCGTCTAGCGCTCACCTTTGGCGAGGCTGATTTACTCAAACTCAGTACGCGTGAATTATCGGGTTTATCGCAGTTAAAACGTGCCGGTGTCCGGTTAGCATTGGATCAGTTTGGCGCCAATTTCATGCCACTTGGCTTGTTGACCCAATACCCGTTTGATTTCGTGAAGTTAGAAGCAAGCTTCTGCCGAAGCTTGGTCAAACAACAGCAAAAACGCACCGTCTTGGAATTGTTGCTGGATTTAGCGCAGACCTATCGCTTTCGGTTGATTGCCGACGGAGTCCAAGATGAACAGCAGCTCAGTACCCTGCTGGATATTGGCTGCTGTTATTTACAAGGGCCGATCACTGAACAGTATTTAACCCAGCTGGAACCTGAAGAACTCGCTGAGCCCCTAGCTGTCCTTCTTCAACATCGCGCGTAAGCGGTCTAAATGCGCCAGGCCCGTGGCTTGGCGCTGTGCCTCGGTTTTCACCGGCGTGGCTTTTTGCCATTCTAAATCGTCTTGTGGCAGTTCATCCAAAAACCGGCTTGGCTCGGGTTTGACCGTCTCGCCATATTGGCGCCGCTCGCGCGCATAGGTGAAAATCAGCTCGCGTTGTGCCCTCGTGATGCCGACGTAGGCTAACCGCCGTTCTTCTTCAACGTTGTCTTCATCGATGCTGCTTTGATGCGGCAACAAGCCTTCTTCCATGCCCACCATAAACACGAATGGGAATTCCAAGCCCTTCGAGGCGTGCAGTGTTAATAGCTGCACTTGGTCGGCGTCGTCTGCTTGTTCTTGCCGCTCCATCATGTCACGCAGCGTCAGCTTGGTGACCACTTCCGGCAGCGTCAGCGGCTCGTGCTCGTCGTCGCCCTTGAGCATTTCAGTGACCCAGCGGAACAACTCGTTGACGTTTTTCAGCGCCATTTCAGCGGCTTTGGGGCTGGCGCTGGTTTCAAACAAATAGGTTTCGTAATGGCTTTGCCGAATTAAATCACGCACCGCCTCCGTGGGTTCAGCTCGCACCGCGTTGTCGGCGAGCGTGACAATCCACTGCGCAAACTGACGCACCGCGGCTAAGCTTTTGCCGCTTAGCTCGTCAGATAACTCCGGCGCGCAGCAGGCATCAAACAAGCTGATATTCAGTGAATTGGCTAAGTCACCGACTTTTTGCAAAGTCGCGGCGCCAATTTCGCGTTTTGGCGTGTTGATAATTCGCAACAAGGCGTTGTCATCGTCTTGGTTTACCAGCAAGCGCAGGTAGGCCATGATGTCTTTGATTTCGCTACGCGAGAAAAACGAGGTGCCACCGGAAATTTTGTACGGAATGCGGTTGGTCATCAGCGCTTTTTCAAACACCCGCGCTTGGTGATTACCGCGATACAGCAAGGCGTAATCGCGATAATTAGTGCGGTTTAAAAAACGGTGCGAGATGATTTCTGCCACCACTTTTTCCGCTTCGTCTTCTTCACTTTTGGTCGGAAGTACGCGCAGCGGCACGCCGTAGGGCATCTCGGAGAACAAGGCTTTGTTGTATTCGTGCGGGTTGTTGGCGATCAAAATATTGGCCGCTTTTAAGATACGGCCGCACGAGCGGTAGTTTTGTTCGAGTTTAATCACCCGTAAATTCGGGAAATCTTTACCGAGCAACACCAAGTTTTGCGGTTTAGCGCCGCGCCACGAATAAATCGACTGGTCATCGTCGCCGACCACGGTAAAACGTTGCCGCTCGCCGACCAGCCATTTCACCAGCTCGTACTGACTGGTGTTGGTGTCTTGGTATTCATCGACCAGCAAGTATTGGATTTTCCGCTGCCAGCGCTCGCGCACTTCAACATTGGCGGCAAACAGCAGCGTTGGCACCATAATCAAATCGTCAAAATCCAACGCATTGTAGGCACGCAGCTGCGCGGCGTATTGCTGATAATAGTTGGCAAAACTGATGCTTTTGGCGTCGGACGCCTGTGCTAAGGCTTGCTGGGGCAACAGCAAATCGTTTTTCCAATTGGAAATGCGACCGGACAATTCTTTTAATAAATCTTTGTCGCCTTGGAACTCTTTTTCCGTCAGTTCCTTTAACAGCGTCATGGTGTCGGTGTCGTCAAACAGCGTGAAATTGGCTTTATAACCAATGGCTTTGTGCTCTTTTTTTAAGATCTCAAGGCCCAGCGTGTGGAAGGTCGATACCGTAAGGCCTCTGAGTTTGCTTTTATCCAGCTGATGGCCAATCCGCTCTTTCATTTCACGCGCCGCTTTGTTGGTAAAGGTCACCGCAGCGATATGGCGCGCCTGCATCTGACATTCTTCAATCAAATACGCAATTTTGTTGGTGATGACGCGGGTTTTGCCAGAGCCAGCTCCCGCCAACACCAAGCAAGGGCCTGCAATGTATTTGACCGCGTCATTTTGTTGCGTATTCAGTTTCATTGGTAACCCTCGACAAACACCGTGATAAAACTCGCGCACCAGGCTTTAACACCGTGGCTTTATGGCCGAACTTAGAAAAGCCGGCTAGTGTAGCCGAAACTGGCGTTAAGCTAAAGCGCAGCACAGACCGGCATTGCCTCGTGCTACAGACTTGGCTGGCGATAAAAGTTGGCGGCATCACCTTGAAAAAAGCATCGCCAACAGCCACCTTGCTGCATAGAATGTAATGCATTGACGGCACCCACGACCGCCAGCACAACCAAGGAGAGCACGATGCTCGATCCGAAAAAAATTGAAGAAGTCGCTCGCCAAATTGGTTCGAGCTTACCGCCAAAATTTCGTGAAGTGGCTGACGAAATTGAAGTAAAAGTCAAAACGGTACTGCAAGCCAAGTTAAGCCAACTGGATTTTGTCAGCCGCGAAGAGTTTGATGTGCAGCGCCAAGTGCTGTTACGTACCCGCGAAAAACTAGATGCTTTAGAACAACAAGTGCAGCAGTTACTGGCTGCCCAACACGACAAAGCGGAGTGATTGATGGACGATTTTGATTTCGATTTAGATCATTTGGACTTTGACGGCGCGCAAGCCAGCAACGACGCCAAGTTAGCACAGGCGGACGCCCAAGCGGCCGCAGATGCTATCGCCGCCCAAGATGACGATGGTTGTGCCGGCGGGGCTTGTAAGATTTAAGTCGGCTATAAACAGACCGTTGCAACAAAGGGCTCTCGTGAGCCCTTTGTGTTTTCTACAGCGATGCCAATCGGCTCACTCATCATTTTTTTAAATCATCCCTATCGTTTTAACTCATTTTCCTGATGAATTGTTTCACCGCACAATGCCTGCAAGTCACAGCGCATGCCGATATGGCTGTTGTGATGAAGTCCTGCGAAGTCCAATGCCCGTTCCTGCACCGAGGGTGGGCTTCGCAGGCGTTTTAACCAAGGAGCACAGTATGCTTTACGTCATTTCGCAGCATTTGTTACGCATTGGTGCTAGTCAGCTCGGCCATGACTTGCCAACAGAAACGGGCGCACCTCACTAGCAACGGTTTTTAATCCGCGTACGCAACCCCTTGTTGTGCTACCCAAGCTTCGATAGTCTTGAGGCAAACGCATAAGGAGTGGTGATGCTTCAGATGATTCGATGGACTGCGCTGGCGATTTTGCTTAGCGTCGGAGGTTGGCTTAGTTGGTATTTCGCCAAGGCAGATCTGCCAACACCGCCATCAGGTGCTGCAACCTTGATTTACGATGTCAGCCAATTAAATCCTATCGCCATGACTCAGGTCTATGCCGTGCGCAATGAAACGGAACTGGCCGCCTTTTTACAACGCAGTCAGGGCCCCATCAGCATCGGTGGCGGCCGCTACAGCCAAGGAGGCCACACCGCCATCCTTGATGGCGTGCAACTGGATATGCGCACCTTTAACCAAGTGCTGGCGTTTGACCCTGTGGCCAAACAAATCCGAGTCCAAGCGGGGATGCGGTGGTCCGAATTGCAACGGGTGATCGATCCACACCAGTTAGCGGTCAAGATTATGCAGACCTACGCCAATTTCACCATCGGTGGATCGGTCAGTGTCAATGCGCACGGCCGTTATGTCGGACAAGGAGCTTTAGTGCATTCGATACTAGCGCTTCGATTAATGCTGGCCGATGGCCAAATCTTAGAATTATCACCCCAACAGCAGCCAGAAATTTTTTATGCGGTGATTGGCGGATATGGCGGGCTTGGGGTGATCCTCGATGTCACCTTGCAGCTAACCGACAACAGTAAAGTCAAACGTCATTATGCCGATATGCCTTTGGCAGACTATGCCGCATGGTTTGCGACCCAGCGCCACGAGCAGCCCACCATGGTGTTCCATAACGCCGATTTGTTCCCGCCGCGTTACAACCAAGTCCGTGCGGTTAGTTGGCTGCAGACCGATGAACCAGTGACAGAACCGCAGCGATTACATCCTCAAGGCAATGACTACCGGTATCAAGCCCGACTGGTGGACTTTGTGGCAGATTATCCAGCCGGAAAGTGGTTACGCCAGCATGTGTTTGAACCCTTGGTCTATCAAGCGGACACTGTGCATTGGCGCAATTTCGAAGCAAGTTACGATGTGGCAGAACTCGAACCTGTGTCGCGACAAGACTTTAGTTACGGCCTGCGTGAATACTTTGTCCCCGTCGACCAGCTACAACCCTTTGTCGCACGAATGGCAAGTATCTTCGAGCAGCACCATGTCAATGTGTTAAACGTGTCCATTCGCCATGCCAAAGCCGATCCACACACCTTATTAAGTTGGTCACCGACCGAGGTATTTTGCTTGGTGGTGTATTATCGCCAAGGCACGGATAGCCAAGCGCAACAGGCGACAGACGCCTGGAGCCAAGCCATGGTGGAGGCGAGCATCGCCGTTGGCGGTCGTTATTATTTACCCTATCAGCGCAGCGCTACCGTGACACAATTTAGCCAAGCCTACCCTGGCATCATACGGTTTGCCGAGTTAAAGCAGCAGCTGGATCCGAATGGCCGCTTTACCAATGCATTCTGGCAAAAATACTTGCCAAAATAACCTTGTTGTCAGTCTGCAGTGACAAGGTCAGACGTCTATACCACTAGAAACTTGGTGATGAAAGCGGCCGTTGTTTGTACAATGCGACACGCTAAATAAGAAAAATCGAACTGAGATCGCCTTTGTACCTCTATCCTCGCCGGCCATTGCGCATGGTGAGTCAAACTGGCAGTATCTCGCGTCATTCATCGAAAGGCCCAGGCGGCCGCTCAAGTAACTAGCAGGAAGACAACATGGCAGCATTTGGTAGTGTATTTATGCCGGAAATGGCAATGGCCCAGTTTGATGGTTCAGCATGGAGCGACAGCGCTATTGTCAGCGCGAATAGCATCAGCCTGCACCCGGGCGCGCACGTGCTGCACTACGCCAGCACCTGTTTTGAAGGGTTAAAAGCATTCCGCCACGACAACGGCGACATCGCCTTGTTCCGTATGGACAAAAACATCGCGCGGATGCTGCAAAGCTCGCAGTTGCTATCGCTGCCAAGCTTCGAGCCAGAATTTTTAGCCAAGATGATCGTCGACATCGTCCGTCACTACAAAGCCGACGTACCAACACCACCAGGGTCTATGTACATTCGCCCAACCCATATCGGCACCGAACCGGCGATTGGTAAAGCCGCAACACCCACACTGACCTCGATGTTGTATGTGTTGTTATCACCAGTCGGTGATTATTTTGCCGGTGGCCACCGTGCACTGCGGTTGTTGATGGAAGACAACGCCCGCTGCGCACCGCACATGGGCATGATCAAAAGCGGTGGTAACTACGCCAGCGCCTTGTTCCCAACCATGCAAGCCAAAGCCCAGCACCAAGCGGACCAAGTATTGTTCTGCCCGAACGGCGACGTGCAAGAAACTGGCGCGGCGAACTTCTTGTTAATTGACGGCGATGAAATCATCACCAAAGCCCTGGACGCCAGCTTCTTACACGGCGTAACCCGTGATTCGATCCTGACGTTAGCCCGTGATTTAGGCATGAAAGTATCTGAGCGCGAACTGACAGTCGATGAGTTGTTAGAGCGCGCCGCTAAACCAGGTACTGAAGCAGCACTGTCAGGCACAGCGGCGGTATTGGCGCCAGTGGGCACCTTGATCCACCGCGGCCAAGAATACAAAGTGGGTTCGGGTGAACCAGGTGCGACCACCAATCGTCTGCGCCAAGCGCTGAATGATATTCAGTGGGGCAAAGCCGACGATAAACACGGCTGGTTAACCCGCGTCTAAGCGCGCTGGTTTAAGTGTGCTTTAAAGCACGCTGACAAACAAAAGCCTCCGCATGGAGGCTTTGTTTTTTGGCGAACAGGTGAAGACGTGCTTAGTGCCAAATGTTGATGGCGAGGTATACGGTAACTGGCGCGGGGTATAGGTTGCAGGCTGATGGCATATTTTCTATAACCAATGGCCGTGTTCACCAATTCCCGTATTCACCAATGCTTTTACTCGTCTATTCGCTAAGTCGCCGCGCCCTTAGCCGCGAAAGGCCGTCACTTTAATTTCGATTTTCCACGCGGGGTCAGCGAGACGCGCTTCGACGGTGGCGCGGGCCGGCGCTTGGCTTGGCGCCACCCACGTATCCCAGGCTTGGTTCATACCGGCGTAATCGGCCATATCTGCTAGATAAATGGTCGCATCGACGATGTCGGCTTTATTGGCGCCGCACTCTGCCAGCAAGGCATCAATTTGATTCAGCACATCTTGGGTTTGCGCTGTAATGCCTTCGTGCGTGTTATTGGGCACCATGCCAGAACAGAAAATAAAGCCGCCCGCCACCACTGCTTCGGAATAACGAGCGCCCGGTATTACACGTTCAATCATAAAAACTCCTTTGTTTTGCCTGTTGTAACAGCCCTAGTATCAAATGGCAATTGGGCGGCGCAACGACAATTCGAATTACTCCACGTCAACAGTGACATGCATAAACTGTGATGCTTCATGGTCAGTAACTTGTAATTCAATAACATACGGGCCTGCTTTGTCGGCTCGCAACTGCGCATCCCGTTGTTCGTGGTTCATTATGCGCGCCGCACTGCCAACCGGCATCGACACAAACCGCCAGCGGTAGTGCAACGGATCGCCATCACCATCCGAACTCGAGGCGGCCGATAACGGCACCACAGCACCGATGGTGCTTCGCGTGGGCGCAGTTATCACCGCGGTTGGCGGCAGATTTTGCGCGGCAGCGGCCACGTTTATTTTGACGGTATCCGTCGATACACCGCCAAACTCATCCGACACCTGCAATTGCACCTCGTAAACACCAGCAACGGTCGGTGTGAAATAAGCAACCGATTGACTGGCATACTCTAATTTTGCGCCAGTTGGAGCCGAGGTAAAACGCCACTGGAACTGCAGCGGATCTTGGTCCAGATCGACACTGCGCGAGCCGTCAAGTTTGACCAACTCGCCTACCTTGGCCCACAGCGGCGCCGAGATCCATACCAAAGGCGCATTGTTGTGACGTGACACTTGCAGCGTCACGCGGCGTTGTTCGCTGCGATGCCACGGGTCAAATACGGTTAATCCCAACACATAGGTGCCGACTTTATCCGCGGTAAAGCTGCCGGTAGGGTCTTGGGCCGAATCCGTCACTATCGACGCTACGCTGCCAGCTGGCGCTGACACCACTTGAAAGTGATAACCGATCAAATCACCGTCCGCATCCGAGCTCATATTGCCATTGAGTTCCACTCGCTGCCCCAATTGAGCTGACGTGGGCGCCGCAACCACCGCCACCGGCAGTGTATTAAATGCCACATCGATACGGCACGAACTTGATAACGCCGCCGTCGTGTACTGCAACGCGTTCAGCGTTCCGTCGCAGCCATTGGCCGATTTGATTTTGTAACCGCGTTGTTCTGCAATAGTCACCTCTGCGACCTGTCCTTTTGCTACTCGCTGTGTGGCAGGTGTGACACTACCGCCAGCTCCAGCAACGGCCGTGACTAATAACTCCTTTTGGCCAAAAACAATGATCACTTCACACGCTGCGACCATAGCCGCGGTGGTGTACACGCCTTGTTGATAGGAGCCGCCACACGAAGAGACAACCTGAATCACGTCATGCTCTGCTGCAGGTGTGACGTTAATGCGCCCGACACTACCGTGTGCAACGCTTGTTGTGACAGCAGAAACCTGTCCCGGCCCCATACTTTTGACAGCCAACGAATAACGTTTTTGTTGAAACTGCACATGCACATTGCAACTTTCTTGCACGACTGCCACATAATAATCCGTGCCTTGCAATACTCCACCACAGCCCGTAATACTGCCAATGTCAAAACCAACGTCGGCGCTGACAGTAAAATTCGCAGCTTGCCCTGATGCGACTTGTAAACTACGCGGCGATACTACACCGCCTTCCGTGGTCGTTGTTGTTAAGGTTATTAGACTGCTGAGCGGGGGTGGCGGCAAACTGTCTGCTGCATTCGTACCACCGCAGGCGGCAACGGCAAGAGACACGCCACAGCACATCATCATCCATCCAAACTTCATCACAATTCCTTTTGCAGTGTTGGTGATCGGTGTCAGACATCCATGCGGTTGTTTGAAGCACTGAGCTCGTTTGTAAATTGAAACACGAAAGTTACATGTACACAATTCGGGGAATTATATAAAAAAAGCCCCGCAGTTGCGGGGCAAAGGGTGTTTCAGGGTGAATGAAACTACTAGTTGGGGTAAAACCGTATCAGCAGCGCGCCGCTTAAAACTGCAAGGATGCCACGCTGTCTTCGTCGCCATCGACACGAATCACATCAAAATCAGCCATTTGCGGCACTTGCGTTTGGATTTGTTGCTCTAAGCTGTCCAGCGTTTGCAGTTTGCTGCAAATTTGCTGGCCACGAGCTTCCAATGCATCGCCTTTGGCACTCATTTCAGCGTCTAAATCTTCGCCGAACTTATCCATTTTGGTTTCAAATTCTTGCATGCGTTGCTCAAAGGTACCTTCGCCGCCAGCCATCGCTTTACCGACCATCATCAGCACATTGCCGGTCACTTCAGCCATCGACTCTTCCACGGCTTTGGACATTTCTTCATCAAAACCGTTGCCGATATGGTTCATCTTGCTGCCATGAATGGTGATATCGTCACCATTGCGATACACCACTTGCTCAACGTTGCTGCGCATTTTGTCGAGTGTTGCGTTCATTTTGCTGGACTGATCGGCGGTATCGATGCCAAATTGCTCCATCACTCGCATCACCGCTGTGTTGGCGATCTCTAACGCATCGGCCACTAACACCACAGTGTCTTTGGCACTATCGCGAAGACCAGCTTGATATTGTTGTAAATTGGCACTGGTCGCACGGTCGGTGTCGACCGCCTTGCCATTGACCCACAACGCGCCTTGCTCATTGATGCGCCACAAGGTTGCGTCACCGCGTTTTAATTCAACTTGGCTTTGATTAATCACTAAATCGTCTTTCAGTTGTAAGGAACAGTTGTGCTCAGATGCCATGGTCATAGAGCTAAATAAAGTGGCTGCGATTAATAATTTCATGATGCATGTCCTTTTAGGTCAGGGATTTGCGCCTGAACCTTTGCACAACTCGTCGGTTCATTACGCCAGATGAAGAAGGTATATCAATTGCTGTGCCATAATTTATATTATTGATTTTAAATGACTTTTACATAAACACCACGACCTCATCACCCACAGTCGAAACTGAATAGTGGCTTAAAACGCTAACATTTAGTCAAATTGCTACAAGTCAGTACAGGCGGTGACAAGTTCTGACAAGTCTGCTGGCCACTGCGTTTATTTTCCGCAAATTTTGATATATCGGTAAGTTGGATATAACTGTTTGGCATAAGGGGGATCGATCAATTCTTTCTTTTATATCCATATAGACGGCTAAAATGCGGACAATTTGATAAAAACAGGTGTCGTTATGCCGTTTACTTCACTGATCGCACAAGCCAGCCCGCTGAGTGCGCAGCAAGTTCAAGACCTGCAAAAGCTGGTCAGTCAGCTCAACCCAATTCAACAAGCCTGGGTCAGTGGTTATTTAGCCGCTGCGGCGCAATTTGCCGCCGGGGGCCAGCACGTGGCCGCCGCGCCGACCGCACAAGAAGCCGCCACACTGACCATTTTGTATGCGTCACAAACCGGCAATGCCAAAGGCGTCGCCAGCAAAATTAAAGCCGCGGCGGAAAGCCAAGGCGTGGCGGTGCAGCTGCTGGACATCGCATCCTATAAAACCAACGCGCTGGCCAAAGAGAAGTTCTTAATTATTGTCACCTCGACCTATGGCGAAGGTGAGCCACCAGAAAGCGCGGTCAGTTTCCATAAATTCTTATTTGGCAAAAAAGCGCCGAAACTGCCAGATCTGCAATTCGCGGTACTTGGCCTTGGCGACACCAGCTATGAGTTTTTCTGTAAAACGGCGACCGATTTTGACACGCAACTCGCAGCCTTAGGCGCTAAACGTTTGCATGCACCAGCGCTGCTCGACGTTGATTACGCTGAAGCCGCCAAAACGTGGCAAGACGCTGCGCTTGAGGTGTTTGCTCCGCTACTTAAAGCGAGCGGCGCAGCCAGTGCCCAAGTGATTGCTTGGCCTGGTAGCACACACACCGCCGGTAGCCACAGCCAATACGACAAACAAAACCCTGCCACGGCGGAGCTGTCAGTCAATCAAAAGATTACGGCGCGTAACTCCACCAAAGACGTGCGACACATTGAAATTTCGCTCGCAGGCACCGGCCTGACGTATCAGCCAGGTGATGCGCTGGGTGTGTATTTCCAAAACGACAGCGCGCTGGTTGATGCTGTGCTTGCCGCCACCGGCATTGCTGGCGACAGCCAAGTCACGCTTGGTGAGAAAAGCCTCAGCGTGCGCGAGGCGTTAACCAGCGAGCTGGAACTGACCCAAGCCTACCCGTCGTTTGTGAGCAAATACGCCGACGCCGCAGGCCTTGCCAATTTACAAGCTATCGCTGGCGACAAAGACGCACTGCGCGCCTTTTTAGCTGACAAACAAACTGCCGACGTGGTGCTGCAATACCCAGCTAGTATCAGCGCGCAGCAGCTGGTGGATGCCTTGCGTAAAATCCAGCCGCGCTTGTATTCAATTGCCTCAAGCCAAGCGGAAGTGGGCGAAGAAGTGCATTTAACCGTCGGTGTGGTGCGGTACGACGCCTTTGGCAGCACGCATTTAGGCGGCGCCTCCGGCTTTTTAGCCGAGCGCTTAACCGAAGGCGCGCCGGTCAAAGTGTTTGTCGAGCATAACGACAATTTCCGCCTGCCCAACCACGACACGCCAGTTATCATGATTGGCCCAGGCACAGGCATTGCGCCGTTTCGCGCCTTCTTGCAAGAACGCGATAACGCTGGCGCCACTGGCCAGAATTGGTTGTTCTTTGGCAACCCCCATTTTACCCGCGACTTCTTGTATCAAGTCGAATTGCAGGATTATCTGAAACGTGGCGTGTTAACCCGCTTAGACGTCGCGTTTAGCCGCGACCAAGCGCAAAAAGTCTATGTGCAAGATAAACTGAAAGCCAAAGGCGCTGAAGTTTGGTCCTGGCTGCAACAAGGTGCGCACCTGTACATCTGCGGTGATGGCAACAAAATGGCCAAAGACGTGCACCAAGCCTTGCTGGAGATCGCCAGCGAACACGGCCAGTTAAGCCTTGACGATGCCAATGACTATTTCGAACAGCTGCGTGAAAGCAAGCGTTACCAGAAGGACGTGTACTGATGAGCCAGTATCCCATTAATCCAGAGCTGCAAGTGCAAGGTCAGCTGTCAGACAACGAACGCTTAAAAGCGCAAAGCGACAACCTGCGCGGCACCATCACCACCGATTTAAAAGATGAGATCACCGGTGGTTTTACTGGCGATAACTTTATGTTGATCCGCTTTCACGGCATGTATCAACAAGACGACCGCGATTTACGTGCCGAACGCGCCGAACAAAAACTAGAGCCGCTGCACAACGTGATGCTGCGCGCCCGTTTGCCAGGCGGCATTATCAAGCCAGAGCAGTGGCTATCGATCGATGAATTCGCCCGCGAACATACCTTGTACGGCTCGATTCGCTTAACCACCCGTCAGACCTTCCAGTTCCACGGTGTGTTTAAACCGAACATCAAACCGATGCACCAGATGCTAAATAAAATCGGCATCGACTCGATTGCCACCGCCGGTGACGTCAACCGCAACGTGTTGTGTACCTCGAACCCTGTGGAATCGGTGCTGCATCAGCAAGCTTATGAATGGGCTGCGAAAATTTCCGAACATTTGCTGCCAAAAACCCGCGCTTATGCCGAAATTTGGCTCGGTGAAGAAAAAGTCGAAACCACCGAAAAACCCGAGTTGGTCGAGCCGATTTTGGGCGACACCTACTTGCCGCGGAAATTCAAAACCACGGTGGTGATCCCACCGCACAACGACGTCGACGTGCACGCCAACGATTTGAACTTTGTGGCTATTGCCGAAGACGGTCAGCTGGTTGGTTTTAACGTGTTGGTCGGTGGCGGTTTGGCTATGACGCACGGCGACAAAGCCACCTACCCGCGCCGCGCCGAAGACTTAGGGTTTATCAGCCTCGAGCATGTGCTGAAAGTGGCCGAACACGTGGTGACGGTGCAACGCGACTATGGCGATCGGGTCAATCGTAAAAACGCCAAAACCAAATACACCATCGACCGTATCGGCGTCGATGCCTTTAAAGCCGAAGTGGAAAAACGCGTTGGTGTGCCATTTGCGCCAAGTCGGCCCTATGAATTTACCCACCGTGGCGATCGCTTTGGTTGGGTCGAAGGCATTGATGGCAAACATCATTTGACGCTGTTTATCGAAAACGGCCGCTTGTTGGATTACCCAGGCAAACCGCTGAAAACTGGCGTGGCTGAAATTGCTAAAGTGCACAAAGGCGATTTCCGCATGACGGCGAACCAGAACCTGATCATCGCCGGCGTCGCTGCCGAGGATAAAGCGCAGATTGAACAACTGGCGCGCGAGCACGGCTTGTTGGACAACGTCACCGAACAGCGCAAGAACTCGATGGCTTGTGTGTCGATGCCAACCTGTCCGCTGGCGATGGCTGAAGCCGAGCGTTATTTGCCAGCGCTAGTGACGCATGTCGAAGGCATTTTGGCGAAACACGGCATCGCGGATGACCATATCATCCTGCGCGTGGTCGGTTGCCCGAACGGTTGTGGCCGCGCTATGTTGGCCGAAGCCGGTTTAGTCGGCCGTGGCCCAGGTAAATACAACCTGTATTTAGGTGGCAACACTGCCGGTACACGTATTCCAAAACTGTATTTGGACAACGTGGCCGAAGCCGACATTTTAGCCGCGCTGGATACGCTGATTGGTCGCTGGTCGTTAGAGCGTCAGCCAGGCGAATGTTTTGGTGATTTCGTGATTCGGGTCGGTGTCGTAGCGGAAGTGAAAGTCAGTAAAACCGACTTCCACGCCTAAGCACTGCAAGGGGGAAGCGGCGCTTCCCCTCATATTTTAGCGATGGATTTGCCGACGAGGTTGGCGATGAATTTGGCGATGGATGTGACGCAGCGCCATCGATGCCTAGCGCCAAAACTAAGCGCCAATCTGTGCACCAACTAAGCTGCGAACTATTCACCAAACCGTGCGCCAAACCCATTGCCCAATGAAGTGGAGAACTCCATGAGCTACCTCGATTTATTACGTTTGGATAGCGCCGGCCAAGCCGCTGCGCTTGCCGACATCAACCAACAGCTGGAAGCGCTGACGCCAAGTGCACGGGTCGAGTTTGCACTGTCGCATTTGCCCGGCGCGCATATATTAAGTTCCAGCTTTGGCATTCAAGCCGCCGTCATGCTGCATCTGGTGACTCAAGTCAAATCCGATATTCCGGTGGTGCTGACCGATACTGGCTATTTGTTCCCAGAAACTTACCGCTTTATTGACGAGTTAACCGAACGTTTGCAGCTGAATTTAAAAGTGTATCGCGCCGAGTTAAGCCCAGCCTGGCAAGAAGCCCGATTTGGCAAACTGTGGGAAACAGCAGAGGGCCTCAAGCAATACAACCACTTCAACAAAGTGGAACCGATGCAACGGGCGTTAAAAGACTTAAGCGCCAGCAGCTGGTTCGCTGGCCTTCGCCGCAGTCAAAGCAGCACCCGTACCGACACACCGATCGTTGGCATTCAGCGCGGCGTGGTGAAAATTAACCCCATCGTCGAGTGGAGCAACAAAGACATCCACTATTACCTGAAAGACCACAACCTGCCGTATCACCCATTGTGGGACCAGGGGTATGTGTCGATGGGCGACACCCACAGCACACGCCCGCTGTCGGACGGCATGAGCGAAGAAGACACCCGCTTTAACGGCCTTGGCCGCGAGTGCGGTTTGCATGTTGGGGATGGCAGTTAGCGGCCGGGTGCTAGTTGCTTAGTATTGACGTAAACGCCTGCATGCTGCAGGCGTTTTTATTTAGTCCGCTGAAGCCTCGCGCCGCCAGCGTTTGGGTAAGTATTTGTCTTGCAAGGTGCCGGTCACGGCAAACAGGATCAGCGCGCCCCAAGCAATAAAGGACATACCGGCAGGGACATTGACAATGGCGATGTATTTCAGGGCTTTACGGTTAAAGAACAGCGCCAAAATAGTTGGCAAGAACCAAAACGCAAAAAAGCTTGGGATAAACCACATAAAAAAGGTTGGTTCGGCATTTTTTAACACTTCGATGATGTCGTTCATAACGTGCTCCTTGGGTTGATGTGAGCAGTATGCTGTGGGGTGTGGCAAGCAAGGTTGAGATTGTGATAAACGGCATAACGACAGGTTCGACGGTGGCGTGGCCATGATATGCGGCGATGATAGGCGGATTGTGGTGATGGTAAGCGTTTGGTGATAACAACAGGCCATCGCAGGCAGCACGCGGCCGCCTTGTCCCTGTGGCGAAAGCATGCCAGTATGGCCCACGTACGTTTTCAAGGAGAACCGATGTGCGCGCGACTTGTGTGACCAGCAGCCTGTTGCTGGGCCTGTTATTGACACCACTCTTCAGTAACGCCGCCAGTGACACGGCTGCCGATGTGCTGCGCTTGGCGCTGCCCGCCGCCGCATGGGGCTTAAGCCAGACCGAGCAAACCGATGATGGCGCTTGGATGTTTTACAAAAGCTTTGCCACGACTATTGTCAGCACGCAGTTGCTGAAATCGACCATTTCAGCACCGCGCCCTGATGGCTCTGACGATAAAGGCTTCCCTTCAGGCCATGCGTCGATGGCGTTTCAAGGTGCGGCCTTTATGCAGCGCCGTTACGGCTGGGCGTATGGCGCACCGGCCTATGCCTTGGCCACCTATGTCGGCTACAGCCGTGTCGATAATCGGCATCATTACAGCAAAGATGTGCTGGCAGGTGCCGTACTTGGTATCGCGAGCAGTTATCTGTTTACCGATCCCGCCACGAACTGGCAGCTGCAACCGCTGTTGTCGTCGAACCAGCTTGGGCTGCAACTCAGCGGCGTATTCTAAGCGCGTATTCTAAGCGGAGGCCACCTTGAACCCAGCTAGCATCAACCCGACCACGATACAGACCACGGATGTTGACAGCGCTATGTTTGATAAAGAGCAGCGCCCCCAAACAGCAGCAACTTGGGATATTCAGGCTACAGCGCTTGCACCGTGGCTAAGGCTTGCGGGTTGAAAAACCGCGCCGGCAGTTGTTGCTCGGTCAGCGCATCATAATGCAGCACGGTCACGGCTTTGCTTTGCAACTTATCAGACAGTTGCATGGCGATCACCGCATCGCTGGGTTGTTGATTCACCAGCCGCTGCCCCCGCACAAAGCGCGCTTGTTTCGCCACTTTGCCCGATGCCAAATAAAACTCGGCCGACAGCGGAAATGCGTCAGCGGCGGCAACCAACAACTGGATGCGGGCATAACTTAAACCATCCCGCGCAGCGGTTAATTCCAATTGCCAAGCGGCTTGGGAGTGCGCCGTCACAGCGGCATCGTGCAGCTTGGTGCCAGTTACCGCGTCAACACGAACCGCCGTGATGCTGCTGATTTGATAATCCTGTTGCCAACTCAGACTGGCGACATCACCGCTGGATGCTTCGCCCATCAGTTTTTGCAGCGGCGTGATGCGCAGCGGCCGGCGCGAGCCTGGGATCTGCAGCCAGAATTGCTGATCTTGCAGCAGCACTTTTTGGCCTTTATTGATGCCATCGGTAAAAATCACCAACGACTTGCGATCTTGTCCCGCAAGTAGCTGATACGGCTGGATCTTTTCCTGCACGCCATCACGCAGCGTTTCAATACGACCGTTTAACACAAAGTTTTCCGACAAACCGCGATATTGCTCAGCCTTGCGCAGTAACGCAGCAGCGTCTGGCACTGCGGAGCTTGCGCTTGGGCTTGAGTCTACAGCGCCTGTGGCGGCAAGCGCCGGGGCGCTAGCGAACATAAACGTACTAAAACCTAGCGAACTTACTACCAGCGAACTGGCAACTAACGAACGGAAGGTGATGAGTTTGAATGATGGTTTGAACATAACGACCTCGCTTGAACGGCATCAACACAATGGATATATCGACTGTAACGGCTGATACGACTGGGCGCTGGCGCAGCTGACTAGCGGTGGATTTCACCGCTAAACGGCAGCCGGCGCCGACCAATGGTGCTAGACAAAACTCAAAGCATCCACCAAGGGTTTACGCACCGCACTGATGCTGGCTTTGGCGGCAAACGCCATACACACCACCACTAACACCACGGTTGCGATAGCGGCCAATTCGGCGCTAAAGCTGATAAACAACGGGTAGCCTTGGCTTGACCCTGGTGGCGGTGGCATCATCAACTCGACGCGACGCAATACTTCGCAGCACGCTAACGTCACGAACGTTGCGGCCAGCCCAGCCATAGCGCCCAACAAGCCCGCTTCCAATACAAAGTGACTGACAATACGCGCCCGCTGTTCGCCCAGCGCCGCCATGGTGCCAATTTCGCGTGTGCGCTCCGTCACCACTTGTGAAATGCCATGCCCGACGGCAAACAACACCAGCAACAACATCAAACAACCCATGGTGCCAAAGATACGGTTGTACAAGCCTTGCACGGCGCGAAAGAAAAAAGCGCGATCTTGCCAAGGCGTGACGAGCCATTGCGGTTGTTGTTGCGCCAGCTGTGCCGCTAAGTCGGCTTGGCTCTCCGCCGTTAACAAAAAGATATTCAGTTCGCTGATGCGATCGCTTTGCAGCAGTTGCTGGCCGGCGGCAATAGGCACATAAAGTTGGCGTTTATCTAAATCCGGCACACCGGTAGAAAACACCCCAACCACCACCACATCCAAGGCGTTTAACGCACCGCTGCTGGTTGGCGACATCAAACTGAGTTCAGTCCCGACCTCGGCTTTGAGACTACGCGCTAAGCCTTCCCCCAGCATGATGGGTACACTGGCGCTTAGATCGGGCTGCAGTGGCAACACTTGGCCAGCTTTGACGTCCAAGAACGGCCCTTTGATTTGAAACTCAGCCCCTTCAACCCCTGCGCCAACAAAGATCTCCGATTTATCGCCATTGCTAATTAAGCCGTTGAATTGCAACCGCGGCAGCACAGCTTTGACATCATCCCGCAGCAGCAATTGCCGCTGTAACTCAGGGCTTGGCACTATGCCATGCGCCAGCGGCGTGTCTTCCGACTCGCTAAAATACGCCGGATGGCTCAACGTCAAATGGCCATAATCACGCGCCGCTTTTTCCGCCAAGGATTGGTAGGTAAACAGCGCAAACCCAGCACCTAATAAGGTCGCGGTCATCGCCGCCGCACAGACAAAACCGGTGAACACAGTGCGGCGACGATGACGCCATAAATTCAACAATGCAGTGTGGATCATGAGGCACTCCTTAACTGAGGGTGGAACTGACTTAAACAGCCGTCTTTGAGTGTTAACACGCGATCACACCGCTGGTACAAGCGTGGATCGTGGCTGGCAATTAAAAAGGTGGTGTTCGCATCGCGACCAAGTTGTTGCATTAATTCAATGATTTGCTCTGCCGTTTCGCCATCTAAGTTGGCGGTAGGTTCATCGGCGATCACCAGCGGTGGACGCTTAACCAAGGCGCGAGCGATCGCCACCCGTTGCTGCTGGCCACCGGATAACTGATCCGGTTTGTGCGTAGCGACATGGCTTAAGCCGACCGCCTCCAGCATGGCCGCCGCTTGTGCCGAGCGCGTGGCTTTGGCAACGCCGAGCAAGGCCAGCGGGTATTCGACGTTTTCTTGCGCCGTTAACACCGGCAACAGGTTGTAGCGCTGAAAGATAAACCCCAGCAGATGACAACGCAGCTCGGTCAGGGCCGCGATGTCTGTCGGCACCTGTCGGCCTTGCAGGTAAATCTGCCCTTGGTCTGGTGTATCCAATAACCCCAGCAGATTTAACAAGGTGGACTTGCCGCTGCCCGATGGCCCACACAAGGCCACCATCTCACCGGCATTGATCTCAGCCGAGACGCCCCGTAACGCCTGCATGCGGGCGGCACCTTGGCCATAACTTTTGCTTAATGCATCAAACTTCAACATAGTGCCTCCGGCAAACGCAGTGAATGATGAGTGGATGGTTGGGTTAATTGGCATGCGTCAGTTGCTGACGCCATTGATTGGCTTGCGCCGCATCACCTGCACGTTCCGCTGCTTGGCTTGCACAGCTGTACACCGCGTTTTTCGCTGCCGCTGGCGCATATGCAAACCCTGGGTTTTGCAGCTGGCCTTTGAGCAAGCCATAACCTTGGTCAAACCGTTTGAACATGTCGGGCAAGTGGATAAAGGTGCAGCCCGCAATGGTGTGCACTTGCATGGTCAAGGCCATCACCGCTGCATCCGGTTTGTGTTGATCTGGGGTTGGCAGCAGGCGCAGCGCTTTGTCCAAGCGAGCCAAGCCTTGTTCGGCGGCTTTCATTTTGTTCCACGGCATCATGGCGTGTTTGGCGCCACTGGTTTCCACCGCACCTAACATGGCTTGGATCTCCAAATCGGTAGGCTGCTTTTTCAGCTCCGCTGTTAAAGTGGCAAGCGCCTGTTCATTGGCATCGGCATCGCCAGTTACGCCGCTGACATACACCGGCATTAAATGCGCAGAACCGGCCACGCTGCTGGCGCTTCCCAGTGCCAAGATGCAGGCCAAAACCAACTGACGAGTGCTAAAACGAGTAAATGTGTGCATAAGATTCTCCTTGGGGTGTGGCGGCCTGGGCTAGTCAGCACAGGCTTCGCAATACACACACTGTAAGACG
The DNA here is from genome assembly GCA_964437935.1 of uncultured Rheinheimera sp. Classification (GTDB taxonomy): domain Bacteria; phylum Pseudomonadota; class Gammaproteobacteria; order Enterobacterales; family Alteromonadaceae; genus Pararheinheimera. The sequence goes on from CAYTIQ010000010.1 coordinate 73,091, forward strand.
CACACCGCCGCAACGCTTGAGCAACTGACCAACCGCCAAAAACGCCGCTAAACGGCAAAAAACGCCGACCAATGGCGACAGCCGCTACGATGACGAGGCATGCTTCTTCTTTGGTTGCAAGGATGTTAATGTGGGGAAAGCAAGACTGAAGAATACTTGTGAATACATCCTTCTGCGTAACCAAACGCTCAACGTCCAAAGGTCGTGGTGATAAGAATGAATACCTATCGTGGCTTGATTGTAACCCTCGCTTTCACTGGCTTTATGTGCGCATCGAGTGCCGTTAGCGCAACGCAAGATGAGATATCGACTGATATGAAAACCTTAAGTGGCCCAGCCCCTATCATCCTGATGACACCACGATATCCTGATGACTTCATTGAAAAAAATCTTTCAGGCCGTGTAGAAATGGCATTCACCATCGACAGCGATGGCAAACCTACCGATATACGTGTCGTGAATGACGCCAATGCGGAGTTAGCCCAAGAGGCCGTGCACACCTTGACACGCAACATGTATTCACCAGCATATGCAGGACAAAAAGTGGTTGTTGAAGCCGAGTTTCATTTACCAAGCCGCAGCAAATAATGCCAAGCCACTGCAAAATGAAATCCCAATTGGTTATTCGGTGAGGTGCCCACATGCAACAACTCGCGATCATGTGTGTGTTGTGCAGCGCTGCGATTGTCTGCCTGCTCGGGGTCGCCCATTGGGTGCTTACGTTTTTCAGTGACAAGTTCCAGCCCCGCGATCAGAGCCTACTGCTCCATCTGCAGCGCGAATCGCCCCAACTGACCCGTCAAACCAGCATGTGGCGCGCTTGGATAGGCTTTAACGCCAGCCATAGTCTTGGCGCTATTTTTTTCGGCTTGAACCTTGGTTATTTCGCGCTTGTCGAACCGGCAATCTTAATGAATTCGTACTTTTTGCAAGGACTTAGCCTGACGTTTTTGCTTGGCTACGTGCTATTGGCGCGCCGCTACTGGTTCAACATCCCATTACGTGGCTGCATGGCCGCTAGCTTATTGTTTATAGCAGCCATACTGCTCTGGCATAACTAACGGGGCAATGTCACAGCGGCAAAGTGAATATATGATGCATTGGGCGACTGCTGCATGAAAACCGCCCCTTCTCTGGGCAAACGCGAAAACCAACTTGTGGGACCGCGGTATTTTGTGATGAACCATAATTAAATTACAGTGGATGGCTTAGGTGGTTAGTGGCTGTCCAACTATGTTGCCCGCCCTTTACTTGTATAGTTCTATAAATCGTTCTTCGGTTAATTTTTTTAAGCTATCAAAATACTTATCAATTTCTGCCTCGTCGCCGTTTTCCACCAAAGAGACAAAGTTATCAATTTCTTTAGCGATAGGATGGAGAGGGTTAATTAATGGATATACGGATTTTACCATTTTAATTGCCGACAAATCCCGATTGTTGTAAAAATCGAGAATTCCGAATTGGATTTTTGAAAAATCACTTACAAGCCATTTTTTCTGATTAGATGAAATATATTTTTCAAGTGATACGAGGCTATTAATTTCCTGCAATATAGGCATGTTGTAATTTACAGAATCTGCAATTTTTTCTGATATCTGATCTTCAGTTGATAGTGACTTGTCCAAAAAAATTTCTCGATCATTAATGTCTGCATAGTAATTACTGAAAACAATTATATCTGAGGACGGGAGGCATATTTTTGGAGTAAGCCAAAATGATAGGCTAACCGCGTGTCGATAGTTATTTATTAGAAATCCTCTTTGAATTTCTTCTTTAGCTGTCGAATCTAAAATGGCATAGGCTTCCCTAGATTTCTTGCATATTTTAAAATTTGGATGCATTGATATTATTTTTTTTACACTTTTTAAATTCATGATTTACACCTATTCTAGAGGCGGTACAAATACAAATTCGGAAAATTTGAATTCGCTAAGTTGTTTATATATTTAGATGTTTTGTGGGGACCCGTCAGGTTACATACTTTGAATCAAAGCAAACAATTCTTCTTTAAATTCCTTATACATAAAACCGCTTTTTTTATTAGGAGAAAACAACCTGAGGTATCCCCAGAAGTTGTATAGATAAAACAATAATTTAGGTGAAGACGG
>CAYTIQ010000011.1:0-74201 GCA_964437935.1 uncultured Rheinheimera sp.
AAACCGCATTGAGTTCCCGTCTGCAAGTGATCTACTAATTGGAACAGTTATTTAGGTTTATCATGCCCAAACGAATAGTTCTAGGCGCAATACAGCCATGACTCGTTTTATACATTTGGCGTTTCAACAAACAAAAGCCGTGTCAAAACACGGCTTTTGTTTCAATGAGATCGTGTTGGTCTTGTTAAATAAACAAATCTTTGATATTGGCCAAATCACTTTTGCCTTGGGCAATTTCATCAGGCGTCAGGCCCGATACTTCGTGCGGGAATACCAACCAGCTTTCCGATGAGTGGATGTAATAATCCGGCGTTAAAGGCACGGCGGTATTTTTCGGCTTGTAGTAGGGGCATGCGATGCGAATATCCCGTGGCATGTTTAAACGCATCAGCTGACCCAGTTTTTCTTTCAGTGCATAAATCGAGCGGCCTGAGTCAAACACGTCATCGACAATCAACAGTCCATCGTCGGCGTTGGCGTTTTCGATAATGTAATGCAAGCCATGCACTTTGATTTCTTTGCTTTGTTTATCGGTGCCAATGCCGTAATAGGACGAGGTGCGAACTGCAATATGGTCGGTGTCGACGTTTTTAAAATCAAAATATTCTTGCACCGCGATGCCAATCGGCGCGCCACCACGCCAAATCCCGACAATAAATTGCGGCCGAAAGCCGCTATTGTAGACTTGAGCGGCTAAGCGAAACGAATCTTCCAGCAGCTGCGCTGCAGTAATGTAATGTTTGTCGGACATAACAGAGCCTTTTGGTCAAAGTGATAGTCAAAGTGCTGGTCAAGCGCGGACACGGCGCGGCAAAGGGGCGGAATTCTAAACCATTATGCACCGAATTGCTGTATGCATCAGCGCTAAAGTTGCGCTAACGCAAGGCCGCTGCAACAGACCATGGCCAAGTTGCTGCGGGTGAATGTCGGCGGCAAAGGCTTTGGTGCGAAGCGTTTAAGGTGCGCAGCGCTCTTGATAACTCTGCCACCAGCTGACGTGGCGTTTGAGTTGTTGCTGCAATTGCAGCTTAGGCTCGAGGTAACGTGCGCTGATAACTTCGTGCCACGGCGATCCGTGATAAAGCGCCAGCAATAAAGGCGTCAGTTCGGTGATGCTTTGGTCGGTTTGTGCCAGCATCGGCTGCACGCGGCCGATAAAAATTTGCTGCAGCACTTGGTCCATTACTGCACGCTGGCCGCGAGGGCAGGTCAATGGTACGGCCGCGAGAGCCTCATTGAGGCTGCTGATCTCCAGCAAGCTTTGCCGCACGCTGTGCTGCAGATCGGCCAGCCGTTGACTTTGATGCAGATCTGACAACGCCTGCATCCACGGTTGTGTTAATAGCGCGGCAGGTGGGCGCTGTGTCATATCTTGGCTTTGGCTAAAGGTTTTAAGCAACACGGCCGTGCTATGCAAGTTCTGCAGCGCTTGGCGCGTTGAACTTTGCCCGGACATATCGTCAATCCCTCGTTTGCTACCTTGCAGTTGCGCGCGAAGTGTCTGATCGGTGGTTAACATCGCCTGAAAACGCGCAGGCAGTTGTTGCAGCTTTTCTGCGCGAATAGCCTGCAGGCGTTGCTTAAATTCGGTCGGTAACTCGGGCAAGGCGATACAGCCCGGTAATAAATCCAACAGCTTTAATTCATAATCCAGCGCAACCGCGGCCGTCATTACTTTGCCTAAACTGGAATTACGTTCACTGATCAGGCTATCCAAGCCGCAAGGATGTAAGCGGGCGAGTTCGACCAAGGTAATGGTTTGTTCGGCAAATTCAGCAGATGTTTTGACTGAAGGCAAGGCCGCGGGCGCCAACCTCGCGACGGGGCCGGCCAGGTCTACTCCCAACACCCTGGCTAATCGCTCGCGATAGTCCTGCCACTGCGCTTGGGGTGCTTCGGTGCAGGCACTAACGCCAACGAATAGAACAAGCCCTTGTAAAGTTCTAAGGCATGGCTGCAGCCAGTTGCGGTGTGTACTCATAAACAAAGCCTTACCTGTCCAATTCAGTGATACGCGATCTGGGCGGCACAAAAGAGTGATTTCCAGCGAGCTTAGCGTTTCAGAGCATCAGGGGCATACGCGGTAAACGCGTGGAAAAGCACTGAAATTCCATACATTCGCTGCCCATGCGGACTTAGTGGCCAAAGGACTCGGCGTCCGATGGGTACCAGCGGCCTTGTGCAATTTGCGTCAGTTTATGCCTGACCAAGGCGCCAAGCAGCACTGCCGCAACCGTTAAGCCGACAATAATGCCAATCCAAAAGCCTTGCACACCCATCTTCGGGCCTAGCCAATCCGTTAATCCTAATACGCATCCAAGGCCAAAGCCGATCGGCCAATAGGCCACCAAGGTGATGTAGAAAATCGGTTTGGTATATTTCAGCCCGCGCAGCGTGCAGGAGCATATCACTTGCACCGCATCGGAAAATTGATAAAAACAGGCCAGCACCAAAATACTGGCAGCCAGCGCCAATACGTCGGCATCTTTGGTGTAAAGCGAGGCCACTAAGTCGCGACAGACAAAGGTTAAGCTGGCAATAAACACCGCTAACCCCAGCCCCAACCAAATCGCGCTACCGATGGCTTTTTTCATCTCCTGGGTATCTTTGGCACCGACCAAATGCCCGACGCGAATAGTCGTGGCCAGCCCAACACTGAGCGGCAACATAAACACCATCGAACAAAAGTTAATGGCGATTTGATGCGCTGCGACCACGGTCGGGCCCAAGTGGGCAATCATCAGCGGAATACAGGTAAACAAGGTGACTTCAAAGAAAAACGCAAAAGCGATCGGGGTGCCCAGCGCCAAAATTTGCCAAATCTGCCCGCCGTTGACCGCAAAACTAGCCAAGGGCCGCCGCACCGGTGCGGCCACCTTGCCAAAGGTTGCATACAGCGCCATCGCCAGCGCCATCGCCACAAACACCAGCGTAGTGGCGAGGCCACAGCCAGGGCCGCCTAATTTAGGCAAGCCAAACAAGCCGTGGATAAACACATAGTTGGCCGGGATATTGACCAAAATGCCAATAAAGCCAATCCACATGGCCGCTTTGGTATCGCCAAGGCCTTCAAACAAGTTGCGCAGCAGCATATAAGCGGCCGCGGGGAAGGCGCTAAAACTAATGTAAAACAAATACTCGCCGGCTTTTTGTTTCAGCAGTGGGTCCATATCCATGTAACTCAGTGGCACCTGAATAAACTGCATACCGACAAAAATCAGCGTACTTAACAACAACGCCAGCAGACCGCCTTGATACAGCAGTGGCATCACTTGTTGCGGTTGTTTGGCGCCAATTTGCTGGGCGATCAGCGGTGTTAACGCAATCAATAAGCCCTGAAACGTCAAAATAATCGGCAACCACATGGCCGAACCAACCGCGACCGCCGCCATATCGGTGACGCTGACTGACCCCGCCATTAAAGTGTCAATGACATACATCATGGTTTGCGTTAGCTGCGCCACGACAATGGGGCCGGATAGTTTTAGGATGGTTTTAGCTTCGAATTTGGAAAAAGGTAACATGCCACTCACTGCATCATTGCGGGGGAACACCGCGGAAAAACCGCAATCATAGCACAGTCTGTGGCCATGGTTGTGATGGTGCCAGCCGTTACGGCTAGGGCAGTGTGATGATTGGCAGGTTTTCGTGAAGAGCCGCTTGAATTGCCCTCCATTTAGCCACATATCTAGGGTATCGCCCACGGCTTACACAATCACGGAGCCCCCATGTTTACAGGTATAGTTCAAGGCAAAGCGCAGGTATCCAGCGTGTTTGACCAACAAGTTCAAGGCAACTTTGTGTTTCGCCGCTTTCGCCTGCAGTTTCCAACCGGAGCGTTAGCGCAGCTGCAACGCGGCGCCAGTATTGCAATTCATGGGACTTGTTTAACCGCGACGGACTTTGAGATCTCCGAGGGTTGGGTTGAATTTGACGTCATTGACGAGACCTTACGTAAGACCAATCTGGGGTTGTTAACCGTCGGCGACGCGGTGAATTTTGAGCGCTCGTTGAAGTTCGGTGATGAAATTGGTGGCCATTTGGTGTCTGGTCATGTGCATGGTACTGGCGTCATCCGTGATATTGCCCATAGCGGTGATAATTGGGCGATTGAAGTTGCTATTTCCGACGAGTTGCGGCGTTATGTTTGGCCCAAGGGGTTTATTGCGGTCAATGGCGCCAGTTTGACCGTCGGTGACGTGACTGAGGATAGCTTCTTCTTACATCTGATCCCTGAAACCTTGGCATTAACCTGTTTTGGTCAGGCCAACGTCGGTGACTTGGTGAACTTAGAGGTGGACCAACAAGCCCGCCAATTGCAGGATTTGTTTCAAAGTCAATTAACAGAACAAATTCGCCAGCAAGTGCGCGACGAACTGCAAAAAGAGTTGGCGTCGATCCAAATCGGTTTAGATTAATTCACACGGCGTTTAGCATCGCCAGTGGCCTGTTCGCTGGCGAGTCGTCTTTTCAACATCGCTTTATACGCATACGCTGTCGCGCCGTCGCCATGCTGTGGTTTACACAAGGTGGCGGTTGCGACAGATGCATGCGATAAATGGATGCGCGACCTACAAGCCACAGCGCTCAACCTAAGTGCCATCTCCACTCGTTACATGCCCACTTTTTAATAATACTGCTCGTCGTCCGCGTCCACCATCACTTGTACCGTGCGGTGCAAGTCATCTTTATGCGTGGTGATGTGAATAGGGTTGCAGCAGTTGCTGCAGTCTTCGACATCATCTTGATCATCGCCACTGACATCTAAAGTGATATGCGTGGGGTGTCCGCAAAAGGGACACAGGATAGTTTTATGAATTAAATCCATCATCGCCTCCAGCTCGCTGCAAAAAGATCAGTGTAAGCTCTCGCTGTGTATGGATGTCAGTGTGGGATACCAAGAGGACGCTTGCCAGTGCAGGGAGGACTGTGCAGCAGGAGTGGCAGAATGCTAGCTTCAGCAATTGGCTAAATGTACAACAAGCTGGACAGCACGTCAGGCGATACCTAGCGTCGGTGTCGCCAAATCAGTGACTTAGCAATACCGAGCCTTTACCTTGGCTGCAGCAGGTTTTTTCAAGCGAAGTTGTGTCGTTGGGGAGTTGTGCATTGAAGTCATGACTTAGCTTAGATGACTGGGCAGCAACTCGGTTAACGATGCCAACTTATAATCTGCAATGGCATACCGTGGATCGTTGAAATTGGCGTGCTCCGGTACCGCAATACGTTTCATCCGCGCGGCTTTGGCGGCAATCACCCCAGTCACGCTATCTTCAAGTGCAAGGCAATTGGTCGGGGCAATGCCTAATGCCTCTGCCGCATTTAAATACACCTGAGGATGAGGTTTGGCGTAGGGCAAAAACTCAGCCGAGCAAGTCGCGTCAAACAAGGATAACAAGCCAAAATGGCGTAAGGTTTCGCGCATCATGCGATGATTTGATGACGTGGCGAGGGCCACAGGCAAGCCTAGTTGTTTACAAAGTTCAATGGCGTGTTGTGCCCCAGGTAACAAGCGGCCTTTGCTTTTAATCTGCGCTATCACGCCATCGATAATAGCGTCAGCCACTTCGCCTTGGGTTGGGCCTTGCCAAGGTGCTTGTTCATACCAGTAGCGCACCACATAGTCGCAGCGCCAGCCGACTGTTTTTTTTGTATCCGCCAATGTTAGGGGCACGCCTAAGGCTGAAAACTGTGTAAATTCAGAGTGTTGCCAAAAATCTTCTGAATCAAGCAATAAGCCATCCATGTCAAAAATGACTGCGTTTACCATAACATCCTCATGGGGTTAACTGAGCAGTTGGTCAATCAGTTCTTGGCACTGCCAACTGTAACGACCACCGCGCATATAGGCGTAGTGGAGTAAATGATACAGATTGTACAGATCTTTGCGCTGGTTAAAACCCTCAGGTAACGGGTTAACACTTTGATAGGCCGATAAAAAACTATTTGGCAGTGGGTCAAATAAGCCTGCAAGCGCTAAATCGACTTCCCGATCACCATAATAACTTGCAGGATTGAGTAGCACCGGGGTTTCCGCTAAAAATCCGACATTGCCGCGCCAAAACTCGCCGTGAAGTAGGGCGGGCGTCGGTTGATGGTGGTGCAAACGTTGTCGCACTCGCTCGACAATCTTATCGATATCGCCAAACCGTTGTTGTTGTTCATGCAACATTTGCAATAACCAACCGATGCGTTGTTCAGAGAAAAAACTCGACCAATTGCTTTGCCATTGATTCGGTTGCAAGGTGGCGGTTAAGTAATTATCCCAATCAAAGCCATATTGCGCTTGGTCGTCGGCTTGGTGCAAAAATGCTAACTGATGACCGAGCGCTTGCCAGCCAAACGGATGGTCAGTGGCGAGTGGCAAATATTCGAGCACCAAAAAGGCTTTGTCCAAGGTCTGACCGGCACAAATCACCCCTGGCGTGCGCACGCAATGCTTGGCCTCTAGCCGCTGCAGAGTGAGCGCTTCAGTTTCAAAACTATCCAGCACTTCCCGGTGATTTAACTTCACAAAAAAATGTTGGGCTGACTGCTCGGCGTTCAAATGGCCTTGGATGTGAAATAACAAGTTGCCGGAATGCGTAGCAAAGGCGTGTTTTTGCTCGATATGAAACTGTTGTTGTAATTCTGCGCTGATGTGTTCGGCGATGGCTTGCCACATGACGATGCTCCGCAAGGTGTTGTTCTGTTGTCAGTATGGAGCACTGTATGAGCAATTGCCGGTAACAGCCTTGATATAGATTAAGTTGCTATGCATTGAGCAAGTGCAGGCGTAAACCAAACTGCAGGCTCAACGGGGGCGATATGACCACAGCCTTGCTGGTCAATTGCTCGCTGTGCTAAGCTCTGCGCGCTTTTGAGCAAATTTTCGTTGTGTTGGAATCTCGTCAACTCCACGCTGTGTACCAAATGACCAACTGGTGGGGGTCATCAACTGGACCGCAAGGAGTCAGCGCCCGACATTATGACCACAAACACGTGACCCATTGTGGGGGTCACCACTGTAAGGAATCTGTTATGCCTGTCATTACGTTGCCTGACGGAAGTCAGCGCGCCTTTGATTCAGCTGTCTCTGTGCTGGATGTCGCCAAAAATATCGGACCTGGACTTGCCAAAGCGACCATCGCTGGCAAAGTGAACGGCCAGTTAGTCGACGCCTGTGAACTGATTGAACAAGACGCGACCTTAAGCATCATCACCGCCAAAGACCAAGAAGGTCTAGAAATTCTGCGCCACTCCTGTGCGCACTTGCTCGGTCATGCCATCAAGCAATTGTGGCCAAATGTAAAAATGGCCATCGGTCCGGTGATTGACAACGGTTTTTATTACGACGTGGATTTAGACCGCCCGATCAGCAGCGACGATTTAGCGACGCTGGAAGCGCGCATGCTGGAATTGGCGAAAAAAGAATACGACGTCATCAAGAAAAAAGTCAGCTGGCAAGAAGCCTTTGATACCTTCCAAAGCCGTGGCGAAAGCTACAAGATGGAAATTCTGACCGACAACGTCGCGCGCGATGACAAGCCGGGCTTGTATCATCACGAAGAATACATCGACATGTGCCGCGGCCCGCACGTGCCAAACATGCGTTTCTGCCAACACTTCAAAATTATGAAAGTCGCCGGTGCCTACTGGCGTGGCGATGCCAAAAATAAAATGCTGCAACGCATTTACGGCACAGCTTGGGCCGATAAAAAGCAGCTGGCGGCTTATTTACTGCAGTTAGAAGAAGCGGAAAAACGCGATCACCGTAAAATCGGTAAAGCCTTGGGCTTGTTCCACTGGCAAGAAGAAGCACCAGGCATGGTGTTTTGGCATAACGACGGCTGGACTATTTTCCGCGAGTTAGAAACTTTCGTCCGTGAGAAGCTGGTCGAGTACGAGTACGAAGAAGTCAAAGGTCCATTTATGATGGACAAAGTGCTGTGGGAAAAATCCGGTCACTGGGAAAAATATGCCGAAAACATGTTTGTCACCAGTTCCGAGAACCGCGACTACGCCATCAAACCAATGAACTGCCCAGGTCACGTGCAGATCTTTAACCAAGGTTTAAAGTCCTACCGTGATTTACCGCTGCGGATGGCCGAATTTGGTTGCTGCCATCGCAATGAGCCATCGGGTGGCTTACACGGCTTGATGCGCGTGCGTGGCTTTACTCAAGACGATGCGCACATCTTCTGTACTGAAGAACAAATTCAGTCGGAAGTATCAAACTGTATCAAGATGGTGTTTGACGTTTACAGCACGTTCGGTTTTAAAGATGTGCAGGTGAAACTGTCGACGCGTCCTGAAAAACGTATCGGTTCGGATGAAATGTGGCACAAAGCTGAACAAGCATTGGCCTTTGCGCTGGAATCCAACGGCATCGCGTTTGACTTACAACCGGGCGAAGGTGCGTTCTACGGTCCGAAAATCGAATTCACCTTGCATGACTGTTTAGGCCGTGCTTGGCAATGTGGTACAGTGCAGCTTGATTTCGCCTTGCCAGGTCGTTTAGGTGCTAGCTATGTCGCTGAAGGCAACGACCGCCAAATTCCGGTGATGATCCACCGCGCTATTTTGGGATCGATCGAGCGTTTCATCGGTATTTTGATCGAAGAATATGCCGGCTTCTTCCCAGCATGGCTCGCGCCAACCCAGGTTGTGGTGATGAATATTACCGATAATCAGGCCGAATATGCCCAGGAATTAGTAAAAACTTTCAAATCTCAGGGGATTCGTGCAAAAGCCGACTTGAGAAATGAGAAAATAGGCTTTAAAATCCGCGAGCACACGCTTGCCCGCGTGCCGTACTTAGTTGTAGTCGGTGACAAAGAAGTTGAAGCTGGCGATTTAGCGCTGCGGACACGGAAGGGCGAGGATCTCGGTAAAATGGCAGTGGCTGACTTTGTCACCAAACTGACCGAAGAAATTAAAAACCGAGTATAAGTATTCAATCTCTGGAGGAACGAACCATTAAAGTCGGAAAGAAACCGTTACCAAGTAACAGACCAAACCGTATTAACGAAGAAATCAACATTCGCGAAGTGCGTTTGATCGGTGTGGAAGGTGAACAATTGGGTGTTGTCAGTTCGAACGAAGCGTTACGACTGGCCGAGGAAGCAGGTGTAGACCTAGTGGAAATCAGCCCAACTGCCGAACCACCGGTTTGTAAACTGATGGATTATGGTAAGTTCCTGTTCGAGAAAGGAAAAGCTGCTAAAGAGCAGAAGAAAAAGCAAAAGCAGATCCAGATTAAGGAAATTAAATTCCGTCCTGGAACTGATGAAGGCGATTACCAGGTCAAACTACGCAACCTGCGTCGCTTCATAGAAGAGGGTGACAAAGCCAAAGTAACGTTACGCTACCGCGGTCGTGAAATGGCGCATTTGGACATCGGTATTGAAGTCCTGAACCGTATTAAAGAAGACCTTGCAGACATCGCTGTCTGTGAGTCCTTCCCAAATAAGGTTGAAGGTCGTCAGATGATCATGATGCTGGCCCCAAGTAAGAAATAATAAGTGCATCCAAGTGATTCCGTACTCCGCTGCGGCGACGCAGTGGCGGTGCGGTTTTCCGCCTTATTATTTTGTTGTCAATAAACAATGCGAGTGAGTGCACTATGCCTAAGATGAAAAACAACAAAGGCGCTGCAAAGCGCTTTAAGAAAACCGCTTCTGGTGGTTTTAAACGTAAGCAATCACATCTTCGCCACATTCTGACGAAGAAGTCTTCTAAGCGTAAGCGCCATCTGGGCCCGAAAACTTTGGTTGCCAAAGTTGACGTCGCTTCAGTAGTTCGTTGTCTGCCATACGCATAATTTTTTAGGAGACTGACATGCCAAGAGTAAAACGTGGTGTGACCGCCCGCGCGCGTCACAAGAAGGTATTAAAACAGGCTAAAGGTTACTACGGTGCCCGTAGCCGTGTTTATCGTGTAGCGTTCCAAGCAGTAATCAAAGCCGGCCAATACGCTTACCGTGACCGTCGTCAACGTAAACGTCAATTCCGTCAACTGTGGATCGCGCGTATCAACGCTGCTTCACGTCAAAACGGTTTGTCTTACAGCCGTTTCATCGATGGCCTGAAACGGGCATCTGTTGAAATCGACCGTAAAATCCTGGCGGATATCGCAGTATTCGACAAAGGCGCTTTTGCTGCCTTAGTTGCTAAAGCGAAAGAAGCTCTGTCTGCTTAATTTTAAGTAGCAGTAAGAAGGCAGCCTAGGCTGCCTTTTTTTATGGCTTTTTTATAATAACAATCAGCAGAGCAAATGGAGTGGACACGTGTTTCAGCACGAAGTCACTCGAACATGGCTGGTGAAACTAAGCCGCAGAGACTTTAGTTTATCGATCGGTGTGGTTGATGTTCATGAAACTCTGTCGCGAGTTGTTCACTGTTATTACAGGCATAAAAAAAGAGCCCGAGAGCTCTTTTTTTACCGTTGGCAGGCGTTAATTTGTCGCCGGCACCAACTCCATAATTACTTTGTTATCTTTAAATAACTGCAGCTTTTGCTGATTTACTTCAATACGATCAGCCAGTTGCAATTGCTTGGTGAACTGCTGCTCGTAAAAATTACCATCTTGACACGATTTACGCGTCATCATCACCGGCGCTACCGTCAAACGATTGTCTTTTTGTTCGTAACTGGCGTTAAAGTTATTACAACCAGCAAAACCAAACACCCGCTTGTTGTCATCAAACATCAACCGAATATTCAATTTTTGTGGCACACCAATATGAGATACCGAGGTTAATCGCCACACCACGTTTTGGACCTTGGCGGTTGCGGCTTTGTCAGGACAAGTGGCGCCTGGCCAGAACTGCTCAAAACGATCAACAAATAACGCGTTGGCAGATTCTTCGCTTTTACGGGCGGTCAATGTGGCGACCACAGGTTTGCCAGCCATTTTCGGATCGGCCTGATAACTGCGCATCATCGGCAGATGATGTTGTGTCATGGCAATGACTGAGTTTTCACCGGTAACACAATCCGTAAAACTGGCTTCGTTATTCTTTAAGCTATAAACCCCAAGCAATGGCATGCGGGTATCGAGCTTGATGAAATTTTGCTGACGCGTCAACGAGACATTTTCCTTGGTGACTATGGGTTTGCCTGCGGCATCTTGCAAAATTAACACATTACTGCTGCCAAAATGGAAGGACGGTACCTTGCCTTGTTTGGCGGTGAAATGCAGGGTGCGGTCATCCAACTGCCACGTACCACTTAACAACTCCACCATATTTTTGTCGATATATTCACGACGGGCCTCAAAGCGACCATCGGCATAGACATTTAATTGATAGGTAATGCCGGCACATTTTTTACAAGGCAGAGTGCCAGTAAACGTCATGTCACGGTCGATAAAAATTAACCCAAAATCGGTTGCGATCGCCTCGGTAGTGTCAGAATTTAAAACTTCGTTCGCTACAAGTTCAGGTTTCGCTTCTTCCACCGGTTGTACTTTGGCAGGCACAACCACAGGCGCAGGGATAGAAGTACAGGCAGACAACAACGCGATAGGTAAAGCAACAACGAGACGTTTCATAACAGGATTCCGAGCAAAAATTGTCGCCATTATAATCAAAGCTGCGTTGCTTTACAGAACTTTTGTTGCGCGTAAACGTTGTAGCATGTAGTCGGCGGTTTGCGCAGGATGTTGCTGCATAAAGCAATGATCACCAGGCATTTGCTGTACTGATACATTCCGATGCTGCTGCCACAGTGCAAGCGAACGATGCACAAAGGGGTAGGTGTCTTGCCCAACAAGTACTTGCGTGGGTAACGAGTTCTGCTGCAAATGCCGCCATAAGCGTCGAGGGACAGAACCAAAAATTTCAGCTTCACGACTAGGATGGCAGCGTAAGGCTAAACCATCCGATTTAGTCTCTAACGCATGGTCTAAATAGGCGGATAATGCGTCGTCATGCCAACCCTTGAAGATACCTCGTTGATAAAAATAGTCCCACGCCGCTTCTCGTGAAGGCCAGTGGTGGCGGCGGCGATGTGCTTGTTTGACCAACGGGTTTTTCTTATAAAGCCCAAACAACTGCAGCACCTTGGCGCTGCGATGCATCCATGGGGTGAAAATCACCGGATCTAACAACAGCAGCTGTTGAAAGGGTGACTCTGAAGCCGCCCATAACGCTGTAACGACACCGCCAAAACTATGGCCGCAACCGATTTTGGTCACATCTGCATATTCGGCGGCAAAGTGCTGAAAAGCCTCTGCTGCCGCTATAGCACTTTCGTCCCAGCCAATAAACTGACCTCCATGGTCTGACTGACCATGGCCTTGGACATCGGATAAAAATACATCGACATAAGGTAACAACAAACGCCAAAGAGGGGCGTACATCATGCTGCAAAAGCCATTGCCATGAATAAAATGCAGCAATGGTTTGCCAGAAGGAATAGAGCGATAACCGCCTAACCGAATTCCTGTGGTGGTGGTGAATTGCCAAGGGGTTAGCTGTTGTTCAAGCATAGAATTACGTAAAAACTCTAAAAGTACACCTTGCCATGGTCAGTCGTGGTTCGCAACATAAAAAAAGCCACCAAAGGGTGGCTTTTTTTACTAAATGGCTGAAATTAGAAGGTATAGGTTAAACGAGCGTAGTAGAAACCGCCGTTGAAGCCCATCACCGCTGTTGTTGGGTACTGCGCACCTAACACTTCAGCATATTTGTTTTCATCTGGATACTCGTCAAACAGGTTGCTGGCACCCACCGCCACATTAAACATTTCGTTAATGTTATAGTTCACTTCTGCATCCACAGTAGACTCAGCAGGTAACCATAGTGGTAAACCTTCGTTTGGATCGAGTGAGCCTGAATCCGCATGGTCTTCAAAGTATTTGCCGAAGTAGTTCAGACGAACGTAGCCACCCCAATCACCATGGTTATGGCTGACCGTGAATGAACCGCGCAGGTGCGGTAAACCTTCTTCCAGCTGCTTCACTTTGGCATCGTTGATATTTGTAGAGTGATGGTCAACTGTTGTACCAGTCCAGTTTGCGGCTAACGCGTAGGTGTTACGGCCACCAAACACGTCTTGGCTGTAGTTCGCAACGAAGTCGACGCCTTTGGTCGTGGTATCGAAGTCGTTGGTGAAGTACTTGACGCCTGTGTAGCTAGACGCATCTTTGATGCCCATCGCCAGCAGCGCTTTTACGTCATCCGCAGTTAACTCTTGTGACGATGATTGACTGATACGGTCAGTGACTTTGATATTAAAGAAGTCTAATGTCACGTACAGATCGTCATACTCATAAACACCACCGAACGAGAAGCTTTTCGATTCTTCTGGTGTTAACTGCTTACCACCTTTGAGCACTGAAATAGGGTGGGTTGGTGGTAATGTTGCGTTGTCCACTAAACCTAGCCCAGCTGCAAACGAAGTCGTCACGTTGCGAACCATAGACTGGCCGACTGTTGGAGCACGGAAACCAGTGTTGTGGGCGGCACGGAACGCTAATTCATCAGTGATTTGATAGCGGCTGGTGAGTTTGTAATTGAAGGTATTACCGAAGTCTTCGTAGTTCTCATAACGAACAGCTAAGTCGCCACGCCATTTGTCACTGAACTCAGCACCAAATTCGGTATATCCAGCGTAGTTGTAACGGGTGAAGGTGCCAGCATCTTCTGGTTTAAAGCCTGGGAAACCATTCGAGCCGATACCAAAGCCTTGTGACGCCAGTGGGCCGACTTCAAACGAATATTTGTCACCTGCAACAATTTCGAAGGTATCAATGCGGTATTCCAAGCCACCTGCAACAGCAAGTGGGTAAGGTAGGAATGACACATCAATCATCTTGTTCATTTCATAGTTCATTGCCTGTTCTTGTTGAATGTATTTACCAGGGCTAAATGAACGAGGCGTGTCTTTACCAATCGATGCGTTGATGGTGTTGTTGATGTAGAAATCAACTTCACTGCGACCGTAGCTTGAACTCCAGTCAAAGTTCCAGCCGTTTTCCAACAGGCCACGCACACCACCTGTTAAGGCTGCGTCAGTGACGACACCACCGAACTTCGGTGTAAAGCCGCCTGGCAGCATTGACAAATAGGTGAAGCACTGAGATGGCAATGCTTTAACGTCGGCACTGACTTGTGCATAAGTACGTGAACCTAAAGCGACTGTAGGGCAGGCGCCTTTGGTTGGGTCGGTATTACCAATTAATAAACTGGCGCCACCGTCGTTTGAATACACACCACCACGCGTTGATGGGTTACGGAAGTAGAAACCACCTTCGACATCACGCTCAGCTAAGTTACCGAACATGTAGAATTCTTTGTCTTTGGCAACATCCACGGCGATATTACCAAACAGTTTGAAGTCGCGTTTAAATTCAGGCGAGCCCCAGACTTGAGCGATATCCGGAATTGGGTAGCCGATTTTTTTCAGGCCAGCAGCATCACCACGTTGCACGCTGCGGCTGGTTGGGTCGGATTGTTTAAATTCAGCAGAGAAGTTAGCAAAACCTTCGTTGGTAAAAGGAAAACCAATGTTCATTGCCACTTGGTTCAAGTCGCCATCACCTTCGTAATGTTGACCATGCTTAACTTCGATGGAACCACCTTCGTTGTTGTCTTTTAAGCGGAAGTTGATCACGCCTGCGATGGCGTCTGAGCCATATTGTGCAGCGGCGCCGTCGCGCAGCACTTCCACTGATTTAATCGCAATCGATGGAATAACAGAAATATCTGGGCCTTGCGAGCCATCCGATAAACCGCCACCTAAGAAGGTGATAACGGCAGAGCGATGACGGCGTTTGCCGTTGACAAGGACTAGTGTTGAATCTGGTGGTAAGCCACGTAAGTTGGCTGGGCGAACTAAGGTGGATGCGTCGTTGATCGGTTGCGTACCGACGTTAAACGACGGGACCACAGCACTCATCAGTGTCATCATGTCTGATGAACCGTTCTTGGTAAATTCATCAACAGAGATCACATCCACAGGAACTGCGGAATCACCGACAGAACGAGGCGCGCCGCGTGTACCGACGACAACCATCTGTTCAACATCTTTGTTGTCTTCAGCTTTTTTATCTTTTGCGGCATCTGCTTGTTGGGCGAATGCCATGGTGGAGGTGAGCGCAAATACAGCGGTACCGGTCAGAGCTGCTTTGATGCAGGCTGCCAGTGGCTGAACATGATTTTTGCTTTTCATTGGTATGCCTTCAAATATCCTGGATGTTTTTTTATAAGCGCTTTTAGGTTTTGTAATACAAGCGCATCTCTAACTTATTGCAAAAATTAGCATTTGTCCAGCCTGAATTTTTGACAAACTGTCTCAATTTGTTTGCAATGAAATAAATTCATCCGTTCCTAAAATAGTTGTTTCGCTATCCCTAAAGTGCCGTTATTAATCCTAAATAGTCGTTACCTGTCGTGCTGGAGTTGAAAATTGCGAAGGCTTCACGTTAGATAAACCCACCTCGGGTATCCATTTAACACCAACAGGACAGTTATGAACAAAACCCTTCTTGCGGTCTCAGTGCTTGGCGTTGTCGCAAGCCATGTCGCGGCTCAACCGCTTGAGTTGCAGCGGCTTTTTGCTGAACCCGCACTCTCTGGCACCGCCCCTAAATCGCTAGCGTATTCGCCAGATGGTCAACGTATTACCTACCTTAAAGGCAAGGCCAGCGATGCCAGTCGGTTAGATTTATGGCAATACGACATCAAAGCGAAACAACACAGCCTGCTGGTGGATTCTGATTCGTTGGTCAAAGGCCAAGAAACCTTGTCTGATGAAGAAAAGGCGCGCCGTGAGCGGCTGCGGTTATTTGCAACGGGTATTGTCAGTTACCAATGGTCCAAAGATGGCAAAGCGCTGCTGTTTCCTTTAAATGGCGATTTGTATTACGTCGAATTAGCCAACGGCAAACCGCGCAAACTCACCAATACCGCCGAGTTTGAAACGGATGCACAAATTTCGCCTAAGGGCCGGTTCGTATCTTTTGTCCGTGAACAAAATCTTTATGTCATCGATTTAAGCACCAACAAAGAACAGCAGCTGACCTTTGATGGCAAGGCTGATATCAAAAACGCCATGGCGGAATTTGTGGCGCAAGAAGAAATGCATCGGATGACGGGCTACTGGTGGTCGCCGGACGATAGCAAAATTGCCTATACCCAGTTTGATGAATCGAACGTGCCGATGGCGGTGCGTAATGAAATTTACGCAGACGATATCAAGTTGTTTAACCAACGTTACCCCTACGCAGGCGCGACCAATGTGACCATACGCCTTGGTGTGATTGCACTTAGCTCGGCGAAAACGCAGTGGCTTGATACGGGGGCCGCGACCGATATCTACTTACCACGCGTGCAATGGACTAAAGATCCAAACGTAGTGACTTATCAATGGCAACAACGCGATCAGCAAAAACTGGAATTACGCGCCGTTGAATTAAACACGCAACAACAACGTGTGTTGCTAACTGAAACCAGCAACACCTGGGTTAATCTGCATGACTCTTTGAAATTTTTAGACGATAAACAGCACTTTGTTTGGGCGTCTGAGCGTGACGGATTTAACCATTTGTATTTGTATTCCTTAAAAGGTAGCTCGCCACAACAGCTGACGCGAGGCAATTGGATCGTCAATGAATTAGAAGCGGTCAATGAGAAAAATGGCCTGTTGTATTTTACCGGCCGTAAAGACACGCCACTGGAAAGTCATTTATACACTGTACCTATCAAGGGCGGCGATATCACGCGTTTAACCTCGGCCGGTGCCAGCCATAACGTCGTGGTGGCAGATGATGGCAGTGGCTTTTTAGACAGCTGGTCTGGGGTTACAGAGCTACCCAAAGTGGCGCTGCGCGATGCCAAAGGCTCGACATTAACGGTGCTGGAAGCGAATGAACTGATAGCCACTCATCCATTGACTCCTTATGCGAGTGATTTAGTTAAACCACGCTTTGGCACCTTAAAAGCCGAAGATGGACAAGAGTTACAGTATCGGATCTTTGAACCAAAACAATTGAAAAAAGGCCACAAATATCCTGTGGTGGTCGGTGTTTATGGCGGCCCGGGTGCCCAACGCGTGACCAACAGCTGGAGTGGTAAAGATCTGTATTTCCAATATTTAGTGCAGCAGGGCTACATCGTCTTCCAATTGGATAACCGCGGTTCTGAAAACCGTGGCAAAAAATTTGAAGATGCCATCTACAAAAAACTAGCGGTGGCAGAGATCAATGACCAGAAAGTGGGCGTCGATTACCTGCGCAGCTTGCCGTATGTCGATGCCAACCATATCGGTATTTATGGCCACAGTTATGGTGGTTATATGGCGATAATGGCGATGTTTAAAGCGGGTGATTATTTTGCCGCCGGTGTGTCGGGTGCCCCAGTAACGGATTGGGCGTTGTACGATACGCACTACACGGAGCGTTATTTGGGCCACCCAGCACACAATGCCGATGGCTATCGCGACAGCGCTGTTTTTCCATACATTGATGGTTTAAAAGGCAAGTTATTGATTTATCACGGCATGGCAGACGATAACGTGTTGTTTACTCACAGCACCAAGTTGTTCTCGCTGTTGCAAAGCAAAGGGAAGCCGTTTGAGATGATGACGTATCCAGGCTCTAAACATGCGATGTTTGGTCAGCCGGTTCAAACCCATCTGCATCAAACCATCACCGAGTTTTTTCATCGCACCTTACTTGCGCCAAGCCTGGCTAGCCAAGGAAAATAACACCCGAGGTTTGAAAAAGCAGAACCGCCCAACGGCGGTTCTGCTTTTTTATAGCCGTATCAGCCTAGGCAGACCATTACAGCAGGTTGGAACAGGGCAGACCATCTCGCAGCGCCATGTAATTGCCAACGGTGGTTTGGGCAATCTGGGTCATTGCTTCGTCGGTAAAAAACGCTTGATGGCCAGTGATCAACACATTGGGGAAGGTCAATAACCGTTGGAACACTTCATCGCCAATCACTTGGTCGGATAAGTCTTTAAAAAATAAATCGGCTTCCTGCTCATACACGTCTAAGCCTAGTAAGCCAATTCGTTTAGATTTCAATGCCTCAATCACGGCTTGGGTGTCTATCAAGCCGCCTCGGCTGGTGTTGATGAGCATCACACCGTCTTTCATTAAACGCAGGGTGTCAGCGTTTACCAAATGATGCGTTTGTGGTGTTAGCGGGCAATGTAAACTGACGATATCGGACTGCGAGTACAGCTGTTCTAGCGAAACGTAACGGGCGTTCGCAGGCAGTTGCTCAGGAGTCGGTTGAATGTCATAACACAACACCTGCATGCCAAAGCCATGAAGAATACGAGCGGTGGCAAGACCAATCCGGCCAGTGCCGATGATGCCCACGGTTTTGCCGTGCAAATTAAAACCCAATAAGCCCATCAAGCTGAAATTGTCGTCTCGAACGCGGTTATAGGCTTTGTGTAGCTTACGGTTTAGGCACAACATCATCGCAACACAGTGTTCGGCCACGGCTTCGGGCGAATAGGCGGGCACGCGGGCCACTGCAATGCCGCGTGATTTGGCATACGCCACATCGACATTATTAAAGCCGGCACAGCGCAGCAGCACCTGACGAATGCCCATATCGGCAAGCACATCAATTAATTGCGCATTGAGCTTGTCATTAACGAACACGCAAATGGCTTTGGCACCCACAGCATTTTGCACCGAAACCAGATCCAGCGGTTGTTGGATAAACCGCCAGTTAAGATGCGGAGCTGCCTGGCGTAAATAGGTTTCATCGTAGGGTTGCGAACTAAAAACACATATATCCAAAGCAAAGCTCCATGTCTGTTTATGCCGCGTGATGGGACTGCGCTTTGGGAAGCAAGGCTAATTCAGCCTCAATGGCTTCCACCAATTGCATCGGTTTAGTCCGCGGTGCGTAACGTTTCACCACCACGCCGTCTTTATTAACCAAAAACTTGGTAAAGTTCCATTTAATGGCGCGGGTTTTCAGCAGGCCACGTGCTTGGTCTTTTAAAAATTCAAACAATGGATCTGCATCTGGGCCATTGACTTGAATTTTAGCCATGACAGGAAAACTCACGCCATAGTTGATTTGGCAAAACTGTTGAATTTGGGCGTTATCGCCTGGTTCTTGCGCACCAAACTGGTTACAGGGGAAGGCTAAAATCACCAAACCTTGGTCTTTGTACTGCTGATGCAATTGCTCGAGTTCTTGATATTGCGGCGTAAAGCCACATTGGCTTGCGGTATTGACGATCAGGAGCACCTTGTCACGAAAGTTGCGAAGCGCAATAGTTTCACCTTGTGCGGTGGTGACTTGAAAATGATGAACGTTTGCCATGTTTCCTCCCTGGCCGTGCGGCCGGCGATTTTGCTATTTGTATCATAAGTTTGTAAAGTACCAAGCAGTGTTTCACAGAATTAAGACAAATGTATGTCAATTTCCGGACAATCTCTCAAACTGGCATTTCTCGGTTTAGGCGTGATGGGCTTTCCAATGGCCGGCCATCTGCAACGCGCGGGCCATCAAGTGACGGTGTATAACCGCACCAGCAGCAAAGCGGCGCGCTGGGTGGAGCAATATGGCGGCGCTATGGCGCTGACGCCACGTCAGGCGGCACTAGAGGCCGATGTGGTGTTGATGTGTGTTGGCAATGACGACGATGTGCGTTCGGTGGTTTATGGCGACGATGGTGTACTGGCGGGGATGAAAGCCGGTAGCATTTTAGTTGACCACACCACAGCGTCGGCAGAGCTAGCGCGTGAATTGGGTCATGCTTGTGCGAGTCAACAGCTGGGCTTTTTAGATGCGCCGGTCTCGGGCGGTCAAGCGGGTGCTGAAAACGGTAAGCTGACCATCATGGTGGGCGGGCTGGCCGATGTGTTTGTGCAAGCAGAAGCTGTGCTGTGGCACTATGCCAAAGGCGTGCGGTTACTCGGTGGCGTCGGCGCCGGGCAATTAGCGAAGATGGTCAATCAAATTTGTATCGCCGGCGTGGTACAAGGCCTTGCCGAAGCGCTGCATTTTGCAGACAAAGCGGGGTTGGATGCCAAAGCGGTGCTGGATGTCATCGCCAAAGGCGCGGCGCAGTCATGGCAGATGGAAAATCGCGGCCATACCATGGTCGATGGCCAATTTGATTTTGGTTTTGCTGTCGATTGGATGCGCAAAGACTTAGCCATTACCCTCAATGAAGCCCGTAAAAACGGCGCTCAGTTGCCGCTGACTGCGTTGGTCGACCAATTTTATGCCGAAGTGCAAGCACTGGGCGGTGGTCGCCAGGATACCTCGAGTTTGATCCGGCGTTTAAAGTAATCTCTGCTCACCATGGCGACGGTAGTTGCTGTCGCCACTTGCCACGTCATTCAGCTGCGACCTTGTTGGCGCGATTGGCCATCTCGCGCTGGTTTGGCCTGTAGTTTTGTGTAAATTATGCGTAAAGATGTTTAATGCTTGGTGATTAATTGTGCCGCTATGCTAGGATTTTGTCATTGGGTCTTGGATAGTGTGCGCTTTATGATGATAAACATTGGCGTGTGGCCGGTGTTGGTGTTGTTTATCTGCTTTGTGCTGGTGCCTGCACTGGTGTCGGTAGGTGTCTGGTGGCTGCATCGTCAACATCTGAAATGGCTGTTGTGGGCACAACTTGGTTTTACCACGTTGTTTTTGGCAAGTTGCTGGGTGTTCAGTCAAAACAGTGTGTTGCTGCAAGGCGATGCTTTAACGCTGAACGCTGGGATTTACAACACGCAGGTACCGGCCTTGTCTGCATCGAACAATAAGCTAGCGGTGGTTCCTGCTACGGAATTGGGCGACTTTACACCTGCCACTGCCGTGGATGGCATTCATTTGCCACGTTATCAAGTCGGCTGGTTTCGCTTGGCAAATAATGAACTGGCGTTTGTGATGTTGATAGGTGAGGTGGCACAAGTCAGTATCGTTCGAACTCAGCAACAGACGGTTCTGGTTGGTGGCGATCTCACGAATTTGGCGCTGGCCAGCTATTAAAGCTTTGTTTTAGAGAAGAATACAAAATTAGAGAATTAGAGAATTAGAAAAGCAAAAGGACGCCATGGCGTCCTTTTTCGTTGTAGCCAGCAAAAACGCTTAGCTAGCAAACACCATCTCAGGAATATCGCCGTTGACAATTAATTTGCCAGCGGTTTTTTGCACGATTTCTTCCACGCTGACGCCAGGCGCACGCTCCAGCAAATGGAACGCGCCGTCACGTACTTCCAGCACGGCTAAGTCGGTGACGATTTTCTTGACGCAGCCAACGCCCGTCAGCGGCAGGGTGCAGCGTTCCAGTAACTTCGACGAGCCGTATTTGTCGGCGTGGGTCATGGTGACAATGATGTTTTGCGCGCCAGCCACTAAGTCCATCGCGCCGCCCATGCCTTTCACTAGCTTGCCTGGGATCATCCAGCTGGCGATGTTGCCGGCTTGGTCGACTTCAAAAGCGCCCAGCACGGTTAAATCAACATGGCCGCCACGGATCATGGCAAAGCTTTCCGCCGATGAAAAAATCGCTGCGCCTTTAATAGCGGTGACGGTTTCTTTACCAGCGTTGATCATATCGGCGTCCAATTCTGCTTCGCTTGGGTAGGGGCCCATGCCTAATAAGCCGTTTTCCGATTGCAGCATCACTTCCATACCGGCAGGCACATAGTTGGCCACTAAGGTTGGAATACCGATACCAAGGTTGACGTAAAAACCGTCTTGTAATTCTTGTGCGACACGCATCGCCACTTGTTCACGAGATAATGCCATCATCAACTCCTTAATCTTTGCGAACCATGCGACGTTCGATGCGTTTTTCAAAGCTGCCTTTGATCACGCGATGCACGTAAATACCTGGGGTGTGAATTTCAGTCGGGGCCAATTCGCCTGGCTCGACGATTTCTTCGACTTCCACCACAGTGATTTTGCCGGCAGTGGCGACCATCGGGTTGAAGTTCATCGCGGTGTGGCGAAACACCAGGTTGCCGTAGCGGTCAGCTTTCCAGGCGCGCACAATGGCGAAGTCACCAGTGATCGAGTGTTCCAGCACATAGTTGCGGCCATTGATTTCGCGGGTTTCTTTGCCGTCAGCCACTGGTGTGCCGTAGCCAGTCGCGGTGAAAAATGCCGGGATGCCAGCACCACCAGCGCGAATTTTTTCCGCCAGCGTGCCTTGCGGGGTTAATTCCACTTCCAGCTCGCCGGATAACAGCTGTTGTTCAAACAAGGCGTTTTCGCCAACGTAAGAGGCGATCATCTTTTTGATTTGGCGATCTTCAAGCAGCACGCCCAGGCCAAAACCATCGACGCCACAGTTGTTGGAGACCACGGTTAAATCCTTGGTACCCATTTTTTTGATTTGGGCGATTAAGCCTTCTGGAATACCGCACAAGCCAAAGCCACCGGCGATGACGGTCATGCCGTCGGTAAGGCCAGCCAGTGCCTCTTCGTAGCTATGCACGACTTTGTTAAACCCTGCCATGGAAAACCTCTTTTGTTGTTGGTCGAAGGCGCGCCGATTGCGCAGCACGCCTTACTAAATCAGGTCACGAATTGTTGTTACATTTAGCCAGCAAGGCCAATCCTACTTTAGAACTAGGTTGCTTACCGAGCGCGCTGGCAATGGCCGCGCCCGCGCGGGCGAGGCTTTGTAACTCAACGCCATGCGAAATGCCAAGTCCTGTTAACAAGTACACCACATCTTCAGTGGCAACATTGCCTGACGCGCCAGCGGCGTAAGGACAGCCACCTAAACCGGCGACGGCACTGTCAATCACAGTAATACCGCGGCTTAGCGCGGCGTAAATATTTGTTAACGCTTGGCCATAGGTATCGTGGAAATGCACCGCTAATTTGTCGGCAGGCACCACGGCTAACACGGCGTCGAGCATCGCCAGAACTGTGGCTGGCGTGCCAACACCAATGGTATCGCCGAGCGAAATTTCGTAGCAGCCCATGTCCAGCAGCGCTTTGGCGACGCGCGCCACTTCACTGGGCGGCACAGCGCCTTGGTACGGACAGCCCACCACGCAACTAACATACCCGCGCACCTGGATGCCATCCGTTTTGGCTTGCGCCATGATAGGTTCAAACCGCGCCAAACTTTCCGCAATCGAGCAGTTGATGTTCTGTTGCGAAGAGGCTTCGGAAGCGGCACCAAAAAGCGCCACTTCATCGGCGCCTGCGGCAATGGCCGCTTGATAGCCTTGTAAGTTAGGCGTCAGCGCTGTGTAACGCACACCGGCTTTACGCGCGATCCCTTGAAACACCGCCGCGGAGTCGGCCATTTGTGGCACCCATTTCGGGCTGACAAACGACCCCGTTTCGATGGTGGTCAGGCCGGCGTCCGCGAGGGCATTCACCAGCGCCACTTTGGCCTCAAGGATCACTGCTTGTTCGTTTTGTAGGCCATCGCGTGGGCCTACTTCGACGATGCGCACAGCTTTAGGCAGTTGCTGCATGCTCATGCGCTTTCTCCTTGCGCGGTAAAATCAACCAGCTCAGCGCCGTCTTTCACCAGCTCGCCGGCTTTGTAAAACACGTCTTTCACCACGCCATTGCTAGGCGCTTTGATGGCGTATTCCATTTTCATTGCTTCCATCACCAGCAAGGTTTGTCCTGCTTCGACGGCTTGGCCAGGCGTGACCATCACGGCGACCACGGTGCCGTTCATTGGCGCTTTTAAGCTACCGGCGTCATCGTCGGCGTGGCTGACCTGCACTTGGGTTTTGTAATCAAAATCAAAGCGATGCTGGCGAATAAATACCGACACTGTGTCGCCGTGTTGGCTGACGCGCACCTTGTGCTGATGACCGCTGATATTGGCGTGTAGCACATCGCCGTGCAGCGCTGCGCTGGCTTTGATACATAATTCGCCAGCGCACACGGTAAAGCCTTGGCCGCTGGACGTGACCGACACCTGATGCTTTTGTTCGTCTTGCTCGAGGCAGAAGTTGACCTGCGCCGTTTCATTTAAACGCCAGCCAAAACCACTGTCCCAGGGCGAGCAGCTGCTGCTTTGCGGTTGTTGTTTGAGCAGCAAATACAACGCGGCTAATAACAGCGCCTGTGTCGGTTCTGCTTGCTCAGGCGCTAATAACTCAGCCTGATGGGCGTTGATAAACCCCGTGTCGAGTTCGGCCTTAGCAAAAGCAGGGTGGCTGACCAATCGGGTTAAGAAATTTAAGTTGGTTTTCATACCGGCGATGCGGTAATCATCCAGCGCGCGGCGCATGCGGGCGATGGCGCGGTCGCGGCTTTCATCCCACACAATCAGTTTGGCGATCATCGGGTCATAAAATGGCGACACTTCGTCGTGTTCGACCACACCCGTGTCAACGCGCACATAACGGCTTTCTTCCGGCTGGCGTAAATAGGTTAATTTGCCGGTCGCTGGTAAGAAATTGTTGTCTGGATCTTCGGCGTACACCCGTACTTCGATGGCGTGACCATCCAGCGGGATCTCATGTTGTGCCAGCGGTAAAGGTTGGTTAGAGGCTACTAACAGCTGCCACTGCACCAAGTCTTGGCCCGTGATCATTTCAGTGACCGGGTGTTCAACCTGCAAGCGCGTGTTCATTTCCATAAAATAGAACGAACCGTCTTCGTCGAATAAGAATTCGACCGTGCCGGCGCCGGCGTAACCGATGGCTTTGGCTGCTTTGACGGCCGCTTCGCCCATGGCTTTACGTTGCTCAGCGCTAAAGGCGGGCGCTGGTGCTTCTTCAATCACTTTTTGGTGGCGGCGCTGAATAGAGCAGTCGCGTTCGTGCAAATACACGGCGTTGCCGAAGTTGTCGGCAAACACTTGGATTTCGACGTGACGCGGCTTGGTTAAATAACGCTCCATCAGGATTTTATCGTTGCCAAAACCGTTTAACGCTTCGCGTTTGGCGCTTTGCAGCTGCTCTAAAAACTCGGACTCTTGCCAGACCACTTTCATGCCTTTACCACCGCCACCGTAGGCGGCTTTTAGCAGCAGCGGGTAACCGATGCGGTTGGCTTCAGCGGCTAAAAAGGCTTCGTCTTGGTTATCGCCATGATAACCCGGCACCAGCGGTACGCCAGCCTCTTGCATAATGGCTTTAGCGGCTGATTTTGAGCCCATGGCGGCAATGGCTGGCACTGGTGGGCCGATAAACACCACACCGGCTTCGGCGCAGGCGTTGGCGAAGTCTTCGTTTTCGCTTAAAAAGCCATAGCCTGGGTGCACCGCTTGCGCGCCGCTTTGTTTGGCGATGGCCAAAATCTTATCAGCGCGTAAATAACTTTCTTTCGATGGCGCAGGCCCTAATAAATAGGCCTCGTCGGCCATCCGCACATGACGGGCGTTGGCGTCGGCTTCTGAATAAACAGCCACGCAACGAATACCCAATTGATGGGCGGTTTTAATGACGCGGCAAGCGATTTCGCCGCGGTTGGCGATCAGAATTTTAGTAAACATATCAAAGTCCTTGCTGCGTCATGCTTGCCAAGCGGGCGTGCGTTTGTCTAAAAATGCCGTTAAGCCTTCTTGGCCTTCGACCGAGACTCGAATAGCGGCAATACGCTGGGTCGTCTCGGCGATGGTGTCGGCGTTAATCGGCGCATTGGCCACGACGGCCACCAGCTCTTTGGCGGCTTGCACAGCGGCCGGGCTATTGCCGACGATAGCGTCAATCAGCGGTTGTGCCGCTTGACGAAGTGCCTCGGGCGCATCGTCCGTTACCAACTGGCAAACTAACCCTAGCTGCAGCGCGGTGTGTGCATCAAACCGCTCGGCAGTGGTGAAATAACGCCGCGACGCACGTTCACCGATGGCCCGCACCACATAGGGGCTGATGACGGCTGGAATTAAACCGATCTTCACTTCGCTTAGACAAAACGACGCTTTCGGCCCTGCGATCGCCATGTCGCAGCACGCGGCTAAACCGACAGCACCGCCAAAGGCTGCGCCTTGCACCAAGGCAATAGTCGGCACTTTAAAGTCGTTCAGGCTTTGCATCAGCCGCGCCAGTTCACCGGCGTCTTGCAGGTTCTCGGCGAAGTTTTTCTCCGCCATCGAGCGCATCCAGTTTAAATCCGCGCCGGCGGAGAAACTTTTGCCTGTCGAGGTCAGCAGTAATACGCGAATGTCAGATTCGCTTGCAAGCTCAACGAGGGCTTGATTGAGTTCAGCAATCATCCGATCGCCAAAGGCGTTATGCAGTTCAGGCCGGTTTAGCGTTAACACGCCAACAAACCGGCTTTCCATGCCGTAACTTAAAAACTCTGTGGTTTTCATCGCGAGCCCCTTACATCCGGAACACGCCAAAGCGTGTCTCTTCAATCGGCGCATTGAGCGCTGCTGCGAGGGCCAACCCAACCACAGTGCGCGTTTGCGCAGGGTCAATGACGCCGTCATCCCATAAACGCGCTGAGGCGTAGTAGGGGTGACCTTGTTTTTCGTATTGCTCGATGATCGGTTTTTTCAGCGCCGCTTCGGCCTCTAACGACATGGTTTCGCCTTTACGCGCCAAGCCGTCTTTGGTGACGGTTGCCATGACGCCTGCGGCTTGTTCGCCGCCCATCACGGAGATGCGTGAATTTGGCCACATCCACATCATGGTTGGGTCATAAGCACGACCACACATGCCGTAGTTACCGGCGCCGTACGAGCCGCCAATTAACACGGTAAATTTTGGCACCTTGGCACAGCTAACCGCGGTGACCATTTTCGCGCCGTGTTTGGCGATGCCTTCATGTTCGTATTTTTGGCCGACCATAAAGCCAGTGATGTTTTGTAAAAACAGCAGCGGGATTTTGCGCTGGCAGCACAGTTCAATAAAATGCGCGCCTTTTTGCGCCGACTCGCTAAACAAAATGCCGTTGTTGGCGACAATGCCAATTGGGTTGCCGAAAATCCGCGCAAAACCGCACACCAGTGTCGGGCCATAAAATTGTTTGAATTCGTCAAAATCTGAGCCGTCGACAATGCGCGCAATGACTTCCCGCACATCAAATGGCTTTTTCAGATCCGTGCCGACGATGCCGTAAATTTCGCGCGCATCATACAGCGGTTCTTGCACTGGCTTAACGTCTTGTTGTGTTGGCGCCGGGCGATTTAACCGCGACACCGCGTTACGCGCCAATTGCAGTGCATGTTCGTCATTCAGGGCATAATGATCGGCCACGCCGGAAATACGGGTGTGCACGTCAGCGCCGCCTAAATCTTCGGCGCTGACTTCTTCACCGGTGGCGGCTTTCACCAGCGGTGGGCCTGCCAAGAAAATCGTGCCTTGTTCTTTGACGATAATGGATTCATCGGCCATCGCTGGCACATAAGCGCCACCGGCGGTACACAAACCCATTACCACGGCAATTTGCGGAATGCCTTTGGCGGACATATTGGCTTGGTTAAAGAAAATGCGGCCAAAGTGCAGTTTGTCTGGGAACACGTCGTCTTGGCGTGGCAAGTTGGCACCGCCTGAGTCGACCAAATAGATACAGGGCAGGTGGCAACGCTCGGCAATTTCTTGGGCGCGTAAATGCTTTTTCACCGTCAATGGGTAATAGGTGCCGCCTTTGACCGTGGCGTCGTTGGCGACAATCATGCACTCAACGCCACTGACGCGGCCAATACCAGCCACCACACCGGCCGCTGGCACGTAGTCGTCATAACATTCCCAACCGGCGAATTGGCCAATTTCTAAAAACGGTGAGCCGGGGTCGAGTAGCTTTTGCACCCGATCGCGCGCAAACAACTTGCCGCGGCTGACGTGGCGGGCGATTAACGTCTCGCCGCCACCTAATTTGATTTGTTGGACTTTGCGTTGCAGATCATCCACCAGCGCTTGCATTTGCGCGGCGTTGTGTTGGAACTCTGCCGATTTGGTATTAATTTTTGTCGTTAATTGAGTCACTTCATTCACCTGCGAAAACCCACCGTGTGGGCGCATGTCGACGACGCATAAAACAGCGGCAGCTAGTGCTGCCGCGGTCTTGTTTAGTTCGATTCGTTAAACAGCTCGCGGCCGATTAACATCCGGCGAATTTCGGAAGTGCCGGCGCCGATTTCATACAACTTGGCATCGCGCAGCAGGCGTCCGGTTGGGTATTCGTTGATGTAGCCGTTACCGCCGAGAATTTGAATAGCATCCAGCGCCATTTGGGTGGCCAATTCTGCGCTGTATAAAATCGCGCCAGCGGCGTCTTTACGCGCCGTTTCGCGACGATCGCAGGCTTTACCGACTGTGTAGACGTAAGCGCGCGCTGCGTTCATCCGAGTGTACATGTCGGCAATTTTGCCTTGAATAAGCTGGAACTCACCGATGCTTTGACCGAATTGTTTGCGGTCGTGGATATAAGGCACAACGATGTCCATACAGGCTTGCATAATGCCGAGTGGACCGCCAGACAGCACCACGCGTTCGTAATCCAGGCCCGACATCAGCACTTTAACGCCGCTGCCAACAGTGCCGAGCACGTTTTCTTCTGGCACTTCGCAATCTTCAAACACCAGTTCACAGGTGTTCGAGCCGCGCATGCCTAACTTGTCCAGTTTTTGCGCTTGGCTAAAACCTTTAAAGCCGCGTTCAACGATAAAGGCGGTGATGCCTTTGCTGCCACCGTTAATGTCGGTTTTGGCGTACACCACATAGGTGTGCGCGTCAGGGCCGTTGGTGATCCACATTTTGTTGCCGTTTAAAATGTAACGGTCGCCTTGTTTGTCGGCGCGCAGTTTCATCGACACCACGTCAGAACCGGCGTTCGGTTCAGACATAGCTAACGCACCGATATGCTCTCCTGAACACAGCTTTGGCAGGTATTTTTGTTTTTGTGCTTCGTTGCCGTTGCGGAAAATTTGGTTCACACACAAGTTGGAATGCGCGCCGTACGACAGCGCTACCGAGGCTGAAGCGCGGCTGATTTCTTCCATCGCCACAATGTGTTCGATATAGCCAAGGCCTGAACCACCGTATTGTTCATCAACCGTGATCCCCAGCAGGCCTAAATCACCAAATTTGCGCCACAGGTCGTTCGGGAAGGCGTTGTCATGGTCGATTTGTGCCGCGCGCGGCGCGATTTCATCGCGAGCAAAGGCGTTGACTTGCTCACGGATCATGTCGACGGTTTCACCCAAATCGAAATTCAAACTTTTGTAGGTACTAATCATGGTTATCCCCTGTGAGGCTTATGGCGTAACGCCTTGTTATTCGTTAATTCTTCGGTTAGCGCCGCACGGGCGACGCCTAAAATTTTGTACTGATTGCGCTAGTCGGTGGCTTTTTTGCCGTCGGCTTTGGCATCCGACAAGGTTTCACGGCAGCGTTTTTCTACGGTGATCAGCTCCATCAGCACCACTTTGATGTCATCCATCTGCTGGTGTAACTCGGCTTTTTTCAGCTCAATCAGTTTTAACATCGTGGTCAGCTGCGTCACGCTGGACTTGTCCGCGTCGTACAGCTCAAACAACTGGCCGGTTTCGGCCAAGCTAAAGCCTAACCGTTTACCGCGTAAAATCAGTTTCAGCCGTACGCGATCGCGTTTGCTGTAAATGCGGGTTTGGCCTTGGCGCTGCGGCGTTAATAAGCCTTGGTCTTCGTAAAAACGAATGCTGCGCGTGGTGATATCAAACTCTTTGGCCAACTCGCTAATGCTGTACGTGGCTTGTTCTTTTTCTGTCATAAGGTCCACCGTAAAAGTTGCTGGTCAATATAAGTGAAGTTTACGTAAAGGTAAAGCTGGGGTGGGCCGGTTCTGCTGGTTTTCTATGCTGCCCCTACATGGCTAATTGTTTAAAACTAAAAGCAAAAAGCTAATAAAAGCCAATAAAAACAATTATATGAAAAGCTGTTTATATGCTGAGTTCTTCATAAATTTGTTTACTTCAGCAAATGCTGTGTAAAGCAGCGCTGCCAGCTCCGCGTAAAATTTACCGACATAAAAACCGAATTTTTCACTGATAAGACCAAGGTACTAGTTGGTTGACGTTGGCGTAAACGTAAATTTGGTGTAGGCTCTGCTCAGATTTTGCGAAACCGTGCCTTTGCCCGTTTTACCCTGCAGTCGACGCCTGAATTAAAGACAACACCTAACCAGGCGCGACTGCCGCTCTTTCCAGCGAGCACTCTCGTTCATACGAGGCCGCTTGCTCAGAGCCATGCACTATGTGCAGACAGGGCATCACCACGTGTTTCGCGTAAGCGCATTAATCCTCTGCACATCTATAAGGAATCATCTCATGGCCGACAACATTGTCATCGTAGGCGCTAAACGTACCGCAATGGGCGGTTTTATGGGCGGTTTGTCCGATGTTGCTGCAACTGATTTAGGGGCAGTTGCCATCAAAGCCGCGCTGGAACAATCAGGTGTTGCCGGTGAAGCGGTCAGTGAAGTGTTGATGGGCTGCGTCTTGCCAGCCGGCTTAGGCCAAGCACCTGCGCGTCAAGCGGTATTAAAAGCCGGTCTGCCGTTATCTGCGGGCGCGACCACCTTAAACAAAGTCTGTGGCTCTGGCCTGAAAACCGTGATGTTGGCGCATGATTTATTAAAAGCCGGCAGCGCGGATGTAGTCGTTGCAGGCGGCATGGAATCCATGACCAACGCGCCTTACATTCTGGCAAAAGCTCGTGGCGGTTATCGCATGGGCCACGGCGAAATCAAAGATCACATGATGCTCGATGGCTTAGAAAACGCCTATGACGGCAAAGCCATGGGTTGTTTTGCCCAAGTCACAGCCAACGAAAAAGGCATCAGCCGCGATGACATGGACCGCTTTGCGGTGCAAAGTTTAACTCGCGCGCAACAGGCTATCAGCTCAGGCGCCTTTGTTGCTGAAATCACCCCTGTGACAATTCAAAGCCGTAAAGGCGAGGTGGTGTTTGCCACCGACGAACAACCAGGCAATGCCAAAGTCGATAAAATCCCAACCTTGCGCCCAGCTTTTACCAAAGACGGCACTATCACGGCGGCGAACTCCTCGTCTATTTCTGACGGCGCTGCGGCCCTAGTGCTGATGCGCGAAAGCGATGCCGCCGCCCAAGGCAAAACGGTGTTGGCGAAAGTCGTCGGTCACGCCACGCATTCGATGGAACCTGCGCTATTTACCGTGGCACCGGTTGGTGCGATGCAAAAGTTATTAAGCAAACTGGGCTGGACCACCGCCGATGTTGACCTGTGGGAAATCAACGAAGCTTTTGCCATGGTGACCATGCTGGCCGTCAACGAAATGGGGCTGGATGAAGCCAAAGTCAACGTCAATGGCGGCGCTTGTGCGCTGGGCCATCCAATCGGCGCCTCTGGCGCGCGGATTTTAGTCACGCTGATCCACGCCTTAAAAGCGCGCGGCTTAAAACGCGGCATCGCGTCACTGTGTATCGGTGGTGGTGAAGCGGTCGCCTTAGCGGTTGAAGTGGCTTAAAAGGTATCAAAAACGCCTGCGCTTGCAGGCGTTTTAACGAATTAAACAGGAGCCGGCAAACGCCGGGACCACGTAAAAAATAGAGCCGGTTCACCGGCCGATTTGCCAAGGGACAACAGCCTAAAGGCCGCCACCTGGCATGGCGCAGCGCACGACGCTGTATAACGATTCAAAGCAATAGGGCGGCGCACTCAGAAGCTGACGCGCCCACGGGGAAATGATATGACGACTCAGGTTCAGCTGTTTATCAACGGCGAATTTGTGCACTCAAAAAGTGACAAGCTCATCCCGGTAACGGATCCAGCAACGCAAAACGTCATCGCGCAAGTGCCTTGTGCGACGATGGATGAAATGGCGCAGGCCATCGAATCCGCCAAAACGGCATTTAAAACCTGGAAAGAAACGCCAGTGTCAGAGCGCGCGCGTTTGATGATGCGTTTTGCTCAGTTATTAAAAGATCACCAAGCCGAGATCGCCGATATTATCTGTCGCGAACTGGGTAAAACCGTCGAAGACGCCAAAGGCGACGTCTGGCGCGGCATTGAAGTGGTCGAACAGGCGGCTAATATCCCTTCGCTGATGATGGGCGAGACTGTTGAAAACGTCGCACGTTCGATTGACACCTATTCCTACATTCAGCCGCTGGGCGTGTGCGCCGGTATTACCCCGTTTAACTTCCCAGCGATGATCCCGCTGTGGATGTTCCCAATGGCCATCGCCTGCGGTAACACCTTTGTATTAAAGCCATCGGAACAAGATCCGATGACCGTTAACCGCATCGCCGAGCTGTTTGCACAGGCTGGCGCGCCTAAAGGCGTGTTGCAAGTCGTGCACGGCGGCAAAGAGCAAGTCGACGTGTTATTGCGCCACCCAGACATCAAAGCCATCTCGTTTGTCGGCTCTGTCAATGTTGGCCAATACATTTACAAAACCGGCACTGAGCATTTAAAACGCGTGCAAGCCTTTGCGGGCGCGAAAAACCACATGGTGGTGATGCCAGATGCCAATAAACAACAAGTGATCAACGCCTTAGTCGGTGCATCGGTGGGTGCCGCTGGTCAACGTTGTATGGCGATTTCAGTGGCAGTGTTTGTTGGTGCTGCTGCCGAGTGGATCCCTGAAGTGGCGGCGGCGATTGCCAAAGTGCGTCCAGGCGTTTACACCGATCCAAACGCAGCGTACGGCCCGCAAATTAGCCCGCAAGCCAAAGCACGTATTTTGTCCTTGATTGCCAAAGGCAAAGAAGAAGGCGCGACTTGTGTGCTGGATGGCTCAGACGTGGTGGTAGAAGGTTATCCAAACGGCAACTGGGTGGGCCCAACGGTGTTTAGCGATGTCACATCTGACATGACCATCTACAAAGAAGAGATCTTTGGCCCGGTGCTGGCGACTATGACCGTCGATTCGTTGGATGCGGCGATTAAACTCATCAACGCCAGCCCATACGGCAACGGTACCTCGATTTTCACCGCGTCAGGCGCGGCTGCGCGTAAATACCAACACGAGATCGAAGTGGGCCAAGTGGGCATCAACATCCCAATTCCGGTACCACTGCCGTTTTTCTCGTTCACTGGTTGGAAAGGCTCGTTCTACGGCGACCAACACGCGTACGGCAAACAAGCGGTGCGTTTCTACACAGAAACCAAAACCATCACCGCACGCTGGTTTGATGACGACATTCAGGTCTCTGGCCCGAACATGTCGATTAACCTGCGTTAATAGGTAAAAACAGGCGGTTGGTCAGCTAACCGCCTGTACTGTTTCGAATTTTTAGTCGCAGCCTGTCACGCTGGCGTAGCGCCAACAAGGCGGGGTTCAAACCACCGGCAATCTCTTATAAAAACAGCGCCGGCTGCAATATCTTCACCGAGGTTAGACGATGAATTTTAATTTAACAGATGATCAAAAAGCCTTTGCCGACACCGCGCGGCAGTTTGCTGAAACTGAATTGGCACCGTTTGCGGCCCAGTGGGATCGCGAGCATCATTTCCCACGCGACGTCTTGCAAAAAGCGGGTGAGCTAGGCTTTTGTAGCCTGTACACGCCAGAAGACGCCGGCGGCATGGGCTTATCGCGGTTAGATTCATCGATCATCTTCGAACAACTGTCGATGGGCTGTACCGCCACCACCGCCATGTTAACCATTCACAACATGGCGACTTGGATGATTGCGACCTGGGGGACTGACACCACCAAAAATGAGTGGTGCCCAAGTTTGGTCACAGGTGAGCAGCTGGCATCTTATTGCTTAACCGAACCTGGTGCAGGTTCAGACGCGGCATCTCTTCGCACCAACGCGAAAAAAGATGGCGACAGCTACGTGTTAAACGGCTCGAAGATGTTTATCTCGGGCGCCGGCAGCACTGATGTGTTGGTGGTGATGGCGCGCACTGGCGAGCCAGGCCCGAAAGGTATCTCAGCCTTTGTGGTACCTGCCAACGCTGAAGGCGTGATTTACGGCAAAGCCGAAGAAAAAATGGGCTGGAACGCGCAGCCAACCCGTTTGGTCACCTTTGAAAACGTGCGTATTCCAGCGCATAACTTGTTAGGCGCCGAAGGCCAAGGTTTTACCTTTGCCATGAAAGGTTTAGACGGCGGTCGGATTAACATCGCTACCTGTTCAATTGGCACGGCGCAACAGGCGCTGAATACCGCGCGCAACTACATGTTAGAGCGTGAGCAATTCGGTAAGCCACTGGCGGCGTTTCAAGCTCTGCAATTTAAATTGGCCGACATGGCCACCGAGCTGGTCGCAGCACGGCAACTGGTGCGGTTAGCGGCGTTTAAGTTAGATTCGCAAGACCCAGAAGCCACCGCGTATTGTGCGATGGCCAAACGTTTCGCCACAGACGTCGGTTTCCAAGTCTGTGACCAAGCGCTGCAAATCCACGGCGGTTACGGCTACATCAAGGAATACCCGCTGGAGCGGCATTTCCGCGACGTGCGCGTGCACCAAATTTTGGAAGGCACCAACGAAATTATGCGCCTGATCATCGGCCGTCGTTTACTCGACAGTGCCGCTGGCGACATTCTATAAATCGTTAAAGCCCGCAGTTGCGGGCTTTTGCCGTTTCAGGCAGTCCACATCGTGGGCTTTAGCACAGGCTTTAAGCCCAACATCTGTTGTTTCCACGCCGGCGGTGCGCCAGCGTGACATGGAGTAGTTATGGCACAGTTACAACTTGAATTAAAAGGCCACACGGCGCTTATTACCATCGACAATCCACCGGCCAATACCTGGACCGCAGAAACGCTCACGCAACTGCGCGACTTAGTGCGTGAATTAAACGCCAACAAAGACGTCTACGCGCTGGTTATTACTGGCCAAGGCCAGAAATTCTTCTCCGCCGGTGCCGACTTAAACCTGTTCGCCAGTGGCGATAAAGGCGTGGCCAGCGACATGGCGCGCATTTTTGGTGACGCTTTTGAAACCTTAAGCCAATTCCGCGGCGTGTCGATTGCCGCCATTAACGGCTATGCGATGGGCGGCGGTTTGGAAGTGGCGCTGGCGTGCGACATTCGCATTGCCGAAGAGCAAGCGCAACTGGCGCTGCCAGAGGCCAAAGTTGGCCTGTTGCCATGTGCCGGTGGCACCCAAAACTTGGCGTGGCTGGTCGGCGAAGGCTGGGCAAAACGGATGATTTTATGTGGCGAGCGGTTAAAAGCCGACAAAGCGCTACAGATTGGCCTCGTTGAAGACGTGGTGCCGACCGGCACAGCACTTGACGCCGCACTTGCGCTTGCCGCCAAAGTCGCTGAGCAAAGCCCATCGGCCGTCAGCGCTTGTAAAAAGCTGATCCAACAAGGCCGCTCGGGTAACATCTCGGCCGCGCTGCCACTGGAGCGCGAGTTGTTTGTCGGTTTGTTTAATACCAAAGATCAAGTCGAAGGCGTGGAGGCATTTTTAGAAAAACGCGCCCCGCAGTGGGTTAACGGTTAATTCAAGGAACACACAGATGTCTGACGCAGTCGTGTTATTTGCCGAATTAAGCTGTGAAAACGGCAAGCGGATTGGTGTAGCGACGCTTAACAGCGAAAAGTCATTAAATGCGCTAAGCCTGCCGATGGTCGAATTGTTGTTACCACAGATGCAAGCGTGGAAAGACAACAACGACATCGCCATGGTGGTGCTGCAAGGTGCAGGCGACAAAGCCTTTTGCGCCGGTGGCGACATTCGTGATTTGTACCACAGCATGAAAGATGCCCCGGGCACCTTTCAGCCGTATGTGACCGAGTTTTTTACCAAAGAATATACGCTGGATTATTTGATCCACACCTTCGATAAACCAGTGTTGGTGTGGGGCAATGGCATCGTGATGGGCGGCGGCTTGGGCCTGATGGCTGGCGCGTCGCACCGCGTGGTCACTGGCACTAGCCGCATTGCCATGCCAGAAATGGCGATTGGCTTGTACCCAGATGTTGGTGGCAGCTGGTTCTTAAACCGCATGCCGGACGGCTGTGGTCTGTTTTTAGGGTTAACCGGCGCATCGATTAACGCGGCGGACGCCAAGCATATTGATTTGGCAGATTATTTTATTCCGCACGACCAACGCCAGAAGGTACTGGATGCGCTATTGAGCATTCGGTTTGGCAACACAGTCGCGCTGAATCACCAAAAGCTGACCGACATGCTGCTGCATATGGAAAGCCAAACCTTGCACCAACAACCGCTGAGTCAAATTCGTCTGCACCAGCACAGCATCAGCGCTTTGCGTAGCACAGACTCGTTAAGCGCTGCGATGTCGCACATTATGGATATTCCTGGTGAAGACACTTGGCTTAGCAAAGCCAAAGCGTCGTTGCAATACGGCAGCCCCATTACCGCGCATATCGTGTACCGCTTGTTGCAACTGGGCCAAAGCAAAATTCTGGCCGATAGCTTCCGCTTAGAGCTTGGGTTATCTGTGCAATGCGGCAAGCTGGGGGAATTCACCGAAGGCGTGCGTGCCTTGCTGATTGATAAAGACCAAAAGCCAACGTGGCAATACGCCACCGTCGATGCGGTGCCAGAAGTCGTGATCAATGCGCTGTTTGAAAGCCCATGGCCAGCCGACGCGCATCCTTTAGCGGCGCTTGGCAAAATCACCAAACAATAACATTTTAAAAGCCTGCGCTATGTCCGCAGGCCAACAGGGAATATTGAAGATGACACACACAGTCGCGTTTATCGGCCTTGGCAATATGGGCGGCCCAATGGCGTTAAATCTGGTCAAAGCTGGCTTTCGCGTGCAAGCGTTTGACTTAAACCAGACAGTACTGCAACACGTCGCCAGCGAAGGTGCGGTGGCGGCCACGTCGGCGCTTGACGCAGTCAGCGGCGCTGATTTTGTGGTATCCATGTTACCGGCAGGCAAACACGTGGTCGGCCTTTACACCGATGTCAAAGCAGCGTTAAAGCCAGGCGTGTTGGTGATGGACTGCTCGACTATTGACGCGCAAAGCGCTCGCACTGTTGGCGCGCTGCTTGCGCAAAGCGGTATCGATTTTGTCGATGCGCCAGTCTCTGGTGGTGTCGGTGGCGCCAAAGCGGGTACCTTGACCTTTATCGTCGGCGGTAGCAGCGACAACTTCGCCAAAGCGCAGCCTGTATTGTCCTGCATGGGAAAAAACTTGTTCCACGCTGGGGACGTTGGCGCCGGTCAAATCGCCAAAATCTGCAACAACATGTTGTTGTCGATTTTGATGGTTGGCACCAGCGAAGCGCTGCAACTGGGTATCGATAACGGCCTAGATCCAAAAGTATTGTCGGACATTATGCTCAAGAGCTCAGGCCGTAACTGGACGTTGGAACTTTACAACCCATGCCCAGACGTGTTGCCAAACGTGCCATCGAGCAACAACTATCAAGGCGGCTTTATGGTCGATTTGATGGCCAAAGACTTAGGTCTTGCCAGCGATTGCGCGCAACAAAGCCAAAGCAGCACACCGATGGGCGCACTGGCGCGTAACTTGTACGTGCAGCACCAACGCCAAGGCAACGGTAAGCTTGATTTCTCCAGTATTTTTAATTTCTTTAAGAAAAAATAAGCGCATTCGTGCTTAGAGAATGAGGTTGATATGCAATTACGTGACAAAGTGATTGTGGTAACCGGCGGCGCACAAGGCCTCGGTTTAGAGATGGCGCGGATGTGCGCCGGCCAAGGCGCCCATTTGGCGCTGCTGGATATGAACGACGCTCAGCTGCAAGCGGCAAAAGCCGAGCTTGAAAGCGTAGGCGTGACGGTGCGCAGTTACGTCTGTAACGTGGCGAACGAAGAGTCCGTCGTCAGCACCTTTGCCACCATTGCAGCTGATTTTGGCGGCATTGATGGCCTGATTAACAACGCTGGTATTTTACGCGACGGCTTGCTGCTGAAATACAAAGATGGCCAACTGACCGGCAAAATGCCGCTGGAGCAGTTCCAATCGGTGATCGATGTTAACTTAACCGGTGTGTTCTTGTGTGGCCGCGAAGCCGCTGCGTTGATGGTGCAACAAGGCCGTAAAGGCGTCATCATCAATATGTCGAGCGTCGCGCGCGCCGGCAACATGGGCCAAACCAACTACGCCGCATCAAAAGCCGGCGTAGTGGCGATGACAGTGACCTGGGCACGTGAGCTGGGCCGTTACGGCATTCGTGTCGGCGCCATTGCTCCTGGGGTTATTCGCACCGCCATGACTGACGCCATGAAACCAGAAGCCCGTGAGCGCCTAGAGAAAATGAAACCGGTCGGCCGTTTAGGCGAAGCGGGCGAGATCGCCCACACCGCCAAATACATCTTTGAAAATGACTTTTTCACCGGTCGTGTGGTCGAAATCGACGGTGGCATTGCCATGTAATTGGCGTGCTGTTGTTGTGTTTGTAAAGCCCACCTTGGTGGGCTTTTTGTTTGGGGCTAAATCAGGTGGAAACCTAGTAAATCGCTAACTGGCTTAATCACGCTGAAACGGATACACCGAGCCTAAGTTCAACAGCTGGGTCAGAGCATCTAACGCGGTGCGACTTTCCACTAACAACTCGGGATCGGCCAAGTCGTGCTCGGTTAACACGTCACGATAATAGCGCTCAACCCACTGGTTTAAGCGCGTAAACAACGCATCATCCAGCCAGACATGCGGGTTCACCGCCTGTTGTTCTTGCTCTGACATGGCCACTCGGAGCCGCAAGCAGGCTGGGCCGCCGCCATTTTGCATGCTTTGTTTCACATCGTAATAATGCACGTGGCGAATAGGCGTGCCGCGGCCCGTGAGTTCGGCCAAATAAGCGCTGACACTTGGGTGATCACGACATTCCGTTGGCGCAATAATCGCCATGTCGCCACCTGGCAAGGTAATGACTTGGGTGTTAAACAAATAGGTCTCAATCGCCTGTTGCACCGTAACCTCAGTGTCGAGCACCTTGATCAGATGCAGTGGCGTCTGCTCGCCAAATTTGTGGCGCACCTCGGCCAGTTTGCGATCTTCATCTAGAAACGCTTGTTGATGGTAAAACAACACATTTTGGTTACCCACCGCAATCACGTCATTATGAAAAACGCCTTGGTCAATCACCGCCGGGTTTTGTTGGATATACACCACGTTATCGTCCGATAACCCATGTAGACGCGCTACCGCTTGGCAGGCTTCAAGGCTTTGCCGGGCGGGGAATTTCTTCGGCGCAGGGCGTGTTGGGTCAAAGGCGGCACGACCATATACAAAAATTTCAATGCCAGCTTGACCATAATCCGCGCAAAGCCGGGTGTGATTGGCGGCGCCTTCGTCACCAAAGTGGTCGTTGTCGGGCAAATGCGCGTGATGCGCAAAATAGCGTGGGTCATCAAACATCGCTTTAAGAATTCGGCCTGTGGTAACCGGTTCCAGTGAGCGATGGAATTTGTTGGTCAAGTTGGCCGGGGTAAAGTGAATTTTACCGTCTTGCGTGTCGCGACTTGGCGAAATCGTCGCGGCATTGGCCGTCCACATGCTCGAGGCAGAACAGACGGCCCTCAGGATCGCCGGCGCTTGCCTCGCCGCTTGCTGTAGCACATTGGCGTCTGTGCCGCTAAAGCCAAGCCGGCGCAGTGTGTGCACGTCTGGCCGCTCATGTGGGGCTAACACGCCTTGCGCCATCCCAAGGTCGGCTAGTGCTTTCATTTTCTGCAAGCCTTGCAGTGCG
Organism: uncultured Rheinheimera sp.; assembly: GCA_964437935.1. Taxonomy (GTDB): domain Bacteria; phylum Pseudomonadota; class Gammaproteobacteria; order Enterobacterales; family Alteromonadaceae; genus Pararheinheimera. The sequence goes on from CAYTIQ010000011.1 coordinate 39,458, forward strand.
GCTTGTTTTGGGTTGGATTGATTTTTAGCATTGTTTAGTGACGCGACATTACCCACCGATAATCCGGCATAGTTATGCGTGGGGCCGACAAGACCATCAAAGTTTGCTTCAACGTACTTCATCTTTGCTTTATTCCTTCAATTGGGAAGGTGGCAGCATTGCTTTTGTTATTACTGCCGCAGTGTTTGCTTCATTTGGTTGCTGATGTTCTCAGCGGAAAGACCTAGAAAAACTGATCTTTTCGCATAGTAATGGGGGCGCCTTGGAGGCCACAATGTCTGTTGGTTGCTATTCAAAGCTTTGATAGTTGATATTTTTTAACGCTTAAAAACAGTCAAGCTCGATGCTAATCGTGAGGATGTGCCTGGACTTGGTGGCTAATCTTGGTTTCGGTGGTTCTCTGTCGAACGTAGACGATTCGAGACATTAAAAATACCAACAAAAAAGGAGCCGAAGCTCCTTTGTTTAGTCGACCAGTCCGTACTGGTCTTTGAGGACTTGCACAATCTCGGCTTTCGGGTTGGCCGACAGCTCGATTTTGTGGCCGACTACTTTTTCGGCGATGCCTAAATAAGTGCGGGAGATATCCATCATCACTTCGGTTGGCAGCGCGTTGTCGCGGGCGAGGGCGGCGCGCTCTGGCATGCGGTCTTTGTTCAGCAAAATGTCCGGATCTGGGAAGTTCGCCAGCAACCATTGGCGGAAGCCTTCCTTGGATTGCTCGATGATGTTGCCTTGACGAAACGCGGCGCCATCCCAAATGCGTGAGCTGTCCGGCGTGCCAACTTCGTCCATATAAATCAGTTTGTCTTGGCCATCGACGCCTTTGACGTAACCAAATTCAAATTTGGTGTCGACAAACATCTGATCCAGCGCTGCCAACGCTTGGCTAATCACGCCAAAGCCTTCTTTGAGCAGCTTTTCATACAGGCTGATGTCGGCTGGGCTATTAAAGCCAAAGGCGGCGGAATGGCGCTCGATGTCGGCGCGAGAAATGTTCACGTCATCGGCTTCAGGCACACCGTCAAGGCCGGTCAAAATGCCCTTGGTCGATGGTGTGATTAAAATGTCTGGCAGTTTTTGATCTTTGCTCAGGCCTTCAGGCAGAGTGATACCGCAGAATTCACGTTCACCTTTGCTGTACGCGCGCCACATCGAGCCGGTAATGTATTGGCGGGCGATGGCTTCGATTTTGATCGGGCGGGCTTTTTGTACAATCCACACCAGCGGGTGCGGGATATCCAGAATGTGGCTATCGGCTAGGCCTTGTTGTTTAAACAAGCCAAACCAGTGGTTGGAAATGGCGTTTAACGCCGCGCCTTTGCCTGGCACACCGTTTAAGCCGTTTTCACCGTGCCAAATGCAGTCAAATGCCGAAATACGGTCACTGATCACCATAATGGCCAGTGGCGTGTCGGCTGGGACTGGGTAGTTTTTCTGTTGGATTAACCGCGCGCTATCTTCGGCAGTTAACCAGTACACGCTACGGACTTTGCCTGAATGGACCGGCAGGTGCGTGCGGATCGGCAGGTCATCATTGACAGCAAGAACTTGAGTTGCAAGGGTCATAGTGGCTCTTTCGCATTGAAAAAAAATTGTCCGCAGTGTATCAAAGATGCACGGGCTCGTCAGCGTCTGGACGGCCGTTTTGTGTGTTGAATTTCCAAGCACGGTTCGTTTGAAAGGAATGCCGGTTGAACTCTTCCAGTTTTAAAGCCTTGGCGCAGCACCTTGCCAAGGAGATTCTGCAAACGCAGCGACCTTTATTTGCCATCAGTGGTGCGCAGGGTTCGGGTAAATCCACCCTGGCGGCGATGGTGGCCGATGAGCTGCGTTGGCATGGCGTGTCGGTGGCTGTCGTGTCGCTGGATGACTTTTATCTAGGCAAAGATGCCAGGGCGTTGCTGGCGCAGACCGTCGATGGGCGACTACGCCAGCGTGGGGTGCCGGGCACCCATAGTATCAGCGCTGCATTGGCGCTAACCAAAGCGCACCTACAAGGTCGAGCTATTGCGTTACCACGGTTTGACAAGGCATTGGATGATCCGACGGCCGCTGAACCATTGCAGCGTTATGATTGTCTGATTATTGAAGGCTGGTGTCTGGGCGTAAAGCCTATTGAATTAACGGGCTCGCATACGCGTTATCAGCGTTACGTTGAAGCCGCGTTGGCAGCCTATCAGCCATGGTTTCAATTGTTAAGGCCTCTGCTCTATCTAAAAGCACCGGATTGGCTCACGGTGTGTCAGTGGCGATTGCAACAAGAGCAGGCGCTGCATGCGAAGCGAGGCTTTGGAATGAACGACACTGAACTCGCGTCCTTTATGCAAGCATTTCGGCCCTTAACGGAACGCGCTTGGCAACAATTGCCAGCCGCAGCCACTTGGTGTGTACCACTGGATGCGCAGCATGGCGTGTTGGCGGCTGAAGGTAAACAAATTGTCGGTTGATTGTAGCTACATTGCTCGTCATACTGATTTTTCATCATCCTGCATGCACTAATTCACGGAGGCGATTGGATGAAGGCTGTGGTTCGAACCTCGTTGGCACTGGTCACAGGTATCTTATTGACCTTCCTCGTTATTATTGTGATGGAACAATTTATAACCTGGTTATTCCCATCGCCACACATCGGCGATTTGTCTGATCCCGCTGTGGCGCAACAGTTTATGCAGCAATTGCCCGTCATTGCCTTGTTGTTGGTGTTGCTTGGCTGGTTATTAAGTATCACGGTAGGCTTTTGGTCTGCAGCGCTGATTGCAGGCAAAAGCCGAGGCCGCTTTGCGTTAGCGATCGGGGCTGCGGTGTTATTGGGCTGTGTCGCTAATTTTCTGCAACTGCCGCACCCTCTGTGGTTTGTGGTGGTGACTTGTCTATTGGTGCCTGCTATCACCTGGCTAAATTGGTGGATAGCCCGCCGTTATTTCATCTGGAAACGTTGGAGTAGAGCATGAGTTATACCATTTTAGGCATTTGCGGTAGTTTACGAGCCCAATCCAGTAACAAGCAGTTGTTATTAGAAGCTGGCAAGGTATTAGCGCCTGCGCATCATTTTGAATGGGCAGACTTGTCAGACATCCCTTTTTATAATCCAGACATCAGCGAAAAACCGGCTGCCGTGGAGCGTCTGTTAGCGCAATTTGCCAATGCCGACGGGTTCGTCTTTGGCTGTACTGAATACAATTATTCGATAGCGCCAGCGTTAAAAAATGCCTTAGATTGGGCATCTCGGGCACCCAACAATGCCTTATTGGCAGGTAAGGCCGTTGCCTTGATGGGCGCCGGTGGCGGCATGGGGACTTCTCGTGCGCAGTATCATCTTCGACAAGTCGGGGTCTACCTAGACCTGCATTTTGTCAACAAACCAGAAATTTTCGTTAATGCGTTTGGCCCTAGTTTTAGCGATGGCCAATTGGTTGATGATAAAGTTAAACAGCTGATTTCTCAGCAGATGCAAGCCCTCATAGAGTTAATACGGACATGCAAAAAGTAGTCAAACTGACGCTGCTCGCAGCCATGCTGGCGTGTAGTTACGCCAGTGCGGTGCCGGAGTCGCAGTTATCCACGCAATACAACAATCAAATTACGCCGTTTTGGCAAAACCATGTCACCGAGGGGCAACTCAAAAGCAAAGATGGCTTAACCTTGGCCTACGCTTACACCATTCCTGAGCATGCCAAAGCCACTATTCTGCTGGTGCAAGGCCGCACGGAAGCGTATATCAAGTACCCTGAAGTGTTCTATGACTTAAGTCAGCGTGGTTATGCGGTATTTATGCTAGATCATCGTGGTCAAGGCTTATCCGACCGGTTATTGGACGATCCACACAAAGGCCATGTTGAGGTGTTCCAGCAGTATGCCGATGATCAACTGTTGTTTTTAGCCGACGTCGTGCAAAAACAACAACAGGGTAAATTAGTGCTCTTAGCGCATTCGATGGGCGGCGCCATTGCAGTGCAGCTGTTGGCGCAAAATCCGAATTTATTCAGCGGCGCCGTGTTGTCATCCCCGATGATCGCTCCCAATACCGAAGTGTTATTTTCTGAACGTGATGGCTGTGGTTTGGAAACTGCGCTGGGCTGGATCTGCAGCGATTGTTACGCCGGCTTTGTCAGTCAGCCCTACGTCAATCAAGACTTTGCCGATAACATCTTAATGACATCGCAAGCGCGATATCAGCAATTTCGCCAAGTGTTCGCGCAAACCCCAAAAGCACAACTCGGTGGCCCAACGTGGCAGTGGGTCAATCAGGCCTGCGAGGTTTCACAGCGGATGCCTAGGTTCGCCAGCCAAATCAAGGTTCCCGTGTTGATGCTGCAGGCCGGTAATGAAAAAGCAGTCAGTAATAATGCCCAACAGCAGTTTTGCCACGATCTTGGACCGAATTGCCAAGATGGTCAGGTGCATAGTTTTGCCGGTGCAAGTCATGAGCTGCTGTTTGAGCGCGATGAATATCGAGATAAAGTGTTGCAGTTGATTGACCAGTTTATAGAACGCCGCTAACCAAAGGCTGCTTGAAGCTGCTAGGTAGGCGTGTCTGTGACGGTGCCATGCTAGAGCAAATAGCTAGTAGTGTCTTAGACGTGACCGAGAGCCCTCATCCCTTATGATGCGTCACTTTTTACTAGCACAGTATCCGCAATAAAAAAAACCAGCGTTACCGCTGGTTTTTTTCTGCTGCTAAGCCTGACTTATTCCACCGCAGGTGGCTTGGTCATCGGTGCTGCTGCACTGTGACGTGCAGTGGCTGAACCGGCTGGACGCTCAGCTGACTTAACCTGTGGACGCGCTTCCACTGGCATTGCTTGTGGGCGAGCCACTGCAGTGTCTTCCACTACGGCTGTAGGTTTGGTCATGGTTGATACAACCATGTTGCCATAACGGCTGGTCGCTTTGGCTGGGGCAGCTTGCACGGCAGGCGCTGCATCAACCACTGGCGTAGTTTCGACCGCTGGAGCAGCTTCAACCACTGGTGTAGTTTCTACCGCTGGAGCCGCTTCAACCACTGGCGTAGTTTCGACCGCTGGAGCCGCTTCAACCACTGGTGTAGTTTCTACCGCTGGAGCAGCTTCAACCACTGGTGTAGTTTCTACCGCTGGAGCCGCTTCAACCACGGGTGTAGTTTCTACCGCTGGAGCCGCTTCAACCTCGGGTGTAGTTTCTACCGCTGGAGCAGCTTCAACAACCGGCGCAGATTCAACCGCAGGTGCGGCATCGACAGCCGGGGCTGCTTCGATAACTGCAGTAGCTTCAATCACAGGGGCAGCTTCTGCAACCGGCGCTGTGTCAACTGCCGACTCTGCGACAACGACATCTGCAGTTGTGGCTTCAGCCTTTGGCTCACGGCGTGGACGACGTGGTTTTGCAGGAGCAACGTCCGTTGGCTGCTCTTGCGCTGCAACCTGAGTCGCAACTTCAACCAACGCTGCATCGGCCAATAAATCCAGCTGTTCTTCAGCAGGTTGTTCGTCAGCGTCAGGGTAACGAGCATCGATACCATCATCTGTTTGTTGCGACTCTTTTTTACGACGCTGACCTGCAGCACGTAAATGACGTGGCGAACGACGAGAGCGACCACGATTATCCGCAGCATCTGCTGGGCTATGGGTATCGTCAGCGGCATCCACGGCAGGGGCCACAGTGTCAACTGTTGCGGTAATAACCGTTTCCGTGATCACCGCGGTTTCAGTCACTGGCGTATCGGTGGTTACAACATCGTCGATCGCTTCGGCAGCGACACCAGATTTTTCCAAACGGACAGATTTACGCAGGTTACGGCGCTGACGACGTTCAGCAACTTTGCTGGATACCACATGATCGTCATCTTGCTCCACTGCACGCGCCACTTTTTCTTGGACTGGTTTTTCAGCACGCTCTTGCTGCGGCTTTTCAGTCCGTTGTGGCTTGTCCTGACGAGGCTTGTTGCGATCTTGACGCTCTGGGCGGTCTTGGCGCTCACCACGTTGGGCTTTTTGCTCATCTTTGACTTGCGTCTGTGCTTGTGGCTTGTCGTCACGTTCATCACGACGTTTATTGCGATCATCACGGTTATTGCGACGATTACGATTGTCACGATTGTTTTGACGACGTTGTGGCTGCTCTGGTTTGGTTTCTACAGGCGCTTGTGCTGGCGCACTACTAAACAGCGATTTGAAGAAACCACTGATTTTTGCCAACAAGCTAGGTTCTGCTTCGGTCACCACCACCGCTGCTGGTGCCGCTTTCGCCACAGGGGCAGGGGCGCTTTGCACGGTATTTTCTGGCAGAGCAATGGCTGCAACCGCAGGTTTTTCTTTCACTGCGTCAGAGACCGGGTGATACAGCTCTTTGCTGACAACCGGTGCTTTCACCATGTTGTAGCTGGTTTCTTCGATTTCTTCGTCGATACGAATACGCGTCACTTCGTAGTGTGGCGTTTCGATATGTTCATTTGGAATGATGAAAATACGAATGCCGTGACGGTTTTCAATCCGGGCAATGGCTTCACGTTTTTCGTTCATTAAATAAGTGGCGACGGAGACGGGCACCTGCGCATGGATTTGGCTGGTGTTGTCTTTGATCGCTTCTTCTTCAATTAAACGTAAAATCGACAGTGACGATGACTCGGTGCTGCGAATAGTGCCACGACCATGGCAACGTGGACAGACGTGCGTGGCAGATTCACCCAACGATGGGCGTAAACGCTGCCGCGACATTTCAAGCAAACCAAAACGTGAAATGCGACCGATTTGCACACGGGCGCGGTCTTGTTTCACGGCTTCTTTTAAGCGGTTTTCTACTTCGCGTTGATGGCGCACTGGCGTCATGTCGATGAAGTCGATCACAATCAAACCGCCTAAGTCACGCAGGCGTAATTGACGGGCAATTTCATCGGCCGCTTCTAAGTTGGTATTAAACGCGGTTTCTTCGATATCGCCGCCTTTAGTGGCTTTTGACGAGTTGATGTCAATCGCCGTCAATGCTTCGGTGGTGTCGATAACGATTGAACCACCGCTTGGTAAACGCACTTCACGGCGAAACGCTGATTCAATCTGCGTTTCAATTTGATAGTGCATAAACAGTGGCGTGTCGCCTTGGTACAGCTTGACGCGGTGCGCAAAATCAGGACGGAACTGTTGGATGTACAGTTTGGCTTCTTCGAAAATCCGTGGATTGTCGATCAGGATCTCACCAACATCGCGGCGCAGGTAGTCGCGAATAGCGCGAAACACCACGTTGCTTTCTTGGTGAATTAACCGTGGCGCTGGGTTGTTATTGGCAAATTCCGTGATGGCTTGCCAATGTTTCAGCAGGGCACGCAAATCGTAGTCAAGCTCTTCATACGACTTACCTACACCGGCAGTACGTACAATTAAACCCATGCCATCTGGCAGTTCCAGCTGGCCGAGTGAGTCTTTTAACTCTTGTCGTTCGTCACCTTCGATGCGGCGAGAAATACCACCCGCTTTCGGGTTGTTTGGCATCAGCACCAAATAGGAACCAGCCAAGCTGATATAAGTCGTCAGCGCAGCACCTTTTTGGCCGCGCTCTTCTTTATCAATTTGGACAATGACTTCTTGGCCTTCACGCACCGCTTCTTTGACGTTCGGACGACCATCAAATTTATAGCCGGCAGGGAAGTAATCGCTGGAGATTTCTTTTAAAGGGAGGAAACCGTGCCGTTCAGCGCCGTAATCAACAAAGGCAGCTTCGAGGCTAGGTTCAACACGGGTAATTTTACCCTTGTAGATATTTGCTTTTTTTTGTTCGTGGCCTGGGCTTTCAATATCCAGGTCGTAAAGTTTCTGGCCATCGACCAGCGCAACGCGGATTTCTTCTTCCTGCGTGGCGTTAATGAGCATTCTTTTCATTGTGTCTGACTCGTCCTTCAGCCACAACGACAGCGCGCTCTAGACGTGCATGTCAGATGTCGTCAAACATATAGGATTGCAGTCTCCCGACTGGATGCTTGAAAAACCAATTAATTCAATTGTTTAAAGCGAGTTCGGCAACATAAAAACATCGAACTCAAGAATCTGATACACACCGTATACCGGCGCTGCGTTGTCGCTATCGTTCTTTTTTTTGCTCTTTTCCGGGGCGCTGTGTTGCGCTATTTAGGTAATAAGTTACTCAGCATTACCGCAAGCACAAGGCGTTTTGTCAGCAGTGGGGCCATAAAATCGTTGGTTTTCACCACGGATTCTGTATGATCGGCGTCCCAACTGGTGCCGCACAGCGTCTCTTACGTATCAAAGAGCGCCCTAATTGGCCACATGGGGCACTATTAGCGGGTCGATTATCCCACTAATTTGCAAAGCATAGCAACCTAAAACTTCGTATAAAACAGAGTAGTTATCCGGCATGACCCAAGAAACCAGAACACCCGTGCAATTTATTGATGTAGACGCTGAATACGCAGGGCAGCGAATTGATAATTTCCTGCTTGCTCGTCTCAAAGGTGTTCCTAAAAGTGTGATTTATCGTGTGCTGCGCAAAGGCGAAGTGCGAGTCAATAAAGGCCGGATCAAACCCGAATATAAGTTAGTTGCTGGCGACCAAGTGCGCGTGCCACCACTGACCATTCCTGTTCAGGCTGAAAATACGGTCTCTGTGAAATTGACGTCGGTGAAAACCTTAGAGAGCCACATTTTATACGAAGACAATGAACTGATTGTGCTCAATAAACCCAGCGGTATGGCGGTCCATGGCGGTAGTGGTTTAAGTTTTGGTGCCATTGAAGCGCTGCGTGCACTTCGCCCCCAAGCCAAACATTTGGAATTGGTGCATCGCCTAGACCGCGATACCTCAGGTTGTTTATTAATAGCTAAAAAACGCTCCATTTTAACGGCACTGCACGCGCAACTGCGCGACAAAGTGGTCGAAAAGAAATACTGGGCGCTCGTTGCAGGGCAGTGGGACGGCAAGATTAAAAAAGTCACCGAAGCACTGAAAAAGAACACCTTGCAAAGTGGTGAGCGGATTGTCCGAGTCGACGACGTCGACGGCAAACCGTCTGAAACACGATTTAAAGTTTTGCAATGTTTCGAAGAAGGCACTTTATTGGAATGTTTTCCGGTGACTGGTCGTACCCATCAAATTCGGGTACACACAGCCTGTAAAGGTCATCCAATTGCCTGTGACGATAAATACGGCGACAACTTGTTTACGGCTCAAATGCAGGCCGTGGGGTTGAATCGGTTATTCTTGCACGCCAAGTTAATTAGCTTTAACCATCCGGTCTCTGGCAATCGTTTGACCTTTGAAGCACCGCTTGACCAAGCGCTGGCAGTGACTTTAGATAAATTAACCAAAAAATAAACACCCTCGGCCTAAGCCTTTGCAAAAGTAGTAGTTAGAGATGCAAGACGTAAAATTAGTTGTGTTTGATTGGGATGGCACTGTGATGGACTCGGTGGCCAAAATAGTTCGTTCGTTACAAATTGCCGCTGTCGAAAATGGCCGAGCCGAGCCGAGCTGGCATGAGGCCAAACAAGTGATTGGTTTATCACTAGACCCAGCGATGGCGATGCTGTTCCCTGATGCGGATGCTGCAGAGCGACAAGTGCTTGGCGATTGGTATAAAAAAGCCTACAGCGAGATAGATACCACGCCGACACCGTTGTATCCACATGCTCAACATGTGTTTGCCACTTTACGTCATCGGGGCTATCAACTGGGTGTCGCCACCGGCAAAGCTCGCCGTGGATTAGACAGAATGTGGCGTGAAACTGGAACAGGCGAATTTTTCATCACCAGTCGCTGCTCTGATGAAGCGCAATCAAAACCAAGTCCAGACATGCTGGAACAAATTCTGACCGAACAACAATTAGCCGCGCATCAGGTTGTAATGATTGGTGATTCACGGTTTGATATGCAAATGGCGCATGCTGCTGGGGTGCATCGGATTGGCATTACTCATGGTGTGCATGGCGCTGCTGATTTTGCCCCGTATCATCCCCATGCCGTTGTCGATGATTTATTGTCGTTACTGGGTCATTTACCAGAACGATTGTAGGTCAACCTGACGATGGTGAGTATGACTCAAGACGTAATCACTTATCCGCACCGTGTGGATGCATCGGGTATCGGCCGTCCTGATGCTACGCAAGTCTACTACAGCCTTTTCACTGGGCTTTGCAGCGTTTACTGTTGCTGCTAACTAAAGTGTAAATAGATAAGGCTCTTCGTTGATAGGAAGGCCTGTGTTTACAGACTGCAGGCAATTGCCAGCAGTCTGTTCAGTGGGCCAGCTTCACCCCCGAGTGAATTCGGGGTTTGCCAGTTAGTTGTTTCACGAACATTGTGCCGTGTCGGCTGGTGTTTCAGATGTCTAAGCCGTTTGTGGTTTGTAGCCATTCGCGGCCTATTCGGCGCGTAGCAACAAATCGACTCCAAAATGTTTCAACATCGCATGCAACCGGATCAGGGGTAATCCAATCAAACTATTTGGATCTTGGCCTTCAAATTTTTCAAACAGTGTGATACCTAAACCTTCAGATTTGAAACTGCCTGCACAATGTAGTGGTTGCTCGCGTTCAATATAACGCCAAATTTCATCGGCCGTCAGTGTACGAAAATACACCGAAAATGGTTCGACGATAACTTCGACCTGTTCAGAGATTGAATCATAGACCGCTAAACCGGTTAAAAATTGCACATGATGTCCACTGAATTTAGTTAATTGTGCAAATGCATTGTCTGGCGTATGTGGCTTACCTAATATTTCTTGATTAAATAATGCAATTTGATCCGAACCAATACTAAGGATTTTGCCACTCACCCCGCATTGGTCAGCGCCTGCTTTTGCTTTAGCAATCGCTAGGCGCCGTACGAGCTCGAGCGGTGTTTCGTTGGGTAGCGGTGTCTCATCGACATCCGGCTTGCAGACAATAAAGTCACGGGTTAATTTTTCTAATAGTGCTTTTCGGTATATAGAAGTGGATGCTAATAATATTGTTGCATTAACAGACATATCTTTCTTCGCAATCTTAAGTGGGTTGGCTATCATATTCTTCTGGTGTTGGACTGGCAAAAACTTCGTAAAAGCGGGTAGAAACCTTTGACACTCGCCAGATCGATCTATATGATGCGCGCCTTATGCAAAAAGTTAAAATTCCTATCACGTTAGATCCGACACGCGCTGCGCAAAAGCGTACGAGCTTTATCGGATATGTACCGCTGAACAACCTGACCCGGTTAACGGAGTCGTTGGCTGATAGCGCAGGTGATGTGGATGTGTCTGTCCATTTTGGTACAGACGAACAGGGTCTAGTTTACTTCGAAGGCAATGCCGATGTTCAAGTGCAAGTCACTTGCGAACGGTGTGGCGATCCGATGACTATGGCATTAACCTGTAGTTTTGCATACACCCCGATCCACGGGGATGATTCGGCTCACGACGATATTCCACAACGCTACGACGTGGTTGAGAAAGACGAACACGGCGAAGTTAATTTGCGGCAATTGGTTGAGGACGAATTAATTCTGGCGTTGCCTTTATTTCCTATGCATGAAGAAGGGCAATGTGATCCTGCGAAGTTGCAGATGACCTGGGGCGAAATCGAGCCAGAGCCAGAAAAACCGAATCCATTTGCAGTTTTGCAAGAATTGAAAAAAAAGTGATTTTTTAGGAGAAAGACCATGGCTGTACAACAGAACAAAAAATCTCGCTCACGGCGTGACATGCGTCGTTCACATGACGCGCTGACTGGCCCAACTTTGTCAGTAGATGCAACGACTGGTGAAACTCACCGTCGTCACCACATCACTGCTGACGGTTTCTACAAAGGCCGTAAAGTAAAATAAGCCCCGGTGCACCTCGTGCAACCAATTAGGCTTAAAATTGCTTTAGATATGATGGGGGGCGATCATGGCCCTCTATCTACTATTCCTGCAGCTATCGAGGCTGTATCGGAAAATCCTCTGCTAGACCTCGTGCTCGTTGGTGATCAACAGGTTATCGAAAAGCACCTTCTCGACCATCACGCATTACATCACCCGCAACTGACCATTCGTCATGCTTCGCAGCAAGTCTTGATGACCGATAAACCTTCGGTGGCTCTTCGCAGCAAACGTGATTCATCGATGCGTATTGCGCTGGATCTGGTCGATAACCAAACTGTGGCTGCTTGTGTTAGTGCCGGTAATACCGGTGCACTGATAGCCATGTCTCATTTTGTGTTAAAAATGCTCAATGGTGTTGAGCGGCCCGCGCTTATCAGTGCCTTACCGACGACGGCTGGCAGTCCTGTGTTTATGCTTGATCTTGGCGCTACTGTGAATTGCGATTCCGATACCTTGTTTCAGTTTGCCGTGATGGGAGCGGTGATGGCCGAAGAAGTTGAAGCTATTCTCCAGCCAAAAGTCGCGTTGCTGAATATGGGCGAAGAGGAGATCAAGGGGTCCGATCAAATCAAACGGACGTCGTTGTTATTATCCGAATGTGCTGACATTAATTACATCGGTTACATCGAAGGCAACGATATTTTCTCTGGCAAAGCTGATGTTATCGTCTGTGATGGCTTTGTTGGTAATGTGGCGCTGAAAACCTGCGAAGGTGTCGCCAAACTCATCATAAAACGCTTAGAACATGCACTTAAAAATAGCATGTCCGCGCATTTATTCGGCTGGATGATCAAACCACTGTTAAAAAGTATTGGAACCGGGGTGAACCCCGACCACTATAACGGTGCAAGTCTGATAGGATTGCGTGGAATTGTTGTGAAAAGTCATGGAAATGCAACGAAAGATGCATTTCTCAGTGCCATCCGGCAGGCCTGTCGTGAAGTTGAACGTCAGGTCCCTGTAAAAATAAAAGACCGGTTGGAACACGTATTAATCGAAAAAGCGTAGGTCCCAATGTATTCACGCATTATTGGCACCGGGAGTTATTTCCCGGAGCAGATCCGCACCAATTCGGATCTGGAAAGCATGGTCGAAACGACCGACGAATGGATCCTTGAACGTACTGGTATTCGCGAGCGCCGCGTCATGGGCGAGCACGAAACCGTCGCAACCATGAGTACCGCAGCGGCACGACAGGCTATTGACGCTGCCGGCATTGATAAAAACACCATCGATATGATTGTACTGGCCACGACCAGTGCGTCTCGTGCACTGCCAAGCGCCGCCTGTGAAGTGCAACGCGAACTCGACATTCCTGGTATCCCTGCGTTTGATATCGCTGCAGCATGTGCCGGTTTTTGTTATGCCTTGTCGATTGCAGATCAATACATCAAAGGTGGTATGGCCAAACGTGTGTTGGTGATCGGTGCCGATGCGTTGACCCAATTAGTCAGCCCTGAAGACCGCTCGATGGTCATCTTATTTGGTGATGGCGCAGGCGCGGTGTTATTAGAAGCCTCTGAGCAACCAGGTATTTTATCGACTCACATTCATGCCGACGGCAAATATTCTGAATTATTGTATGTCGACAATCCACGTCGTGGCATTGAAGCATCGGTGCATGATAGCTGGGGAGTAATGAAAGGCAACGACGTATTTAAAGTTGCCGTGACCAAGTTGTCCGAAGTGGTTGAACAGACGCTGGCCGCGAATAACCTCGACAAATCTCAAATCGATTGGCTGGTTCCACATCAAGCGAACTTGCGGATCATTTCTGCGGTGGCTCGCAAACTGGATATGTCGATGGATCAAGTTGTTGTCACATTAGACAAGTATGGTAATACCTCGGCAGCGACAGTGCCAACCGCGTTGGATGAAGCCATCCGCGATGGCCGTATTCAACGTGGTCAAACATTATTACTTGAAGCCTTTGGCGGTGGTTTTGCCTGGGCATCTGCGTTAGTCCGCTATTAATAACAACAAGGATTTCTGCATGAGCAAAAAAATTGCGCTGGTATTCCCAGGCCAAGGGTCGCAGACCGTTGGCATGCTCAATGAGCTGTATCAAGAATTTTCAGTGGTGCGTGACACCTTTGCCGAAGCATCAGCCGCTTTGGGTTACGATTTGTGGCAGTTGGTTGCCAATGGCCCTGAAGAGTCCTTAAACGAAACCCATCGCACACAACCTGCCTTGTTAACAGCATCGGTTGCCGTTTGGCGAGTGTGGCAACAGCAAGGCGGCGCGACGCCAGCCTTTATGGCAGGTCACTCGCTTGGTGAGTACTCGGCGTTGGTATGCGCTGGTGTGTTAAGTCTGGCAGACGCCGTCAAACTGGTCGAAAAACGTGGTCAATATATGCAAACCGCAGTGCCAGCTGGCACGGGGGCCATGTCGGCTATTATCGGCTTGGACGATGCTTTAATCGCGAAAGCTTGTGAAGACGCAGCGCAAGGCGAGGTGGTGTCACCGGTTAATTACAATTCTCCTGGTCAGGTGGTGATCGCCGGTAATAAAGCGGCGGTGGAACGCGCCAACGAATTATGTAAAGCGGCGGGCGCGAAACGTGCCTTACCATTACCGGTCAGCGTGCCATCACATTGTGCTTTGATGAAACCGGCCGCAGAACAACTGACCGCAGACTTAGCCGCGTTGTCGTTTGCACCGATGCAAATTCCTGTGGTTAATAACGTCGATGTTGCTGTTGTTGATTCAGCCGATGCTGTCAAAGATGCGTTGATCCGCCAATTATATAGCCCTGTGCGTTGGACTGAGTCTGTCGAGTGGCTGGTGGCACAAGGGGTGACTGACATTGTCGAACTCGGCGCTGGCAAAGTGTTAAGTGGTCTGATTAAACGCATTCATAAAGAAACAACAACAAGCTCAGTGAACGATCTCGCATCACTGCAGGCTGCGCTGTCAGCATAACAGGAGTGTACATGTCGAACTTTTTTGGTTTGGAAGGCAAAGTTGTCCTCGTGACAGGTGCTAGTCGTGGTATCGGCCGCGCTATTGCCGAGGAATTAGCCAGTCATGGTGCCAAAGTCATTGGGACTGCCACCAGTGATAAAGGTGCCGATGCCATCGCGGCTTATTTAGGCGCGGGTCAAGGCTTAGTGCTGGATGTGGCAAGCCCTGAATCGATCGACGCGTGTTTAGAGCAGATCAAAACCAATTTTGGTGATATCGATGTGCTGGTAAATAACGCCGGTATTACTCGCGATAACTTATTGATGCGTATGAAAGATGATGAGTGGTTTGATATTATTCAAACCAACTTGACGTCGGTGTATCGCTTAAGTAAAGCTGTGTTGCGTGCGATGATGAAAAAGCGCTTTGGTCGCATCATCACCGTCGGTTCAGTGGTTGGTTCTATGGGCAATGCCGGTCAAACGAACTATGCGGCTGCCAAAGCAGGGGTGCTTGGTTTTACAAAATCTCTTGCGAAAGAAGTGGCGTCTCGTGGTATAACAGTCAACGCCGTTGCGCCGGGTTTTATCGATACCGATATGACCAAAGAGCTAACTGACGAGCAAAAAGAAGCGATTTTCGGTCAAGTTCCAGCGAATCGTCTGGGTCAACCGGAAGAAATTGCGGCTGCTGTAGCCTTCCTTGCATCTGAACGTGCAGGCTACATCACCGGTGAAACGATTCATATTAACGGTGGTATGTATATGGTTTAACATCAGGTTTGACCAGCAGGAAAAGGCTAAGCCTTTGCTTGCATCGACCTGTGTGAACCACTAAACTAGCCGCCACACAAAATTGCACGAATTGTTGCGATTTATATACGAAAAAGGAAGAAAAGATGAGCAACATCGAAGAACGCGTTAAGAAAATCATCATCGAACAATTAGGCGTTAAAGAAGAAGACGTGAAACACGAAGCTTCTTTTGTTGACGATCTGGGCGCTGACTCACTGGACACAGTTGAGCTGGTTATGGCTCTGGAAGAAGAATTCGATACTGAAATTCCTGACGAAGAAGCAGAAAAGATCACAACTGTTCAATCTGCGATCGATTACATCAAAGCTCACGCTGAGTAATCAACGGTTCTACATCGCGATGCGCGATGCAAACGGGTAGCGCAGGCTACCCGTTTTTATTTGTGGCAAGATAAAGTGCCCATTAACTTTGTTTAACATGACTCTGGAGGAATCTGTGGCGAAACGTCGAGTCGTAGTCACTGGTTTAGGCATGCTAACGCCGCTAGGGAATGATGTCGCAACCACGTGGCAAAATTTGCAAGCAGGTCAAAGCGGCATTGAATTCATCACCCATTTTGATACCGAAGCGTACACCACAAAATTTGCCGGTTTGCTGAAGAATTTTGATGTTGAGCAGTTTTTTCCTGCCAAAGAAGCCCGCAAGATGGATATGTTTATCCAATACGGTGTTGCCGCAGGCTTACAAGCGTTTAAGGATTCTGGCATTGAAGTCACTGAAGAAAACGCGCATCGCATTGGTGCAGCGATTGGTTCAGGTATTGGTGGTTTAGGCCTCATCGAAGAAAACCACGCAAAATTACTGGCCAGCGGTCCACGTAAACTGTCGCCTTTCTTCGTACCTTCAACCATTATCAATATGATCGCAGGTCATTTGTCGATCATGTTGGGGTTGCAAGGCCCAAATATCAGTATTGTGACGGCCTGTACCACCGGTGTGCATAACATTGGCCATGCCGCGCGGATGATTGCTTATGGTGATGCTGACGCCATGTTAGCCGGTGGTGCGGAAAAAGCATCCACCCATTTGGGCATGGGCGGCTTTGGTGCTGCGCGTGCATTATCGACGCGTAACGATGCCCCGCAACAAGCCAGTCGTCCGTGGGACAAAGATCGTGATGGCTTCGTGCTGGGCGATGGCGCCGGTGTTGTGATGCTCGAAGAGTACGAACATGCCAAAGCCCGTGGTGCCAAAATCTATGCCGAGCTGGTCGGTTTCGGTATGAGCGGTGACGCTTATCATATGACGTCGCCACCAGAAACAGGCCGCGGCGCAGCCTGGGCAATGAAACATGCGCTAAACGATGCAGGGGTCAATCCAGAGCAAGTGCAATATATCAATGCGCATGGTACTTCAACGCCGGCAGGTGATATCGCAGAAACCATGGCAATTAAATCGGTATTTGGCAATAAAGCTGACGGCTTGATGGTCAGCTCTAGCAAATCGATGTTAGGTCATCTGTTAGGTGCAGCAGGTTCGGTTGAGTCCATCATTACCGTGTTATCACTGCAAGACCAAGTGGTGACACCAACCATCAACTTAGATAATCCTGATGAAGGGTGTGATCTGGATTATGTGCCGCATGAAGCACGCCAAGCTACGATAGAATTCGCGTTGTGTAATTCCTTCGGCTTTGGGGGCACCAACGGTTCTATCCTGTTTCGCAAAATCTAATCCGTGCTAAACACAGATGACAACAGGCTACTTCGGTAGCCTGTTGTTTTTTTGTCGTTTGTTTTCAGGCATACTTCGCCAGTTCAAAGCAAATTCGGTGAATGGAGACGGGATGGAGTTTTCGTCGGATCGCGCCTTTTTATACGGTGATGGCATTTTTACGACCATGAAAGTCACCGCGGGTCAGATTGAATTATGGCCACTGCATCGGCAACGACTTGAGCAAAGTGCAATACGGTTAGGGTTTAAACCTCTCGATATGCAGCATATCGAGACCATCCTGCATGCAGCCATTCAGTGCAACGACCATGTGCTAAAGCTGCAAGTGACGCGGGGGACTGGCGGGCGTGGTTACAGCCCTGCCATGGTGCAAGGACCCGCTTATTATGTTTCAACCGCCGACTTACCGAATTACCAGGCGCTGCAAACAGGCATCCATGTTCAAATAGCCAACGGCTACTTGTCGCGCCAACCTTTACTGGCAGGAATTAAACATTGCAGCCGTTTAGAAACGGTCATGCTCAAACATGAAGCGGAGCAGCGTGGCGCGCAAGACCTGTTGATTTGTGACAGCGCGGGTGTCATGGTCGAAGCGATCGCAGCGAACGTGTTTTTTTACCGAGATGGACAGTGGTTTACCCCCAGCGTGCATGTTGCAGGGGTAGACGGTGTGATGCGGCAGCTGCTGAAACAGAAATTAAACGCCATCGATGTCAGTTGGGGGCTCGAACAGTTGTCGACAGTGCAGGCGATTGGTTTTTGCAGTTCTTTGCTTGGCATTGTGCCTGTCATGACGGTTGCTGAGCAGACGTTTGATGCCAACCCAATTCGGCAAGTGCAGCAACAATTATCAGATTGGATCAAAGAGTACAGAATTTAATGTGGAAAAAAACGCTTATCACCAGTGCCATTGTGCTCGGTGTCTGTTTATTTGGTGTTCGTAACTATCTGCAGCAGGTGGAATTACAGCTGGTCAACAGCAATCAGCCCTACTTGGACGTGAAACCCGGGACTTCTTTAAATAGTTTGTGTCAAACCTTTGTGCAACAGCAGTGGTTTTCTAGTCAGCAATGTTGGCAATTAAAGCTGTTATCTCTAGCAAAACCTGAGCTGCGGCAAATTAAAGCAGGTGTGTATGCGGTCAAACCGATGCGTCTTCGCGAGTTATTGGCGTTATTGCGAAGTAGTCGTGTGGCGCAATTTAGCGTACGAATTCAAGAAGGTAAAACCTTACAACAAACGTTAACGGCGTTAGAGCAAAGCCCATTTTTAATTGATGATATCCAGTCGATGCAAGATGCGATTGCGCTGGTGCAATGGCCCGCCGATTGGGGGCCAAAGCCTGTCAATGAAGAAGGATTATTTTTCCCTGAAACCTACAACTATACTGCCCATGAAAAACTCTCGGCGGTGTTAAAGCGGGCTCACCGGGAATTATTAAAACGGTTAGATGCGGCCTGGCAGCAAAAGCAGCAGGATCTGCCATTGAAATCACGCTACGAGTTGTTGATTTTGGCGTCAATTGTTGAAAAAGAAAGTGGATATCTGCCGGAGAAACCTGAGATCTCGGCGGTTTTTATCAATCGATTAAACAAGAACATGCGTTTACAAACCGATCCGACGGTCATTTATGGGCTAGGCGATCGGTATCAGGGCGATATCACTCGGGCGTTTTTGCAAGATCCGCATCCTTACAATACCTATATTCACAATGGCTTACCGCCAGGGCCTATTGCCAGTGTGTCACAAACATCGTTGGATGCCGCGGCGAAACCTGTGGTTTCGGATAAGTTTTATTTTGTCGCCAAGGGCGATGGCTCCCATGTGTTTTCAGCCACGTTGCAGGAGCATAACCAGAACGTCAGGACATATATTTTGGGTAAAAAGCCATGAAGCGCGGTCGTTTTATTGTTATTGAAGGCTTAGAAGGTGCTGGCAAATCCACAGCGATAGCGACTGTTGCCGCTGTGTTGCAGCAACGTTTGCAAGGGACTGGCCAGCAGTTAGTGCAAACCCGTGAGCCTGGTGGTACGCCGATGGCCGAGGAGATCCGAAATCTGGTCAAAACCCCCCGTCAAGAGCAGGTCGCTGCAACCACAGAGTTGCTACTCATGTATGCTGCACGGTCGCAACTTCTACATAATGTGATTAAACCAGCCCTTGATGCAGGCCACTGGGTGTTGGCGGATCGGCATGATTTATCCAGCCGCGCTTATCAAGGTGGTGGCCGTGGCATTTCTGACTCAGTGCTCGACCCCATTCGCCAGTTGGTACTTGATGGCTTAACGCCTGATCTTACGCTCTATCTGGATATTGATCCGCAGATAGGCCTTCAGCGTGCTCGCGCTCGCGGCGATTTAGACCGAATTGAGCAAGAACAACTCGAGTTTTTCCAACGCACCCGGCAAAAGTATCTACAAATTGCCGCCGTCGATGACAGCATCGTGGTGATTGATGCGGCTCAGCCCTTAGCGCAGGTGCAGGCTCAGCTGGTGCAAGCGTTGGAACATCGATGCTGATCCCTTGGTTTAGCCAGCCATTGCAACAGCTGTGGCAGCTCGGACAAGCAGGGCGCTTGCACCATGCGTTGCTGTTCAGCGGCACTCGCGGTATTGGAAAGGGCTGGTTAGCCCAGCAATTGGCAGAGCGTCTGTTATGTCAACATCAGACGATGGCGCCGTGCGGGCAATGCAAATCGTGCTTGTTGATGAACGCAGGCCATCATCCTGACTTTTTAAAGCTCACCAGTGATAGCAGTATTGGTGTTGATGCGGTCCGTGACATCAGTCTGTTCTTTCAACAATTTTCGCAACAAGGTGGCGCAAAAGTTGTCTCGATAGCCGATGCGCATAAAATGACCGAAGCGGCCTCCAATGCCTTGTTAAAAACCCTCGAAGAGCCGGGGCAACACTGTTTTTTGTTATTACAAACCGATCATCCCGATCGATTGTTACCGACCATCTTATCAAGGTGTCAGGTGTGGGCGTTACCAACGCCGACAACCGAACAATCGTTGCTGTTTTTGCAGCAGCAAACACAGGAACTGCTACCTGAGTTTGTACTGCCACTTTGTAGCGGTGCGCCGTTGCAGGTGTTGGAACTATGGCGCCAAGGACAACTGCCACTACTGGCGGATGGCCTTGTGTTATTGCAACAAATGCTCAAGCAACCGGCGTTGATCGCCACTAAACTGTCAAAAGTCGAACATTTGCCAATGCTCAGTGAACTGATCCGTGTGGTAGTGCTTGAAGCCTTAACCAGTGCGTCACCTGAGTATCAATGTGCCGCTTTGGAGCGTTATCAACAATGGGTCCGTGACTGTGCCACTATTTTGGGGCAGAATAAAACGGTTGCATTGGCAGCACTCCTTGCAGATTTAGCTAAATTTATGCGGTAACTCCATGGAAGAAATCACTTTAGATTTTCCCGATCTGAAAGAGCTATATCGCTCTTACATGCCTTTTTTAAAGCAAGGCGGATTATTCGTACGAACCAATCGTCAATACCGGATTGGTCAAAGTTTGGCGTTGTCAGTGATCCTGCCTGATGGCTTAGAGGGTATCTCGGTGTCGGGTAAGGTGGCATGGATCACCCCGCAAGGCGCACAAAACTCTAGCCCCGCCGGGATCGGTGTCGCCTTTATCGACGATAAACAGAATTTACGTGATAAAATCGAAAAATTGTTATCAGGCAGCGCCGAATCCCAGGAGCTGACCTACACCCTATAACCGATGGATCTGTGGAGTAACTTCGGTGTTTGTTGATTCGCATTGTCATCTTGACCGCTTAGAGTGGGACAAGTTGCAACTTGATTTACCGCAGGTGTTAGCTGCGGCCGCTCAGTCTCAAGTATCACATTTATTGTGTGTTAGTGTGTCGTTGGCGGAGTTCCCGGCAATGGCAGACTTAGTCAGGCCGTATCCGCAAGTCTCGGTCTCTTGCGGTGAACATCCATTGCATGCCGGTGATTGGCTGGATCAGCAATTGTTGTTGCGCCTAGCCAGCCAACCTGAGGTTGTTGCAGTAGGTGAAACCGGCTTGGATTATTTTTACAGCCCTGACAATAAACTGACTCAGCAACAAGCGTTTATATCCCACATTGCCGTCGCTCGTGAACTGAACAAGCCACTGATTGTGCATACGCGTGATGCACGGCAAGACACGTTAGCTCTGTTAAAGGCTGAGCAGGCCAACGACTGTGGCGGCGTATTGCATTGTTTTACCGAGGATTGGGATACCGCCAAAGCCGCGCTGGATTTGGGTTTTTATATCTCGTTCAGTGGCATCATGACGTTTCGCAATGCCGATGCGTTGCGGGATGTTGTCAAGCAAGTCCCACTAGATCGCTTGTTAATTGAAACCGACTCACCGTATTTAGCCCCAGTGCCTCACCGTGGCAAAACCAACCAACCAGCTTATGTCAGTGCAGTGGCTGGTGCGGTGGCGTCGCTCAAGCAGGTGTCCATTGAAGAGCTGGCTCACCAAACGACAGCCAATTTCTTTCGCTTATTTCCAAAAGCCCTGCCAACCGCCTGAATAGGACGCTCAAGACTGCCAAGAAGGTTGGTGGTAAATCGCAGATGAAAAGAAGCCCAGAACGAATCCGCATTGTTCCGGGCTTAGGGGAATGGCTCATTACAATGAGCCGTGCGCTAGAGGGTGGCAGCGGGGCACGCTGCCGACTTACTGTCAGTGTAGACAACCGTTGTTTTTTTGCGCAAATCACAATAAAAGTTAATTCGTTGCCGCCGTTAATGATTTGTAAGTAGTGCACCGGTTATTTGCAAGTTATCCCCAGTCTTATCCCCAGCGCGGCCTTGCTGCATAAGGCCTTGCTTCAGATTTTCCAAATACAGAGACTGTGGTTTTTATATTCAAAATAATTCTTAACAAAGAAAATTCAATCAAAACAAAATCTAAAAAAAGTTTAACTTGCGTCGACACTTGTCAAGAATGTTATGCGGTCGCAAGGCGTTTCGCAGGAAGGATTGTCGACATAATCCTTTTGTCTAACTTGACATACGCCATTTAAAGGCTAAAAATGCCAACATATTGAAATTATGTCGACAAAAGCATGATTGAAGCCAAAGATCCCATCACAGCCTCCGATCGCGTCCTAGTGGCGCTGCGCAAAGCCATTGTCGAAGGTGACATCGCCGCGGGTACTAAAATCTCCGAGCCTGAATTAGCCAAGCAATTTGATATCAGTCGCGCGCCACTGCGCGAAGCCTTAGCACGCTTGGAGCGTTGTCATTTGATTGAACGTACGCCCAATGCCGGTGCCCGCGTGGTCAAGCTGACCGTGGCTGGCTTGAAGTCCTTGTACGAGCTGCGCGAAACCTTAGAGGGCATGGCGGCACGCTTAGCTGCGACGCAGATGACCGAGCAAGAAATTCAAGACGTGCGGCAGTTACTTGACCATCACTTAAGCACGCAACGGGTGCGTGAAGGCGAGAGTTATTATCAAGAAGCCGGCGACGTCGATTTTCACTACCGGCTTATTCTGGGCTCTAAAAACCCATATTTAATCAATTTGTTATGTGACGAGTTGTACCATTTGGTGCGGATGTACCGAGTGCAACTTGGCATGAACGGGCCGCGAGTGTCGCGCGCCTTTGACGAACACAAAGCCATCTTAAATGCTATTGCTGCACGGGATGGTGAACTGGCGGAGCTGTTGATGCGCCGCCACATCGCGGCATCGGGTCGCAATATTGAACAGCATCTACAACAGGGGACTCTCCATGACTAAATTAACTGCAGGCGCCAAGTTGCGTCAGGCGATTGTCGACAATCAACCACTGCAACTGGTGGGCACCATTAACGCGTACACGGCGATGATGGCCGAACGTGTTGGCCATAAAGCGCTGTATTTATCGGGTGCAGGCGTTGCCAACGCGTCGTTTGGATTACCTGATTTAGGCATGACGTCATTAAATGATGTCTGTGAAGACATTCGTCGTATTACCGGCGCTACCAACCTGCCATTGTTAGTAGATGCCGACACGGGCTGGGGTGGGGCCTTTAACATTGCCCGCACCGTGAAAGAAATGACCCGCGCCGGCGCTGCTGGTTTTCATATTGAAGACCAAGTGATGCAAAAACGTTGTGGCCATCGCCCAAACAAAGAAATCGTTTCGTTAGAAGAAATGGTCGACCGCGTTAAAGCATCGGTTGATGCGCGGAGCGATGAAAGCTTCTTCATCATGGCGCGTACCGATGCGCTGCAACAACAAGGCTTGCAAGCGGCCATTGAACGGGCGCAGGCCTGCGTTGAAGCCGGTGCCGATGCGATTTTCGCCGAAGCGGTGTATACCTTAGAGCAATACGAAGCCTTTACCAAAGCGCTGTCAGTGCCGGTTCTGGCCAACATCACCGAGTTTGGTCAAACGCCACTGTTTAACACTGCCGAGCTTTCGGGTGTGGGCGTGAAGATGGTGCTGTACCCGTTGTCGGCGTTTCGCGCCATGAACAAAGCAGCGCTAAACGTGTACCAGTCTATTTTGGCCAATGGCGATCAAAAAGCCGTGGTCGACAGCATGCAAACACGCGCTGAATTGTACGATTTCCTGAATTATCACAGCTACGAGCAGAAGTTAGACAACCTGTTCGCCGCTGGTAAAAACAAATAAACATCGAACCTCTATCCTACAGGAGCTCAACATGGCCGCTGGAAAACAATTAACAGGCGCCGGTCTGCGTGGTCAGATCGCTGGTAAAACCGCTTTATCAACGGTAGGTAAAGCAGGTTCAGGTTTAACCTATCGTGGGTATGACGTTAAAGACTTAGCTGCTCAGTGCGAATTTGAAGAAGTAGCCTACCTGATTTTAAAAGGCAAATTACCAAACGCGACGGAACTTGCCGCTTACAAAGCACGCTTAAAGGGCCTGCGCAGCCTGCCGCAAGCGTTAAAAGAAGTGCTGGAACGTATTCCTGCGTCGGCGCATCCGATGGACGTGATGCGCACCGGTTGCTCTATGCTGGGTAACTTAGAAACGGAGCACTCGTTTGCCGAGCAACAAGACGCCACCGATCGCCTGCTGGCGATTTTCCCAGGCCTGATTAACTACTGGTATAACTTCAGCCACAAAGGCGTGCGGATTGACGTGGAAACGGCGGCAGAGTCGATCGCTGAGCAATTCTTGTGGACCTTACACGGTGAAAAGCCACAAGCACTGCACACCCAAGTGATGCAAGCCTCGTTGATTTTGTACGCAGAGCATGAGTTTAACGCTTCTACCTTTACTGCTCGCGTCTGTGCCTCGACCCTGTCCGATATGCATTCGTGCATCACGGGCGCCATTGGCTCACTGCGTGGCCCACTGCACGGTGGTGCCAACGAAGCGGCGATGGAACTGATTGAAAACATGCAGGACCCAGAGCACGCCGAAGTGACCTTGATGGGCATGTTAGAGCGCAAAGAAAAAATCATGGGCTTTGGCCATGCGATCTATTCAGAATCAGACCCACGCAATGCGGTGATCAAAGCTTGGTCGGAAAAACTGGCAGCCGCCAATGGCGACACTAAGTTATACGACGTGTCGGTGCGTTGTGAAGCGGTGATGTGGCGCGAGAAAAAACTGTTCTGTAACGCCGACTTCTTCCACGCGTCTGCCTATAACTACATGGGCATTCCAACCAAGTTGTTCACGCCAATTTTTGTCTGTTCACGTTTAACAGGCTGGGCGGCGCACGTGATGGAACAACGCGCGGATAACCGGATCATCCGCCCAAGCGCGGAGTACACCGGCGAAGAATTCCGCCCGGTACCAGCATTGGCAGATCGCGCTTAATCGACGCGTTAGCAAACACAACCATCAAAAAGCGGCTTCGGCCGCTTTTTGTAAAGACCTCGCGGACAATTCGCAGGTAGGACTAGATCATGAACACTGTATTTCGTAAAAACTTACCCGGCACTGCGCTTGATTATTTCGACGCTCGCGCCGCGGTAGAGGCCATTAAACCTGGCAGCTGGCACACCTTGCCCTACACCTCACGCGTGCATGCGGAAAACTTGGTGCGCCGCGCTGATCCGGCACAACTCAACGCCTATTTGGGTCAACTGATTGACGGCAAACAAGAGCTGGATTTTCCATGGTTCCCAGCGCGCGTCGTCTGCCACGATATCCTGGGCCAAACGGCCTTGGTTGACTTAGCCGGCCTGCGTGACGCCATTGCTGATATGGGCGGCGACCCGGCCAAAGTGAACCCTGTAGTGCCAACGCAGCTGATTGTCGACCACTCGCTGGCCGTTGAATACGGCGGTTATGACAAAGATGCCTTTGCTAAGAACCGCGCGGTGGAAGACCGTCGCAACGAAGACCGCTTCCATTTTATCAATTGGACCAAATTGGCATTTAAAAACGTCGACGTGATCCCACCTGGCAACGGCATCATGCACCAAATCAACTTGGAGCGGATGTCACCGGTTATTCACGCCATTGACGGTGTGGCTTACCCTGATACCTTAGTTGGTACCGACTCGCACACGCCACACGTTGATGCATTAGGTGTTATCGCCATTGGTGTCGGTGGCTTAGAAGCTGAAAACGTCATGCTTGGCCGCGCGTCGTGGATGCGTTTGCCCGATATCGTTGGTGTTGAACTCACCGGCACGCTGCAACCCGGTATTATGGCAACCGACTTAGTGCTGGCGCTGACCGAGTTTTTACGCAAACAAAAAGTCGTGTCCTGTTATTTAGAGTTCTTTGGTGATGGCGTTGCCGGTTTAAGCCTTGGCGATCGCGCGACTATTTCCAACATGACGCCAGAATATGGCGCCACCGCGGCTATGTTCTCAATTGACCAGCAAACCCTGGATTATTTGACCTTAACCGGCAGAAGCGCTGAGCAAGTGCAGTTGGTCGAAACCTACGCCAAAACCGCCGGTTTGTGGGCGGACTCGCTGCAACAGGTGGTGTATCCACGCGTACTGCGTTTTGATTTATCTACCGTTGTGCGCAATATCGCTGGCCCGTCGAACCCGCATAAACGCGTTGCGACGAGCGATTTAGTGGACGCAGGCATCGTCAAACCGTACCAAGAAACCGCCGGTGAGATGCCCGATGGCGCCGTGATCATCGCCGCCATTACCAGCTGTACCAACACCTCGAACCCGCGTAACGTGATTGCCGCTGGTTTGCTTGCGCGTAACGCCAACACGTTTGGCTTAAGCCGCAAGCCATGGGTGAAGACTTCACTGGCACCTGGGTCTAAAGCGGTACAACTGTATTTGGAAGACGCCAATTTATTACCTGAGTTAGAACAGCTTGGGTTTGGTATTGTCGCCTTTGCTTGTACCACCTGTAACGGCATGTCCGGTGCGCTTGACCCTGTTATCCAACAGGAAATCATCGATCGTGATCTGTACGCCACCGCCGTGTTGTCCGGTAACCGCAACTTCGACGGTCGTATTCACCCGTACGCCAAACAAGCGTTTTTGGCCTCGCCGGCGCTGGTTGTCGCCTACGCCATTGCGGGTTCTGTGCGGTTTGACATTGAAAAAGACGTACTGGGTTATCACGACGGCAAACCGGTGACCTTAAAAGACATTTGGCCAAGTGATGCCGAAATTGACGCTGTAGTTGCCGCGGCGGTCAAACCGGAACAATTCCGTAAAGTGTATGAGCCGATGTTTGCGCTGTCGGTGGATTACGGCACCAAGGTATCGCCGCTGTACGATTGGCGCCCGATGAGTACCTATATTCGCCGTCCGCCGTATTGGGAGGGGGCACTTGCCGGTGAGCGCACGCTCAAAGGCATGCGGCCGCTCGCGCTTTTAGGTGATAACATCACCACCGACCATTTGTCGCCGTCCAACGCCATTATGCTCGATAGCGCCGCTGGTGAGTACCTGGCGAAAATGGGCGTGCCTGAAGAAGACTTCAACTCGTACGCGACGCACCGTGGCGATCACTTAACGGCGCAACGCGCAACCTTTGCTAACCCTAAACTGATCAATGAAATGGTTGTGGTTGACGGCAAGGTGAAGCAGGGCTCATTGGCGCGGGTGGAACCTGAAGGTAAGGTCACACGGATGTGGGAAGCCATTGAAACCTACATGGAGCGTAAGCAGCCGCTAATTATCATCGCCGGTGCCGATTATGGCCAAGGCTCGAGCCGCGATTGGGCAGCCAAAGGCGTGCGCCTTGCGGGTGTTGAAGCCATTGTCGCCGAAGGCTTTGAGCGGATCCACCGCACTAACTTAATCGGCATGGGCGTATTACCGCTGGAGTTTTTGCCTGGCACCAACCGTCTGACCGTAGGGCTTGATGGTACCGAGACCTTTGATGTGGTCGGTGTCCGCGAGCCGCGCACCACGCTGACATTGGTGGTGCACCGTCAAAATGGCGAGGTCGTCGAAGTGCCGGTGCGTTGTCGTTTAGACACCGCCGAAGAAGTGTCGATTTACGACGCGGGCGGCGTGTTACAACGGTTTGCCAAAGACTTCTTAGGCCAAGCCTAACGGCTGAAAACGGGCGCTTGCGCCCGTTTTTGTTATTCGCAGCGACCTGTGTAACCAAGCGACAGAGGCGATGTTCTCTCGCTATGGGCGCTGCCGAATGCCAATACGATGCATTTGCTGACGAAGGTCCGCGATAATCTGCAAGGAAAATATATGAGCTACAAACCACAACTAAAGATCCCAGCAACTTATATGCGCGGCGGCACCAGCAAAGGGGTGTTTTTTGTCCAAGGCGATTTGCCCAAAGCTGCGCAACAGCCGGGCGCTGCGCGTGATGCGGTGTTGCTGCGCGTCATTGGTTCTCCCGATCCGTACGGCAAACAAATTGACGGCATGGGCGGTGCAACGTCATCGACCAGTAAAACCGTGATTTTAAGTAAATCTAGCAAAGCCGACCACGACGTCGATTATCTGTTTGGCCAAGTATCGATTGACAAAGCCTTTGTCGATTGGAGTGGCAATTGCGGCAATTTATCGGCAGCGGTTGGTGCCTTTGCCATCAGTTCTGGATTAGTCGATAGCAGCCGCGTGCCGAAAGACGGCGTCGCCGTGGTGAGGATTTGGCAGGCTAATATCAGCAAAACCATTATCGCGCACATCCCAATGGTGGATGGCCAAGTGCAAGAAAGCGGTGAGTTTGAACTCGACGGTGTGACGTTCCCGGCGGCAGAAGTGCAGCTGGAGTTTATGGACCCGTCTGGGGATGATGGCGATGACGGCGGCTCGATGTTCCCAACCGGCAATGTCGTGGATACGCTTGACGTGCCTGGTGTTGGCAGTTTCCCTGCAACCTTTATAAACGCCGGTATCCCGACCATTTTTGTCAACGCCACAGATATTGGCTATCAAGGCACCGAACTGCAAGAGGACATCAATAGCGATGCTGCTGCGTTGGCACGTTTTGAAACCATTCGTGCCTATGGCGCCTTGCAGATGGGCTTGATTAAAGACTTAGCCGAAGCGCAAACGCGCCAACACACGCCAAAGATTGCCTTTGTGTCCGCGCCTAAAACGTACACCGCGTCTAGCGGCAAAGTGGTCGAGGCCGACAGCGTTGATTTGCTGGTGCGCGCATTATCGATGGGCAAATTACACCATGCGATGATGGGCACCTGCGCCGTCGCCATTGGTACAGCTGCGGCCGTACCTGGCACGCTGGTCAATTTAGCCGCCGGTGGTGGCGATCGCGAAGCGGTGCGCTTTGGTCATCCGTCAGGCACTTTACGCGTTGGCGCCAAGGCACAACAAGTCGATGGCCAGTGGCAAGTGACCAAAGCCATCATGAGCCGCAGCGCGCGTGTGCTGATGGAAGGGTTTGTACGAATTCCGGCCGAGACTCTAATCAACCAGCAGGGCTGACAACAAGTCCCTAACACGCAGGATGCAACTTATTCCTGAAAACGGCAGGGAAGCCCAGTAATTTGTCGCGTTGCTGGGATCTTCCCCTTGATTGCATTGCAAAATCGGGTAAAGCTGATTAGATTGAAGACGGTATTAAAATAAAAGGCGGGAAGCACCGATGAAAAAATGGTTTGCAGCAATGGTTTTTACAGCGGCGCTGCCAGCGCAAGCTGTGGATCAGGATTATAAACTTCTCACAGTCGCCAGTTACTTAAACTTCTATTTATTGAACCTCAATGCTTGCGAAGACTTCCACAGCTCACTGCGCCGTGAAGCGTACGAAGCTGAAGGGATGTTATATCCGTGGCTGGATAAATTAGACGCCAAAACCAAAGGCAGTATCGATGCAGGCATTTTGGAAAATGAATTAAGAAAGCGTCGAGAAATGGTCAGTAATATGATCAAAGAAGGGGGCCTGAAAAAAGAGGGCGGCCTGACTGAAGAACAATGCCGCTTTATCATTGATATCGTTAAAAAAGATGAGCTGGATAAAACCATGCTCAAGGCGTTGATGTGATCTGTTAAGGATGTTGGCGCAACGCCTGTGTTATGTTTACGATTCGACTAATGCAACACAATGATCTTGCTGCCGTTATTCGGCTGCAAGATCTCTGTTACCACGATGATTTATTTGAGTCTCCTGACGTGGTGCAACAACGATTTATGCGCCATCCACAAAGCTGCTGGGTGGCTGTGTACAAAGACAAGCTCTGGGGGTATTTGTTTACTTATCCATCCAAGGTCGGACGGGTTAATCCGCTTGGGGCAGAATTTCCTCAATATGCCAATGCCGATTGTTTATATCTGCACGATGTCGCGGTTAGCCGCGATGCTCGAGGTCAAGGGGTGGCATCGGCGTTAATCGAACAAGCAAAATCTTACGCCGATGAACTGCGTTTGCCTTATTTGGCGCTGGTTGCTGTGCAAAACTCGGTTGATTTTTGGCAGCAACAAGGGTTTTCGTTATTTGAGCCGTTAACCGCTGACATCAAGGCGGCACTTGCGACCTATCAAGGCGAATCTGCATTTTATCTCACAGCAGAGGTCGTTTGACCTCTGCTGTGACCACATTGCTTGATGTTTCTTTTAAATTTTTACTATTTAGTTCCAATTCAAAAACCTCAGTGTTACAACAAATAATCCCAAGTTTTTTCAATTAGTTAATTTATGTCGGCCTTGACATAACTTGTTACTGTTTCAGGGTTTGCTTTAGCGCTCGTTTCGATAGACTACAATCAGCCATTTTTTTTACGGAACGATCGAGATGCAAAGTCTGAATAAACGCTGGACCCTGACAGCCATCGCCCTGTTGGTATTAATCGCAGGGTGTGGTGAGCAAAAATCACAAGAAGAAGAAGAGCAAGCAGTAACGTCGCTTACCTTGGTACAACACGACTTATTAACGGTGCAACAAGCCGAGCTGTCGCAAGGCCCGATGATTTCGGGGTCGTTGCAACCGGTGACCAAAGCCGAATTGAATGCCGAAGTCTCTGGCATCGTCACTCGGGTGCTGAAGGACAATGGCGATTTGGTCAACAAAGGTGATGTACTGGTTGAGTTAGACAAAACCACCTACCGCGACAAAATGCTATCGGCACAAGAAGCAGAGCGCTCTGCGTTAGTGACCGCGGATCAAGCAGCGAAACAATTAAAACGCATGCAATCGCTGTATAAACAAAACTTGGTCACGGCAGAAGTCTTAGAGTCTGCAGAGATTAAAGCCAACCAAGCGCAGTCCGAATTAGCCTCTGCCCGAGCCCGATTAGTTGAAGCTAAGCAACAGTTAACCCGCACCGAAGTCAAAGCGCCGTTTAATGGCGTCGTCGCGGCACGTAAGGCATCTGCCGGTGATACGGCGCAAATTGGGAAAGCCTTGATGGTGGTGATTGACCCCGCCAGTATGCGTTTTGAGGGGTTTATCGCGGCGGATCAAGTGGGCCAGGTTCAAACAGGCCAAACCGTGAGTTTTAAAGTCAATGGTTATCCAAATCAATACTTTGACGGTGTGATTGAACGGATTAATCCTCAAGCCAATGAGCTAACTCGCCAAGTGCAGATCTTCGTTCGTATCGAAAAACAGGCGAACTTTGTCGCGGGATTGTATGCCGAGGGCTACATCGCCATTGCTCAAAATCAAGCGGTGATGCTGCCTGAATCCGCCATTGTCCGTGAAGGCGATAATACCTTTGCTTGGAAGCTGGACAAAGATGTGTTGCGCAAAACTCGGATCTCGCTTGGCGCGCAAGACCCGCGATTTGGTACCTATCAAGTCAAATCGGGCCTTGTCGTCGGTGAGCAAGTATTGGGACATCCGAAAGGCGCGATCCGTGATGGCATCGCGGTGAATCTGCAAGCGAGCACCGCAAGTCAAGCGGTGGCAGAAAGCAAACAAAATGTCACAGGGAACTAACCATGATCCTGTCAGATTTTAGTATCAAACGACCCCTCGTGGTGGTCGCATTAACCATCGCGTTGATGATCTTTGGCGCCTTTGCTTTAAAGCAGTTAAAAACCAACCAGTTTCCCGATGTGCAGCCGCCGATCTTAGTGGTCAATGT
Source organism: uncultured Rheinheimera sp. (assembly GCA_964437935.1). Taxonomy (GTDB): domain Bacteria; phylum Pseudomonadota; class Gammaproteobacteria; order Enterobacterales; family Alteromonadaceae; genus Pararheinheimera. The sequence continues at coordinate 71,106 of CAYTIQ010000011.1, forward strand.
GCCATACCCAGGCGCTTCACCTGAGACGGTAGAGCGCGAGATCTTAAACCGCCTGGAAGATTCGATGTCGACCATTCAGGGCATTACCGAGATCCGCTCCTATGCGCGGGAATCAAGTGCCACCTTGGTGGTGTTTTTCGAATTTAACAAGGATCTCACTGCAGCAGCACAAGAACTTCGCGACTCCATCTCGACGGTGCGTGACAAGTTGCCCACCGAGATGAAAGAACCGTTTATCAACCGCATTGATCCCAATGCCCAGCCAGTGATGTCCATCGCCCTCTCCTCGGATAAATTAACACCACTGGAGCTGTCTCGTTTGGCGGATATCGATATAGGCCGCCAGTTACGAGCGATTAATGGCGTGGCTTTGGTGTCGTTAAACGGTGAATTACAGCGTGAAATGACGGTGTTTTTAAACAGTAACGCCATGCGAGAAGCAAAAGTCTCGGCACAAGATGTGGTGAATGCACTGCGTGCGCAGAACTTAGCGTCACCGGTCGGCCGCGTCATTAACGGCATGGAAGAGCAAAGCATTCGTTTACAGGGGCGGTTAAAAGATGTCGGTGAATTCGAGCGGATGGTGGTCAAGCAAAATGGCGACCAGGCGATCCGTTTAGGACAGGTAGCCTCGATAGTCGATGGCGGTGCAGAACAGCGCGTCTTGTCTTTTTTTGATGGCAAACCTTCGCTTGGTATCGATGTCACCAAGACTCGTGATTCGTCAACCATCAGCGTCACCGACGACATTAAAGCGAAGTTAGATGAACTTCGCCCCACGCTGCCGGAAGGGGTGGAGATGGTGATTGTGTCGGATCAAGGCGAAGATGTCCGTGTCAGTATGAACAACGTGACCGAGGCCTTAGGGTTGGGCGCATTACTGACGATTGTCGTGGTGTTTGTGTTTTTAAACTCCTGGCGCTCGACGCTTATCACCTCGCTGGCGTTACCAACCTCGGTGCTGGCGTCGTTTATCGCGGTGTGGGCTTGTGGTTTTACCTTGAACTTCATGTCATTGCTGGGGTTGTCATTGGCGATTGGCGTGTTGATTGACGATGCCATTGTGGTGCGTGAAAACATCGTCCGTCACATGGAAATGGGTAAAGACAGCATGACGGCGGCGCTGGAAGGCACCAAAGAAATTGGTATGGCGGTTATTGCAACCACCTTGTCGATTGTCTGTGTGTTTGTGCCAATCGCCTTCCTTGATGGCGTGACCGGGCAATGGTTTAAACCCTTTGGTTTAACAGTTGCCTGTTCAGTGTTGGTGTCGTTGTTTATCTCGTTCACCATAGACCCGATGATGTCGGCGTATTGGCATGACCCAGATCATGACAAGACAAAACAGCGCCGTGGTGTTGGCGCTGTGCTACAACGGTTTAACAACTGGTTCGATCATCAAGCAGAGCGCTACAGCCGATTGATTTCCTGGGCGTTAAAGCATCGTAAATCGATGTGGTTTATCGCGTTTGCGACCTTTATTGGCGCCTTAGTATTGCAAGGGAAATACGGTGGCAGCGGCTTTATGCCAGAAACCGATAACTCGATGGTGCAAGTGAACATTCGTGCGCCGTCCGAAGCATCGATTCAATACACCCGAATTAAAACGGCGCAGGTGGAAGCCATTGCCAAGGCGCTGCCTGAATTCAAGTACGTCCAAACTACGGTCGGTACCCAAGGCAACGTGACTCGGGCACGGGTATTTGTGAAGCTGCACGACGAAAAAGATCGTAACCGCAGTTCCAAAGCCGTTGCCGAAGAGTTACGCAGCAAAGTCAAACAATTGGTTGGCGCCGAATTTACCGTGTTATCTGAGTTTGGTGATGGCACGGGTGGTGACGGTAAACCGCTGCAGATCCAATTCCGTGGTCCGGATTCTCGTGTGCTAGAAGGCATAGTTCAGGACTACATGGAGCAATTGAAAAAGGTGCCTGGTGCTGTTGACATTGGTTTGTCGACCCAAGATCCAAAACCGGAATTGCAAGTAGAGATCAATCGTGGTTTAGCAGCAAGTCTTGGCCTGAGTATGAGTGATGTTTCAAGCGGTCTGCGGCTGGCCTTTGCCGGTGCTGAAATTGGTGATTGGGTTGACCCAACGGGTGAAACTCGCAACGTGTTTGTGCGTATTGACCCCGCTGAACGCGCGTCCGTCAAAGACTTAGAGCAGCTGCCGTTATTATCCAGCAAAACAGGCGCTATGGTGCCGCTGCAACAAATCGCCACGGTTAGCTTGGGCAAAGGTCCCGCGGTGATTGAGCATTTGGATCGTGAGTCAATGATGGCCGTCACCGCCAACGTGCAAGGCCGTTCTTTTGGCGAAGTACTCAAAGATGCAATGAAATTAGCAAAATCCATTGAGTTTCCACCTGGCTATGACTTAGTGGTCGGCGGCCAAGGTAAGCAACAACAAGAGCTGTTTGGCAAAATTTTCAGTGCGTTATTTTTTGCCGCCTTGCTGATGTACTTAATCCTCGTGGTGCAATTCCATAGCTTCTCGGCTCCAATCGCGATTATGTTGTCTTTGCCACTGTCGTTAATTGGCGTGGTGCTTGGCTTGTTGGCAGCCGGCTCGTCGCTCAACTTAATGAGCTTAATCGGCATCGTGATGTTAATGGGCATTGTGGCGAAAAACGCCATTCTATTGATCGACTGTGCTCGCAAGAAACAGTTTGAACAAGGCATGGATCTGGAGGCATCGTTAGTGGCTGCAGGTAAAGAACGCTTACGGCCAATCTTGATGACGACTTTTGCGCTCGTTGCGGGGATGTTGCCCGTGGCCATCGGCATCGGTGAAGGCGCTGACTTCTATCGCCCACTGGGCATCTCGGTGATTGGCGGTACCATTGCTGCGACGTTCTTGACCCTGTTGGTGGTACCAACCTTCTATGACAGTATCACGCATCTAAGCCTTGCCATAAAACGGCTGGTTCGAGGGCTGTTCATGGGCAAATCTGCTGTTAGCAAAACAGCGGGTGTGCACCCAAGACCAAGCCACTAAATTTGTTCCTTGAACGTAAAAAGCCAGTCATTCAACGACTGGCTTAATTAGATGGTCCGCCTCTTTCCTCAGCGACTAAGCTGAGAGTGTTTACGAGG
>CAYTIQ010000012.1:0-7676 GCA_964437935.1 uncultured Rheinheimera sp.
AATTCGCTTCCCCAAAGGGGCCGGCGAAGCCACTCACCACTAAGTGGCCTTGGCAGGATGATTGTGAACCTTGAGTAGATAACCATCTTCAAAGGCTTTGCAAGCCATCAGGTTAAAACCACCCACCATCAAGGCCCAACACTGTTGGGCCTTGCTACACACTCGGAGGCGACATGCGACAAGTGCCGATTCAACAAGAACTGCAGCAGTTTTTAGCCACCACACCACCCTGCGCTCAGCTCAGTGTCCATGCCCTTCAGCTGTTGTATCAGCACGCAGAACTTCGTTTTTTTGCCGCCAACCGCGAAGTACCTCAACCTTATTTAGGCTTGGTCTTTTCCGGGACCTTTTCAATGGTCGACATTGCCCTGCCATGGCAAGCCCACGATTTTTTTGGTGCATCGATCAGCGGCTTAACCAATAGACCGATAGTGGCGAACCAAAGTGGTATCGTCATTAGCTGGCCAAGCGCCGCACTGCAAAGCGACGACTTTGCGCCACTGTGGGATTTTTTCCGTGCCCAACGTGATGAACAACTGCACCTGTTAGCTCGCGAGGCACCGCTATTGCGCCCGATTGAGGTGATTTGCCATGAAGGTGTCTATTGCTGTAGACCCAGCGATACTATCCAGCAGGCCGCATATCAGATGACCGAGGCGCAAGTGTCGGCGCTGGTGGTGATGGACGGCAATAACGCCGTCGGCATGCTAACCGACCGCGACCTGCGTCGTCGCGTTGTGCTTGTTGCACGCTCGGTCTTCGACCCAGTCTCTAGCATCATGAGCAGCCCATTGATTGCGATGCCACATGACACGCCCGCGTTCTTAGCGATGCAAACCATGTTTAGCCGGCACATCCATCATCTACCGGTGACCAAACATGGTCAGCTCTATGGCATGGTCACACGCACGGACTTCTTACGTGCTGAACAGCAGCACCCGCTGTTTTTGGTGCGGGACATCCAGAAACAAACTAGCCGCGATGGGTTAATCACCACAGCAGCTCGTTTACAAGAGTTGATTCGGCACATGAACGCCGGTGGTGCCAGCGCCCTGGAAGTGTCGGTTAGCTTAACCTCGGTCTTTGACGCTATAACCCGTCAAGCTATCGCCTTGACGGTTGAGCAACTTGGCCCGGCGCCTTGTTTATTTAGTTGGGTTTGTTTTGGTTCACAAGCCCGAGGCGACATGCTTCCGGGGGCCGATCAAGACAATGCGCTGATTATCGAACGAGAATTACCGCACGACGCGACGGATTATTTTCAGCAGTTAGCGCATCATGTCATCGACATCTTGGAGGCCTGTGGTCAACCGCGTTGCCCAGGCAATATGATGGCGACCAACCCGCAGCTGTGTTTAAGCCTGCATGCTTGGTCAGAACGCTTTAGGCAGATGCTCAATCGCCCCACCCCACAAGCGCTGCTGGATGCGACAATTTTGCTGGATATTCGGTTAATTGATGGCAGCCAAGCCCTATTAAATGCATTACAGCAAGACATTAAACAGCAGCGGCCGCGCAGCGATCTGTTTATTCGTTTATTGGCGCTGCAAGCAGTCGCCACTCCTCCACCGCTTGGACTTTTAAACCATTTTATCTTGGACCACACAGGGGAGCAGCAACCGGGGCTTGAACTGAAGAAACGTGGCACCGCCTTGATCCAAGATCTGGTGCGGGTTTATTGTCTAGCACAGAACATCGATCACGTTAGTTTGGCAGATCGCCTCGAGCAGTTGGTGCAACAGTCGGTGCACAGCGCGAAAGACCGCGATGATTTGCTCGCGTCCTGGCAAGTACTACAAGACTTGCGCTGGCAAGTACAGCGCCAACAATTAGAACGCAGCGAGCCGCTGTCAAATTGGCAAAACCCTGCGCAACTTAACGTGCTACACCGCCATCAATTAAAGGATGTGTTTAAGGTCATTCGCGAGCATCAACAACGCTTAAAACAACGCTTCGGACGAGATCTATGAAGCATTGGCTCCATTTTTTCCGTCAGACTTCAACAGCTGAATTACAACACTTTATCGACGCGATGCCCACCGCAAACCGTCGTGCTTGTGACTGCGATTTCGTGGTGTTGGATGTTGAAACCACCGGCTTGAACCCAAAACGCGATCATATTATTAGTCTCGGCGCCGTGCGCGTATCACACCAGACCATCCGGCCTGCCAACACACTTGCACAAGTCTGGCAAAGCCCATTGTCCGTTGGTGACAGTGCGTTAGTGCATGGCATCACCGACGAGCAGCTGCTAGATGGCGCGGCACCAGGGGATGCGCTGACTGAGTTTTTTCAATTTGCCCAAGGCGCGCAACTGGTGGCGCACCACGCAACGATCGAGCAGCAATTCCTGCACAAAGCCTGCCTTGAATATCACGGCAACGGCTATACGGCGCCCTTTGTCGACACCTTGGCCTTAGAAAAACAGTTGGTCGCTAGGCGACACAGTGTGTTGAAAAACGATGCCTATCAATTGACCGCCTGTTTAGAGCGCCATCAACTTCCCGCCATTAAAGCGCATCAAGCCTTTGAAGATGCCTTTGGTACGGCCTATTTGTTGCTAGCACAACTGGCGGAATTTGGTGATGACATCAGCCTGCAGCGCTTACGGCAACTGTCGCGTTGACGGCCAAAGCGCAAAGTTGCCCCCAAAGCCTATTGGCTATGAAACTTGCAGTGTATGCCGTTCGCACATGGATAGCTGACGCAGAAATCTCTGAGTTCCAGGCATAAAAAAACCGGCGCTAGGCCGGTTCTTTTCAGCAAACACCAATTACTTGGCGCGGCTGCGGTACTCGTCAGTACGAGTATCGATTTCGATTTTGTCGCCGATCTCAACGAATGCTGGAACTGACAGTTCAAAACCAGTTTCGATTTTAGCGATTTTCATCACTTTACCTGATGTGTCGCCACGTGCTGCTGGTTCAGTGTAAGTCACTTCACGAACAACGATGGTTGGCAGGTCAACAGAGATAGCGCGCTCGCCGTAGAATACAACTGAACATGGCATTTCTGGTACCAAGTATTTCAGTGCATCTGTCATGTTGTCCGCTTCGATTTCGTACTGGTTGTACTCAGCGTCCATGAACACGTACATTGGGTCAGAGAAGTAAGAATAAGTTACTTCTTTCGTGTCCAGCATCACTTGTTCGAACTTGTCGTCAGCGCGGTACACAGTTTCAGTACCTTGGCCAGACAACAGGCCTTTTAATTTCATTTTCACAACAGCGGCGTTACGGCCTGATTTGTTGAATTCAGCTTTCTGAACAACCATTGGCTCGTTGTCGACCATGATCACGTTGCCAGCGCGAACTTCTTGAGCAGTTTTCATCATAATAGAATGTCTTCTTGTTAGGAAAAAGTGCGCGGTATTATATGCTTGTTTTTCGCAAAACGCACGAGGTTGGACGCAAGATCTTCATGCGCCGTTAATTTTCGCTGCCACTGTAGCACATAATCCGCATATTGAGACCAGTTCTGCTCAAGCAACGGCCAGACGCTGGCAAAATCAAGTTCTTGCTCCCAAGCCCCATGCATTGCACGCACCAGTGACGCTAACTCAGGTGTCGCGTCGGCTAGCATCAAATCCAAAAATGCATGCAGTTTATCCAGATGCGCTTGTTGTTCTTGCCGGTAGATTTGCCAGATAAAAGGACGCCCCGCCCAATGGGCACGAATGATGCTGTCCTCCCCCCGCACAAAGTTAAAGTCACAGACAGCAAGTAATTGATCGTACAAAGGCTGGGCGACAAAGGGCAGCACTTGGAGTGCTAATGCGCCATCCGTGACACGCCCGTTGGCGAGATCGGGATACATTGTGATCAACTGATTGGCCAGCGCGCCTTGCGGTATCAAGACTAACGTCGTGAGCTGACTGCTTGCTAATTGGCGCAACCAGCTAGCGATCCCCGTCTGACTGTAGCCAAACAGTGAGATTTTCCTCGAAAACGCCATCGCATCGTACAGTCCAAGCTGCTGCCAGACGTCCAGTTGTAGCGCTAGTGACTGACGCACCGCGCCGGCGGTACTGACGATGGTTGCTTCGCGCAACAAGCCCCCGTAACGCTCGGTAAAGCCGGGGAAATAAAAGTATTTCTTTAGCTTACTACCAGGTTGCGGTGATGCCAAGCCATGGCAATCAGCCGCCCACCCTTCGGCCGTTAAGTACTCCAGATTAATCCAAAGCGGTGGTGTTGCTTGCTGCTCGCAAGCTGCTAAATAGCTAGGTGGGATCTGGCACGCAAACGCTTCAATGACCACATCGGGTCTATCACTTGGCAGTGGCGCAAAATCTTGGTGCCAGCAAGCAACCTGTACGCCCTGTATTTGCTGCGTATTTAGGCTTGGGTTTACTTCGGGACAAATCCTTTGAAACGATGCTAAATCATCGACATATAACACAACATCATGTTGTAACTCATGGTTAAGCTGACGAGCTAATCGCCAACAAATGCCAATATCACCAAAGTTATCCACGACAGTACAGAAAATAGTAAATTGCATGTGTATCTCAATCAGAGCCGAACCGGCTTGGGGTCGTAGAGGTTAAGCTGCGGGAGATTCGGGGGGATCCAGCCGGAACAAACCGGATTCGCCGCGAAAATCACCTATCAACCAAATCTGTTGAAAGGGATGCTGTCTTGGTCGCCACAGCAGTTGTTGGCACCGCCGAAAATCCTCGGCCCGCCAGTGAGGATTAGCATTTCGAATCACCAGCCACACCCGTTCACTGTCGTAATGCTTGGTCGCCTTTTTACCTATCAGACGATTTAACGACGCCATTAATCGTTCAGAGGCCGGCACCTGCGACAACGCCAGTAACGCCTGTTCCGTTTCTGTCGAGAGTGAACGTCCAAGCACCTGCATCGCTTCGACTTCACTGCCATACAAATGCGCTATTTCAAGGTCAAGTCGAACCCCTTCGAAATAACAACTCACATCGGGTTTTGCCGGTTGATTGTGCCAAATATGCTGCATTTGTTGATGAAATTGTCGTTGATACAACCGCATGAAAAGCCGTGCTGCTTCATGTTCTAATTGTATTTTTTCAATTTGCTGAGTGTTCAAAACAGCACCCGATGCTAACTAATAAGAAATGGCCACACAGTGCGGCACTCAAAGACGATGCGCTTACGCAAGTAGTGTAATCGAATTCAAAAGGCAAAAACACCTTCCTCATCCAACGACATAGGCAGTGATAGACAACGCCGCAGCACCAATGACGAACAAGGAGAAGCCAACAGAACGGGAGCAAAAACTCGACGTCGCCACGAGCAACAGCCATGCTGCGGCAAAGGGCGATTCGATGAGCCATAACCAAGGCGCTAACAGCAGCAGGCTCACGCCAAACCACATCAGGTGAAGACGCCAGATGGTCTGAGTGGGCCAGAGTAAATGCAACGATAAGGCATACTGCTTACCAAATTCCACAAACGCATAAAACAGGTGCAAACAAGCAAATGCCATCGTGCATAGCATGCACCAGACAAACACTTGGTCAAAACGTTGCCACTGACAAAACACCATCAAACACAATAAGGCAGGTACTGCACCTTGACCACGCCAAGACTTGGTTATAAATCCAATCAACAGCGAGCGACCTGAAAACCTTTGCTGCTGTTTAGCCGCCAAAGCCTTGCCCCCTGATGCCACCATTTGCCAGCACAGCCATTCCACCAGCAACAGGACAGGAAGCAAGCCAAAGTGACTGTCGGATAACCAAGGTAACGTACAAAGACTGATCACAAAAGGGCAATAGCACACAGATAACAGCGCCAATAACGCTACTAACACTAACCACACGCTAAACATGGGCCATGCCAAAGCACCATTGGCAAACCCCAGCGCCAGGCCACATGCCAGCAAAGACCATATCCAAAACGGCCATTGACTTAACAATGCTGGCAGCCACCGTAACACCCTCTGTTGCGAGGGCGTAGGCCATAACAACTGCCACCCCCACCGCTGCGCGGAGGTTGGCGCAGGCAAGCGACCAATACTTTGCCAGCAAAGCAAAGCCACGACTAAGGCATGGAGCTCTGAAGAGGCGTCATAACCGGGTTCTAACAAACGCAAGATTGGTAACGGCAAAATCAGCAGCAAAGGCACAAAAGCGACTTGCAGCCAGACCGCGGCACTGCCAAACAACACCTGCAGCTGCTGCAATCGCAGCACGTTTTGTCGGTAGACCCATTGGCAGGCAAAGCGTGTCGCAGATACCATCGTTAACCTGCAAAGCTTGGCGTGCATAGCCCCGAACTCGACAACTGCAGCGACGTCATGGTGTCAAATAACGGGTGATGTTGATGGCTAACGACCAGCGTTAAGTCTGCCGTATGCGTTGATAATGTTGTGGTCAGAAACTCACAGGCGGCGTCATCTAAGCCGTTAAAGGGTTCATCTAACAATACAATCGGCACTGGCCTTGACAGCGCCAATAGCAACGATAACTTTTTGCGTTGCCCCACAGAGGCATGTTGCCAGGTTTGAGATTGCACATTCTGCAAGGCAAACCCTGCGACAAGGGCGTCAACATGAGCATCCGCATAACTGTGTTGCCAATAGCGTAAAATGGCAGCGAAACTTAAAAATGGCGGAAATTCAATCGCATCAGCGCTGATGCCAATTTGTGCACGCATGATTGCTGGGGTTAATTGTTCACCCTGCCACAGCATTCGTCCCCGGTTTGCGGCTTCAAGGCCGGCAATACAACGCAATAAGGTGGATTTACCTGAGCCATTTGGTCCTTGCAGCCAATAGCGGCCATGTTCGAATGTGGCAGAAAAATCCACAAACAACGGACGCTCAGGATATCCCTTGTCCATGTGTTCAATCTGCAACATCAAACCATCTCCAGCACAACGGGCAACACAGACAGAGCGAGTAAGGCCCCCATCCCACGGTTGAAGCTGATCTGTGCCTGTGCAGAGGACAAGCGCTGTTGCAGCAAAGCGCCGCAGCTCAACCACAATCCGACACAAGGAAAAGCGACCAACAAAAAGGCTCCGCTGACAGCGAGCACACTGTTGAGCATTGCGTGTTGTTGACTAAATGCCGCAATAGCCCCCGAGGCCATGATCCATGCTTTCCCATTCACCCATTGAAAGGCGGCGGCTTGCCAAAATGTCATCGGGCGACGCTCAGGCCCCGCAAGTTGTCGTGGCGACGTTGTGGCGATTGCCCATGCCAAGTACAACAAATAACCAATACCCACAAGCTTAACCATGGTATGTAACCACGGCAGCTGGGCGAAAATCACATCAAAGCCTAACCCGACCAACAGCACCATGGTTGGAAAGCCAAGGCAAATGCCAAACAAATGCGGCAAACTAGCGCGAATGCCATAATTCAAACCTGACGATAACATCATCAAGTTGTTGGGACCTGGGGTTACGGTGCTGGAGAACGCAAAAAACAGCGCCGCAATAAACACATCAAGCATGAATTCGCCTTACAAAGCTGGGTTTCATCCATCATTTCAACACCTTCACATCAGCCAAGCTGGACGACAATGGCTTCGCATCAAGGTTCACCTTCAAAAAAGGTGCCCTAGGCATGTAGCGATGGCAAGTGGCAAGTTGCTAGCAAATGTAAAAAAGCCGGCAGAAGCCGGCTTTTGCTAGGAGTGCTGTGTGTTATGCATCGACAAAGGTGTCGCGCAAGGCAACAGTGCGGTT